>JBBSGZ010000058.1:0-21926 GCA_038253555.1 Thermoanaerobaculia bacterium
CCGTCCAGGTAATCGAAAACGAGAGAAAGTGAAAACTCTTTTTCGCCACAGTTGGCCCCTAACGCCCGATCGTCACGTGCCGAGGGGTTTCAGTACCCCCGAGATCTCGGTTTTTAGCATTACTCGGACAGACTCCTAGGAGTCCCCATGCGCATGCAGAAAGAAGTCACCACCACCCGCGAGTTCGAAGCGACGGAGATCCCGAGCGGCATGAAGATCCGCATCCCGGAGGGGACCCCGCTCGCGATCACGCAGTCTCTCGGCGGCAGTTACACCGTCATGACGCCGTACGGGTACATGGCCCGCGTCGACGGGACCGATGCCGACGCCATCGGCGAGGAGATTCTCTCGCCGCAGGACGCGGCCGCCTCCGGAAAAACGGCGGGCGAGCTCGCGTGGGACCAGCTCCGCACGTGTTACGACCCCGAGATCCCCGTCAACATCGTGGACCTCGGCCTCGTCTACAAGTGCGAGGTTGTTCCGAAGGAGCAGGGCGGCAGCCGCGCGGAAGTGAGCTTCACGTTGACGGCCCCCGGATGCGGGATGGGCGACGTCCTGAAAGACGACATTCGCAGCAAGCTGCTGTCCGTGCCCGGCATCGAAGAGGCGGAGGTCCAGGTCCTGTTCGACCCGCCCTGGAACATGAGCATGATGTCCGACGCGGCAAAGCTCCAGCTGGGGATGATGTGAGAAGCGGCGGGAGGCTCGGGGCGACTGGCGAAAGGCGGCATCCATGAAGCTCTCGACCCAGGAGGAGTACGGGCTCCGATGCCTGCTGCACGTCGGCCGGGCGGGAGCGGAGGAAAGCGTCACGATCCCCGAGCTCGCGCGCGCGGAAGGGATGTCGGAGCCGAACGTCGCCAAGATGATGCGCGTCCTGCGCCGCGGCGGGTTCGTGCGCTCCACCCGCGGGCAGTCCGGCGGGTACAGCCTGGCGCGGTCGCCCGAACAGATCGCCGTCGGCCAGGTGCTCGCGGTGTTGGGCGGCCGGCTCTTCGACTCCAACTTCTGCGGCACCCATGCCGGATCCGGAAATCTCTCCTGCGCCCACATGGGCGACTGCTCGATCCGCTCCGTCTGGCAGACGATCCAGGGAGCGATCGACGGCGTCCTCGCTCAGCTGTCCCTGAGAGAGCTGCTTCAGAGCGAACGGGAGATGAACGTCTGGGCGACGGGCAAGTCGCCGCGACTGCCCGTCCTGGAACATCGGGCTTAGGAAGCGGAGCGAGAGAGCCGGACTCGCCGTTTCGCGGGCTACCGTCCCTCCGAGCCAAACGGCGAGTAGCGTCCGGCATGCCGGTACGGACGGTGAAACACCCCGATCGGCGTTGAAAACGTGATCTCCCCCTCGACGGAGTAGTCGATCGACCGCATCAGCAGGGCTTCGAGTCCCGC
This sequence comes from Thermoanaerobaculia bacterium, assembly GCA_038253555.1. Taxonomy (GTDB): domain Bacteria; phylum Acidobacteriota; class Thermoanaerobaculia; order UBA5066; family Gp7-AA6; genus JALYUA01. Next base: position 1,396 of record JBBSGZ010000058.1, read on the forward strand.
GGACCTGACCTTGCTCCAGTCGAGCGTCAGCGGGAGGCGCACGGGAGTGGTTTGCTTTCCTTCGAGGACCGTCTCGGCGTCGACGATGCCGCCCCCGGCGTCGCGACCCTCCACCGTCGCCCGGTACGTCAGCCGCTGCACGGAAATCCGGTACCCGTTGGGGTTGTAGACGTCGAGGGCCGCTTCGACGTCCGCCCCGCTCGCATTGAACGAGCGGACCGAAATCCCGCGGAAGACCACTTCCGGCCGGCGGAAGAAGACGCAGCCGGAAATGGAACAGAGAACCGTGAGAAGGAACGGGAAGAAAAACACGGGGCGCAGTCGCATGCTGCTCCCACAACCGCGGCGGCGTGCTCCGCCTTCCCCGCTATCCCGGGTGACCGGCGCATCGTAGAATGAGGGCATGGGATTGGGCCGCTGGTGCCTTCTGTTGCTGGCTGTGGCCGCCGGTCTCTGGTTCTTCAAGGGGCCCTCGACGAACGTCTTTCACGGGTTCAGCCGCGAGTCGCCGGGTCCCATCGACCGGGCGAAGGCGGCCGCCGAAAAGAGCAGCAACCGCGCCGGGGAAACGACGGCGGCGCAGAGCGAGGCGGATGCCGCGGCGCCGGCCGCCGGTGTCACGGAGAACATGACGCCCGACCAGGTGAAGGCGCTCCTCGGGCCGCCCTCCGATTCCCGCTCGGAGACGACCGATGCCGGAGTGCGCCGAGAGACATGGACGTACGCCCAGACCGGCAAGACGGTCGTTTTCGAGAACGGAGTCGCCGTCTCGATTCGCTGAGGCCGGGGCCCGAGCTCTCGCGACGGGGCGGCGGTTCGAGAGTGTCCTCTCACGCTCCGCTTCGCCCTTCGCCTTTCGCCCTTCGCCCCTCGCCCCCCTGAACGCCGAGCCCGACATCGCTGCGAAGCTTCCGGGTTTTCGGCCATTCCTGTACCCTGCAGGGAGAGGTACACGATGCGACGCTTTTCCGTGGGGCTGTGTCTCGTTTTTCTCGCGGCCGCCGTCGTTGCTCAGCACTCTCCCGCGCCGGACGGTCCCGCCGAGGGCCCGCAGAAGGCCAACCCGGGCTCCGGGACGGCTCCGGGAGTCCATCCGCCGTCGCCCATGTCGGGAGGCCGCTTCGCTCCCGGACCGCCGCCCTCGGCCGCGACCGAAACCGTCCCCTCGGGAAGAGTCACGACGACGGAATCCATCTCCGTGCCTACGCCCGTGCCGACGGTCGTGCCCACGATCTCGTCAGTTCCGCCGGCGCCCGGCCGGGTGGCGACTCCGGTCAAGAAAAAGTCTCGGACAAAGTCGCGACGGACGCCCGCGCCGACGAAGACGCCGCGCGGCTGAGGGGGCGACCGGGAACGCATTTCACGCTGTCCCCTCGCCCGCGATCGGGTGTGGGTCGACGGCGAGACGGGCATCTCTTTCCCGGTCGAACCCTGCCTGGCTTCATGGATCGCGTCTCACCCCGCGCTCCTCATTTCCGCGCGGCTAAACTCCCGGCGTGAAGATCCTGTTCCTGACGGCCGAGGCGGCGCCGCTGGTCAAGGTCGGCGGCCTGGGAGACGTCGCGGGATCTCTCCCGGCGGCGCTCCGGGAGGCGGGGCACGATGTGCGCGTCGCGCTGCCCGGATATGGAGCCATCGACTGGACGCGGTGGCGGCCGAAATACGTCTCGACCGTTACCGTGCGGCGCGGAGGGGGCGACTTCGCCGCTCACGCCTTCGAGACGGAAGTCGCGGGCATCCCCTTCTGGCTGATCACCGGGGGGCCGGTTCCGAAAGACCGGACGATCTACGGTGCCGGAATCGCCGAGGACGCGCCGAAGTTCATCTTTTTCTCGCTCGCCGCCCTCTGGACCGCGCAGGCCAACGGCTTCCGCCCGGACGTGGTGCACGCCCACGATTTCCACACAGGCGCCGCCGTCTGGTGGCTGGCCACGGAGGGGCGCCGCAACGAGTTTTTTGCGCCCGTCGCTTCGGTTTTGACGGTTCACAACCTCCCCTACGCCGGGCAGGGCGCCGGACGCGCTCTCGGCGAGTACCTGCTGCCGAAAGCCGACGCGATTTCGCTCCTGCCGGAAACCTTTCGCGATTCCCTCCTGGGGCTCGGGCTCCTCGGCGCCGACGAGATCTCGACGGTGTCGCCGACGTACGCCCGGGAAATCCAGACCCCCGAGCACGGCCGCGGCCTCGATGGGCTCCTTCGGGCGCGCGCGGACCGGCTCACCGGGATCCTGAACGGTATCGACGTCGGAGCCTGGAACCCCGCGACAGATGCCGCGCTCGCGGTGCCCTACGACGGATCGACGCTAGACCGCCGGCCCGCGAACAAGGAATCGCTCCAGCGGGAGGCGGGGCTCACCCCGGAGCCCGAGCGGCCGCTGCTCGCCGTCGTGTCGCGCCTGGACTCCCAGAAGGGTCTCGACTTCGCCGTCCCGGCGGTCCGCCGGTGGCTCGACGGCGGCGGACAGTTCGTCCTCCTCGGGACCGGCGAAGCGGCACTGGAAGCCGCCTTCGCCGCAATCGAGCGCGACTACCCCGGCCGGGCGAGCGTGCGGCTGCGGTTCGACGGCCCGTACGCGCATCGTATCTATGCCGGAGCGGACGCGCTGCTGATTCCCTCACGGTACGAGCCCTGCGGCCTGACACAGATGATCGCCATGCGGTACGGGGCGGTGCCGGTCGGACGCCGGACGGGCGGTCTGGCTGACACGGTGATCGACGCCGGAGACCCGGGCGGAAATGGACTCATGTTCGACGAGCCCACGCCCGCCGCTCTCTGGGACGCGCTCGAACGACTCCTCCGGGCGCGCGCCGAGCCGGGTCTCTGGAGAGAGCTCCAGCGGCGCGGCATGCGAACGGACTTCTCCTGGCCCCGTTCCGCCGCGAAGTACACCGGGCTTTACGAGCGGGCGCGCGCCGCGCGGCAAGGCGTAAGCTCTCCCTCGTGAAAACACGCGCCGTCATTCTCGCGGGCGGCGAAGGGTCCCGCCTGGGGGTCCTGACGGACAAGCGCGCGAAACCCGCGGTCCCTTTCGCCGGCAAGTACCGCATCATCGACTTCACGCTCTCCAACTGCGTCAACTCCGGGATCGCGGACGTCATGATCCTGACGCAGTACAGGCCGCACTCCTTGAACGAGCACATCGGAGGCGGCCGGCCGTGGGACCTCGACCGGGGTTTCACGGGAGGCGTTCAGATCTATCAGCCGTACCGGGGCCGTTTCGTCACGGACTGGTACAAGGGCACGGCAGACGCGATCTCGCAGAACCTCTCCTTCGTCGAGCGCGGCGATCCGGACATCGTGATCGTCCTGTCCGGCGATCACATTTACAAGATGAATTACGAGCCGATGATCCGGTACCACATCGAGCGGGAAGCGGACGTCACGATCGCGGCCCTGAACGTGACGCGGGAGGAAGCGACACGGATGGGCATCCTCGCCACCGAGGAAAAGGCGGGCGGGCGCGTCAGCTCCTTCATCGAAAAACCTGACGACCCGCCGGGGACGCTCGCCTCGATGGGCATCTACGTCTTCGGTCTCAAGATGCTTTCTTCCGTGCTGCAGGAAGACGCCCGGCGTCGCGACTCCTCGCACGATTTCGGAAAGGACGTACTTCCCCGGATGGTGGCCGCGGGACAGCGCGTCTTTGCGTATCCGTTCGAGGGGTACTGGGTGGACGTCGGGACCGTCGACGCCTACTGGGAGTCCCAGATGGACCTCCTCGAGGACCCGCCGGCCCTCGACCTGAACGACCGGTCCTGGATCATCCACACCCGCTCGGAAGAGCGCCCGCCGGTCGTGACACGCGAAGGCGCCCTGATCAAGGACTCCATGATCACCGACGGCTGCATCATTTCTCCGGGCGCGCGGATCGAGCGCAGCGTCCTCTCGCCCGGTGTCTACGTGGGACCGCGCGCCGTCATACGGGAATCCGTAGTCCTGACCGACGCCCGGATCGAAACGGGCGCCCGGATCGAGCGCAGCGTCATCGACAAGGTCGTCCGCGTCGGCCGGAATGCGCGCATCGGCCACTTCGAACGGTCCGCGGAAGGCCTCGGCATCACGACCGTCGGCAAAAACGCCATCATCCGCGACAAGGCGGTCATCGCGCGCGGCGAGGTCGTCGACGCCGATTCGGTCCGGGAGGCCGAGGAGCGGCCCGTGCTGAAGGAAGCGAAAAGCTAACGTCGCCTTCGCTCACTCCGGGACCCCTTCCGCCACTATGGTGAGAATGCAGCCTTTCACCCTCGGCCCCGCGCTGCGCCAGGGGCTCGGGGAAAAAGTGAGGGGGTCTGCCCCCTTTTTCTATCCGCCAGCGTCTCTAAAGCCTGTTCCGAAACCACTCGATCGCCGTCGCCTCCGCCCAGAAGCGCGGACGCCCGGAACCGGTGACGAAGCCGATGTGGCCCCCCCTGGCCGTCGTCCGGAAATCGATCGAGGAAGACGCGCGGGCGCGGACCTCCTCGAGCACCCGAGCGGGTAGAAAGGGATCGTCCTTCGAAGAGAGGCAGAGCGTCGGCGTCGCGATCCGCGAGACGAAACCGAGCGAGCTCGATTTCGCGTAGTAGTCCTCGGCGCCGGTAAACCCGTGAAGCGGGCCGGTCGCCGCGTCATCGAAGCCGCGAAAGGAAGAGGTTGCCAGAGCGCGCGGCAGGTCCATCGAGGCCGCGGCCTCCGGAAATCGGGCCGCGAGATTCGCGGCTTTCATCCGGAGGGTCCTCAGGAACACACGGACGTAGAAGCGGCCGAACGCGTCGTCCATTTTCGTGGCGCCGGCCCCGAGATCGTACGGGACGGAAATCGCCGCCGCCGCCACGACGGAGGTCTGCGCCGGGTTCTCGCCCAGCCACTTCACCAGAACGTTGCCTCCAAGCGACACACCGGCGGCGAGGAGAGGCGAGCCGGGGTCCTCCCGGGAGAGCCGCCGGACCACGAAATCCAGGTCCGAGGTCTCGCCGGAGTGGTAGAGGCGCGGACGCCGGTTGGGGATCCACGCGACGACGTTGTCCGGGCGCCTCGCGCACGAGCGAAAATTAACGGCCACCCCCCGCCAGCCGAGAGCGCGGGCGCTCGCGAGCAGTCCCTGGACGTACACGGAAAACGAGCTCCCCTCCAGGCCATGGAGAACGAGCAGCCGCGGCGAGCCCGCGGGGCCCTCGACGTGATCCAGAAACAGCTCGTCGCCGTCGGGCGTCTCAACGCTCTCGCGCCGGAATGGCACCTGGCGACGAGACCGTGTCATTGTGCCCCACACCGTCTGGACGTGGGCCCCCGGAAGCCACCAGGCCGGACGAAATTGGCTCACAGCGGCGCGCCCCCTCTGGATAGACTCCTCGTTTCCGGGCCCCTTCTCATCATGGAGCGTTTCGGGAGCGGGCTCGCCTGGAGGACCACATGAAGTTCCTGACTCGATGGGGCGCAATTTTTTCCGTACTCGGCGCAACGACTGCCCTCGCGGCGTCCGCATCCGCGCCCTTCAACGTCCCGGTGGAATACCACAAGCTTGATAACGGATTGCGCGTCGTGCTCTCCCGCGACACCACCGCGCCGAAAACCGTGGTCGCCGTCTACTACGGGATCGGGTTCCGCATCGAGCCGCGGAACCGGACGGGATTCGCCCACCTGTTCGAGCACATGATGTTTCAGGGATCCTCCAACCTTGGCAAGATGGAATTCATCAAGCTCGTCCAGGCCAACGGCGGGGTCCTGAACGGTTCCACGCGCTTCGACTTCACGAACTACTTCGAGATCGTTCCGTCGCACGTGCTGGAAACGGCGCTCTGGGCCGAGGCCGATCGGATGCGCGGCCTCGCCATCAACGGCGAAAACCTGACGAACCAGCAGGGAGTCGTGAAGAGCGAGGTCCGCGTCAACGTGTTGAACCGCCCCTACGGCGGCTTTCCCTGGCTGGACATGCCGCAGTACGCCAACGTCAACTGGCACAACGCCCACAACTTCTACGGGGACCTGAAAGACCTGGACGCCGCGACTCTTGAAGACGTGAACTCGTTTTTCAAGACGTACTACGTGCCGAGCAATGCGGTCCTCGTCGTGACCGGCGACTTCGAACCGGCGCCGACCCTTTCTAAAATCCGCGACCTCTTCGGAAAGATCCCGTCGCCGCCGAGACCGGCGCTGCCGGACATCACGGAGCCGAAACAGGAGAAGGAGAAGCGGGCCACCAAGCAGGACGCGCTTGCGACGCGGCCGGCCCTCGCCTTCGCGTATCACGCGCCCAAAACGAACACCGCGGAGTACTACGCGATGGGGCTGCTCGAAAAGATCCTGCTTTCGGGCAAGGACAGCCGCCTCTACCAGGCGCTCGTTCAGCGAGCGGGCCTGACCGGCGACGTGACCGGCGGCATCAACTCCGGCCTCGGCAACATGTTCAACATCCAGGGCCCCGCGCTTCTCGTGGGCTCTCTGTTCTACGACCGGGACAAATCGGCCGACCAGATCCTGAAAGTCGTGGACGAAGAGGTCGAAAAGCTGCGCAACGCGCCCCTGGAGCGCGCGACCCTCGACCGAGCCATCGTAAAGATCCGGTCGGACCTCTACGACGCCATCGAGTCGACGTTCGGGTTCGGCCGCGCCGACCTTCTCGGCAGCTTCGCCCTCTTCTACGACGATCCGAACCTCATCAACGGGCTCGAGGACCGTTTTCGCCAGATCACGCCGGAGCTGGTCCAGAAGACGGCGCGGGAGTACCTCGCGCCTACCAACCGGACGGTGCTCGTGATCGAGCCGAAGGCGGAGGCCACACCCGACGGCAAACCGCCCATTCCGAAGAGCGGTCTCTAAAGTGAGAACGACCATGAAGACCCAGATCCACCGGCGCGTCCTGACGGTCCTGCTTGCGGTCGCGGCGATCGCCTCGCCGCTTTTCGCTCAGAAGCAGGCGCCGCCGGAGCCCGGCCAGCCGAAGGATTTTGCAGCGCCGAAGCCCCGCAAGATCTCCCTCGACAACGGCATGGGTGTCACCTTCGTGCAGTACGGGACCGTCCCGAAGGTCACGCTCCGGCTGGGGGTTCGGACGGGGAACATCGACGAATCGGCCAGCCAGGTGTGGATGGCGGACTTAGTCGGAGACCTCCTCACGCAGGGCACCGCGACGCGCACCGCCTCGCAGATTGCGCAGCAGGCCGGCGACATGGGCGGCGAGATCAACGTCAACGTCGGCCCCGACCGGACCGATCTGAACATCGACGTGCTCTCCGAGTTCGGGCCCGACGCCGCCCGGCTGCTCGCCGACGTAGCGAGAAACGCGAAGTTCCCGGAAGCCGAGCTCTCGAGGCTGAAGGCGGACCGGCTGCGGCAGCTTTCGATCGCGCGCAGCCAGCCCCAGCAGATCGCGCTCGAAAAGTTCCGCGCCACCCTGTACGGCGACCACCCGTACGGCCGGCTGTTTCCCTCCGTCGAGATGCTGCAGGGCTACACCATCGCCTCGGCGCGCGCGTTCTACGAGGCGAATTTCGGGGCCGCCCGCTCCCGCCTCTACGTCGTTGGCCGCTTCGACGAAGCCGCGATGGAGAAGGCGGTGCGCGCCGCCTTCGCCGGCTGGAAGCGCGGCCCCGCTCCGACTTCGAAAATTCCGAAACCGAAGAGCGAGCGGCGCGTCGAAATCGTCGACCGCCCGGGGGCCGTGCAGTCGACGATCTACCTGGGGATGCCGACGATCGATCCGTCGAATCCGGACTACATCCCGCTCGTGGTGACCGACTCCCTGCTCGGAGGGTCGTTCGGCTCCCGCATCACGAGCAACATCCGCGAACAGAAGGGCTACACCTACTCGCCGAGCAGCCAGCTCTCCAGCCGTTTCCGGGACGCCTACTGGGTCGAGGTCGCGGACGTGACGACGAAAGACACGGGCGCGTCCTTGAAGGAGATCTTCGCCGAGATCGACCGTCTCCAGGCGGAGGCGCCGTCGGAAAAGGAGCTTCGAGGGATTCAGAACTACCTGGCGGGGCTCTTCGTCCTGCGAAACTCCAACCGGCCGGGGATCATCGCCCAGCTCCAGCTCATGGATCTTCACGGCCTGCCGGAGGACTACCTGACCACGTGGGTCAGGAAGGTCTATGCCGTCAAGCCCGGAGACGTGCAGAAGGTCGCGTCGAAGTACATCGCGGACGACCAGGCGACCATCGTCGTCGCGGGGGATCAGAAGGTCATCGCGGAGCAGCTGGCGCCATACGGGAAGAAATAGGAGTCGCTGGTCCGCGGAAACCCATGCGCTCGCTCCTCTGGATCACCCGGGACCTGCTGGCAGAGGTGAGCGCGGAAGCCCGCGAGTCTCCGCGGCTTCGACGAAACCGGAACTTTCACGCGATGGAGGATCCGGTGCACCGGCTCGTGAACGCCCTGGAGCCCTCGACGTACATCCGTCCGCACCGGCATCTCGACCCCGCCAAATGCGAGACCGCGATCGCTCTCGCCGGCTCGATCGGCGTCCTGGTGTTCGACGACGCGGGCGAGCTCCTTGAGAAACGCATCATCTCGCCGGATGGTCCGGTCAAAGGCGCCGAGATGCCGCCGGGCGTGTGGCACACCTTCGTCTCGCTCGCACCCGGCAGCGTCTTCTTCGAAGCGAAGTCGGGACCATACGCGCCCCCCGGCCCGGACGAGGTCGCCTCGTGGGCGCCCGCCGAAGGCACCCCGGAAGCCGCGCAAGTGGAGCGCCGCTGGACCGCCCTCTTTCTGGACGAGCCGCCGCGCCGGATGGCGACGGATTCGATTCAGACGAGCTACGACGCGGTGGCTTCCGACTACGCGGCCGAGTATCGCGACGAGCTGGCGAAGAAGCCCTTCGACCGCAAGATGCTCGACTGGCTCGCGGAGAAAGTCGGGGAGGGCGGCCTCCTGTGCGACATGGGCTGCGGTCCCGGCCAGGTCGCGGGATACCTGCACGGCCGAGGAATGAGAGTCTGCGGAGTGGATGTCTCCTCCGGGATGGTGCGGGAAGCCCGGCGGCTCCATCCCGATATTCCTTTCGCCGAGGGCGACATGCGCGCGTTGACGGAGGTCTCGCCGGCGACGTACGGCGGGATCGCCGCGTTCTATTCGTTGATTCACGTTCCGCGGATCGAGATGCCGTCCGCACTGCGGGAGCTTCAACGCGTTCTGGTCCCCGGGGGTGTGCTCCTGGCCGCTTTTCACGCTGGCCGCGAGACGATCCATCGCGACGAATGGTTTGGCAAGCCGGTCTCGATCGACTTCACGTTCTTCGAATCAGACGAGATGAAAGGGTGGCTCACCGAAGCCGGTCTCGAGCTCGAAGAATCGATTCAGAGAGACCCGTATCCCGACGGGGAGTACCCGAGCCGCCGCGCGTACCTCTTTGCGAGAAAACCCGCCTGACGGCGGAGAGCCGCCAGACGCGCTCGCCGACGAAACCGGGATCGGTCAGTCGCCGTCGTCCGCGGCGGGCACCGCCGGATGCACCCAGCCGGCATGCACGGGCGGCGGCATGCGCGCGTCTTTGCCCCGCACGATCTTCCAGAGAATCTCGTTGAAGGCGACGTCCGGCGCCCGGTCGGCCTCCGCCAGGTTCGCCGCCCCAGACTCCTCGGCCCCGGGCGTGTCCGCCCCATTCATTTCGTCCGTCGGAATTCGTGCGGGCCGATGCGTCCAGCGGGTCGTCACCGGCGCGGGAGAGAAGGCGGCGTAGAGGGGACGCGCCGCCGCGTCGCACTGGGAGAGAGGCGGCAGGCCCAGGATGAGCTCCATCGTCCGCAAAACGCCGCAAGTCGTGTACATCGTGGAGTCGACGGCGCCGCGCCGGGTCCACGGGCTGATCGCGAAAGCCACCGACCGGTGGCAGTCGACGTGGTCGGGCCCGTTCTGCGCGTCGTCTTCCAGGACGAAAATGGCCGAGTCCTTCCAGTAGACGCTCGAAGAGATCGCCTCGACCAGACGCCCCAGGGCGAGATCGTTCTCGGCGATCATCGCGCGCGGCGTCGGGGAGCCCGCGAGTGCGTAGTTCGTATGGTCGCCCCCGAGACGCACGATCGAAAGTCTCGGGAGGTTTCCATCCTTCTCGAAAGCTCGGAACTCCTGGAGCCAGAGATCGACGCGGTGGTTGTCGGGTATCGAGAGATCAAACGGCGGATAGTCCGGCGCCACGTGGCCCTCGAGGCCCGGCACCGACGCCGCAAAGGGTCCCCCGGAGGCGCGAAAAACGCCGAGGACCGGAGGGTTGGATCGCAGAACCGCCGGCTTCGGGTCGTGCACGAACTCGCCGTAGCTGCGGACGGACACGCCCTTCCGGTTGCACGCGTCCCAGATGTAGCCCGCGGCCGGAGCGGCGACGTTCCCGTAAGGATTGCGGTTCGCGCCGCCGCCTTCGGAAAGGTACTCGCCGCCGCGATTAGCGTAGTTCATCGGCCAGATCTTCTCGACCACGTCCGTGGCGTACGCCCCCGTCGAGAACGCGTGCCCGTCGTAGCTCACCTCGGCGTTCACGTAAAAGTTGTCGAGGAGAACGAAGTCGCGCGCGAGCGCGTGCGCGTTGGGCGTGACGTCTTCGCCGAAGAGGCACAGGTCGGCGTCGCCGTTGCCCTCGGGCATGTCGCCGAGGATCTGGTCATACGTGCGGTTCTCGCGGATGACGTAGAAGACGTGCCGGATGGGCGACGGGCCGCCGACGCGCGCGGGGACGGGTGAGCCTTTCGGAGCGCCAGCGGGGGCGAGAAGATGCGAGTCCCGATAGGGGGTCAGCGCCCGCACCTTCGCCGTCCAGGCGGCGAGCGTCCTCTCGTCGGGCGCCGGAACGAACGAGAGCGTCCCTTCGAGCGCGTCCCGTGTGCTCTGCCCGGGCGCAGCCGGAATCGCCGGCTGCGGGCCGCGAGGGTTCGCGGTCGAGACGAGCCCCTTGCCCGAGAGGATGAAGATCGTCTTTCCGTCGCGCGAGAACTGCGCGCCTGTCGGATACCAGCCGGTTGGGATCCAACCTCGCACGCGGCTTTCGCCGGGAGTGGCGACGTCCACGACGGCGACGGAGTTGTTGTCCGCGTTTGCCACGAGGAGCGTGCGGCCGTCCGGAGACAGCCCGAGCGCGTTAGGAGTCGAGCCCGGCGGCGTCTTCGGTTCGAGAGCGACCGAAATCTCCTCGCGCGCGGACCTCTTCGCGATGTCCGCGGCAAAGACGGAATTCGTGTTCGCGCAGGCGACGAAGAGCGTCGCGCCGTCTTTCGACGCGACCATCGCGTTTGGATGCTCGCCGGTCGCGATCTCTCCCGCCGGCGCGAGGGTCACGGGGTCGAATAGCAGCACCTTCCCTCCGCCCCAGAGCGAAACGAAGAGGGTCCGTCCGTCCGCCGAGACGAGACAGGAGTAGGGCTCCGCCGGAAGCGCGACGGACTGGACCACCTTTCCGGACACGAGATCGACGGCGGACAGCATTTGCCCGAGGACGTTGACCGCATAGAGGCGCTTGCCGGACGGATCGAGCGCGATGCCGCCGACGAAAGAGGTTTGCTCGCGGACAGGCGCGCCGGCGAAGAGCGGCGGGGAGACGGCGCTCCCGGGCGGAAGCGCATAAACAGGGCCGGGAGCGAGGCGCCGCTTCTGAACGCGAAACTCGCGCACCGCGTTCTCCCTGGCGCCCGAGGAGTACACCCGGTCTCCGTCCGGGCTCCACGAGAGGCCCAGCCACGCGTTGTCGAGCCACGTCATCGAACGCACGTACCGGTGCGCGAGGTCGACCAGCGTCAGAGACGGCTTCGCATACCCGTTCGTGGTCACGAGCAGCGAAAGCCCGTCGGGAGACTCCGCCATCGCGAGGGGAAGATCTCCGATCTGAATGTGGCGCCCGACGGGCGCGATCCGCCATCCGTTCGGCAGAAGAGTCTCTCCCGAGAAGCGCCCCGGAATTTCACGCCGCGCTCCCGCAAGGGGCGGCGCCCGCCGCGGCGGCGACGCGGCGCAAAGGGCCGCCGACCCGATCAGGGCCGCGAAGATGAGAAGTGCCCGCACGGGACGAGGCTACACCGCGTCCCTCGGCACCCGTGGCCATCCCCGGGGCTTGCTTTCGAGACTCCCCGGGTGCATCCTTTCTGAACACGAGTTCCTGGGTAACCGCCGAAGGTGTCTTCGGCCGCTTCTCCGCCACTCGGGAAAGGCTCGATCATGGCGCCCCGCCGTTTCTCGACTCGCGTGCTCTTCGCGCTCTTCCTCTTTGCCGCTTTTCTGTTTCCCCAGACGAGCGGCCCTGTCGCAAACGGTCCCCTCCCCGGACCGTTTCCCCTCTTCCCCGCGAACAACTGGTGGAACCTCGACATCCGCTCCGCGCCGGTCGATCCAAGTTCCTCCTCGTTCATCCAGTTCGTGGGAGCAACGCGCGGATGCCATCCCGATTTCGGAGGCGACGCGTCGACGACGGGGCCGGACATCTACGGGATGCCCTACGGGGTGGTCGACGGCTCGCAGACGAAGAAGACGGTTCAGTTTCTCTACGCGTCCGAGAGTGACGGCGTCGACCATGCGACGAACCAGAGCTTTCCGTTCTATCCAATCCCCGACGAGGCCACCACGCAACCGCACTGGATCGAAGACGGTTATCCCGGCAACGTCGACCGCCGCTCCCAGAGCGACCGCCATCTGCTGATCGTGGACCGCACGAACCGCTACCTCTACGAGCTCTACAACGTGTTTTTCGACGGCACGACGTGGCATGCCGGATCGGGCGCGTTCTTCGACATGAATGTGAACGGACGCCGCCCCGACACCTGGACTTCCGCGGACGCGGCGGGCCTCGCGATCCTTCCGGGACTCGTCCGATACGACGAGGTCGCTGCCGCCGGAGAAATCGCGCATGCGTTCCGCATGACGGTGCGGGCGACCAACGGGTACGTTTTCCCCGCCTCGCACCGGGCCGGATCGACGGCAGGCGCGCTTCCCATGGGGGCCCGGCTGCGGCTGAAGGCGAGCAAAGACATCTCCGGTTTCCCGGCGGATGCGCAGAAGATCTTCCGCGCGATGCAGACCTACGGGCTCATCGTCGCGGACAACGGCTCGGATCTCTACATCGGGGGGACCTACGACATCCGCTGGAACAACTCCGCCCTGAATCCGGCCTTCGCGGCGCTCACGGGGAACGACTTCGAAGTCATTTCGCTGGGATACCAGGGAGGCGCGCCGTCTCCGACGCCCACTCCGACAGCGACTCCACGACCACCGTCGCCCACGCCGACCCCGACTCCGACACGAACCCCTTCGGCTGCCTCACCCTCCGCCACGGCAACTCCGGCGAACGGGCCGACCGCCACTCCGACCCCGACGGCTCCGACGGCGGCCACCGCCACGCGCACCGCGACGCCAAATCCGAGCCCCACGGCGACCGGAACCCCGACGGCGACTCCGACGGCGACCCCGCCCGGGAGCGCGACGGCGACTCCGACGCCAAGACACCGGCCGCGTCCTCGAACCCTCCTAGTGCCGGCGCGCTCGTCGACAGACCTGGCCGTCGAATCGAAGAAACCGATCTCGTAGATCCGGGGCGCCGGCCCGTCTTCAGCCGCGGCGCGGCTTTGTCCGCATCCACGGGGCCTTCAGCCTCCCGCGGGCGATCCGCGCCGCCACGGGGCAGTCCTGTCGGTGGGCCCCTTCGAGATATCCCGTGCTCATCAGAAACTCATTGACGATCTCTCCTCCCGTGAATTTGAAGGTCTTCCGGAAGAGCTCCCGCCACTCTTCGTGGTCCAGAGGGTGGTGCGCGTCCAGCCAGCGCGCGAACGACCCGTGGGTCTCCCGGATCGCGAGGATCCGGCGCGCGTTCTCGATCACGGCATCCACCTTCAGACGGTTGCGGATGATCCCGGCGTCGGAAAGGAGCCGCCGCTTCTCGGCGTTGCCGTAGGAGGCAACGGTGTCGACGTCGAACCCGTCGAACGCGCGGGCGAATGCGGCGCGCTTGCGGAGGATCGTGAGCCAGGAGAGTCCCGCCTGGTTGATCTCGAGCGAGAGCCTCTCGAAGAGCGCTGCGTCGCCGCGGATCGGAAAACCGTACTCCCGGTCGTGATACGGACCGTGGTCGGGATGGCCCGGAGCCACGTCACAATAGGAGCCGCCCATCCGGCGCAGTGTAGAAGAACCGGACTCGGGAATCGGGAATCGGGAATCGGAAGCTGTCTACCGGCGGCCGTCGTCCGGGCGGGGAAGCTCGAGCTCGTCGTCGACCTGCATCGCCTCGGCGCAGCTGCGGAGGATGCGGAGCGTCGGCTCGCTGTCCCGTGTGGGTCGCCTCGGAACGGGAGCGAGGACGATGGGACGCGTGATGTCCTCTTCGGTTTCGGCCGACGCTCGAAACTCTCGGTCCGCCTTCTGCAGGGCGAGCGCCAGGGGACTCGTGCTGGTCGGCATGGTGTCTTCCTTGTTGTTGTGCCGGAAGACGTAGCAAACCGCGTTCCCGATCGAGCAGGCTCCTAAGACGATAAAGGCGAGGGACTTGGTCGTGAACCCCTCCCTGGATCTCGCAGATTTTGAGGAGCCGCCAGGGTCGAGAGTGACAAAAAAAGGCCGCGCCGTTCGCAGGCGCGGCCGTAGCGTCGTTGCGTCGTTGCTCCAGACCTAGGCGGCCTTTTTCGCCTTGGGCTTCGCCGCCGGGGCGGCCTTCGACTCCACCTCCGTCGCGGTCATGCGGTAGTGGATCGTGACCTTGTCCCCGACCTTGACGTCCGCGGGCATCTTCGTGGACGCGTCGCGGGAAACCTCGAACCGCTCCTTGCCCTTCATCACGACGATCACCGAGCTGTTCATTTCGACGACCGCGCCCGTCACCTGGTACGCATCCGGCTTCGCCGCGAGCGCCGTCCCGGCCGCCAGCAGCCCCGACAAAACGACCGCCGCCATGAATCGCTGGTTTCGCAACATGGTTTTCCTCCTCCTCGAATCTTATCCGCGCGCAGGGCCGGATGTTAGATTGCCGGCCGGACATTGACACCGTGAACCAGACGACCTCCCGATTCCTGTGGATCTGCCTGGGAGGTGCTTTCGGGACCGGGGCCCGGTACCTGATCTCGGGGTGGGCCCTGCTGGCGCTCGGGACGGCCTTTCCGTGGGGGACCCTCGTCGTGAACGTGCTGGGGTCGTTTTTCCTGAGCGCGGTCATGCAGGTGGCCTTAACCAGCCATCTCATCGGTCCGACACTCCGGATCGCGCTGACGACCGGGGTCCTGGGCGGCTTCACGACCTATTCGACGTTCAATTACGAGACTCTCGCGTATCTGCGGGAGGGCGCCTGGTGGATGGGGCTCGTCAGCGTCTTCCTCACCGTGGCCTTGTGCCTGTCAGCGGGAGTGGCGGGGATCGCGGCCGCCCGATGGGCCGTGGGAGGGTAGCCCGATGCGCGTTCTCGACGGCGAGCAGCTCCTCGTCCGGATCTTCATCGGCGAGGCGGACCGCTGGAAGCACCAGGCTCTTTCGACCGCGCTCCTGGAGCGGCTGCGACGCGAGGGCTTCGCGGGAGCGACGGTTTTTCAGGCCGTCGCGGGATTTGGAGCCCGCAGTGTTCTTCACTCCGCGCACTTGCTGCGGCTCTCGGAAGACCTGCCCGTCGTCATCGAGATCGTCGAGACGGAAGAGAGCATCGGCCGGCTCATTCCGATCTTGGATGAGATGGTCTCCGAGGGGCTCGTCACGGTCGAAAAGGCGCGGGTGATCAAGTACGCGGCGGGGCCGCGTCCCCTCGATCCGCCGCCCGGCTGAAACTGGAAATTCCTCGGACCCGTCGGGAGCGGTCCTTTCAGCGCGGAAATCGGAAGCTGGTCTCAGCCGGTCCATTCCTCCGGAACACGTCTTGCACCGCTCGAGGCGCCCGCCGGGCAGGAGGTAGATCCATGTCGGTCTCGCAACGCGCCATCGCTATTTTCACCGGGGTTCTTTTTACGGGCGCATTCACCGCCTGCACCACGAGCCACCCCGCTCCCCCGCCGAGCGGCGCCAGCTACGCGCCCGCCCCGCCTCCGTCGTCCTCGAGCGCGAGCCCGGCTCCGGAGCGCCGTTCCGGCAACACGACGGCGGATTTTGCGGCGATGTTCGGCGGGCATTACGAAGGCGTGACCCCCGGCAATGAGCTCCGGCTGAACATCGACGCGGCCGGATTTCATTCGCTCTCGCACCCCTACGACATGTTCCTCGAAGTCTTTGGCCGGTTCGACGCGGACAACGTCCGCCAGCAGGGGTTCCTCCACCTGGAGTCTCAGGGCCGCGGTATCTACGTCGGCTACATCCCGCACTTTGATCCGACGATCAGCGCCCTCTCCCCGCGCGCCTCACGCTTTTCGGCGAGCGAGGCAAACGCGGCCTGTTCGCTGTACATGGAGCCTCAGGGCGACGGCTTCGTCGGGGACAACCAGGGGCAGACGTGCGCCTTCGCGATTCACGGCGCGGTCGGGCGATGGACGCTTCGGGTGGAGCCCGCCGGCCTGGTGGTCCGCAGCGAGTCCTCCGGAGAGACGCTTCGTTTCCGGCGCACTCCTTTCTGATCCCTCGCCGCCGGGAGCACCCGCCAGAAGCCCGGCGACCCGGCGGTATCGGACCGCGCTTCCGCGCGGAGTTCACCCGCCGCGCGCGCTTCCTCCCGGTGCAGCGGATGCTCGCGGCGCCATGGCGAGCCCTCTTACACGAACTGACGTTTCCCGGAGGAGAATGGCCCCCGCAGATCAGGAGGTGGAAATGTCCTCGACCCTCGAACAGCAGTCCGCAGAGCGCGCCGCCGGGCGCTTCGATCTCGAGACCGTGGCCCGCTACCGCCGCGCCGTCGACTATCTGGCCGCCGCGCAGATTTATCTGAAGGCGAATCCTCTCCTCGAGGAGCCCCTGCGGCCGGAGCACATCAAGGAACGGCTGCTCGGACACTGGGGCACCGCGCCCGGCATCAACCTCGTGATCGCCGCCTTGAACCGGGAGATTCTCTCGACGGGCGCGAGCGTGCTTCTCGTCACGGGCCCCGGGCACGGCGCGGCGGCGAACATGGCCAACATGTACCTCGAAGGCACGCTGACCGAGTTCTACCCGGAGATGACGCGGGATCGCGCCGGGCTCGAGAGGTTCCTCCGTTCCTTCTCCTGGCCTCGGGGATTTCCGAGCCACCTGTCCCCCGCTCTCCCGGGCGTGATCCACGAGGGCGGCGAGCTCGGGTACGCGCTTTCGACGGCCTTCGGCGCGGCTCTCGACGATCCGGACCTGGTCGTCGCCTGCATCGTCGGCGACGGAGAGGCGGAGACGGGGCCCACGGCGGGTAGCTGGAACGGCAACAAGTTTCAGAATCCCGCGACCGATGGCGCGGTCCTTCCCATCCTCCACCTGAACGGCTTCAAGATTTCCAACCCGAGCATCTCCGACACGATGACCGACGAGGAGCTTCTCTCGCTCTACACGGGCTACGGATGGGACGTCGTCTTCGTCAACAACAGCGATCGGATCGACGTGGATCTCGACCGGGCGATCGGCGGAGCCTTCGACTCGATCCGGTCGATCCAGGCGCGGGCGCGGCGGGGCGAGGACATCGACCGCCCGCGCTGGCCGATGATCATTCTCCGCACGCCCAAAGGGCTGGGCGGCCCGCACGCCATCGACGGGATCCAGATCGAAGGCACGTTTCGCGCTCACCAGATCCCCATCAAAGACCCTCGCGAGAACCCGGCCCACCTCGCGGCTCTCGAGCGGTGGCTGCGCTCCTACCGCCCGGAGGAGCTCTTCGACGCGGATGGCCGGCCGGCGGCGGACCTGCTCTCTCTGTGCCCCACGGGAGACCAGCGCATCGCCATGAACCCGGCGTCTTTCGGCGGGGACCGGCGGGTCCCGCTGGCTCTCCCGCCTCTGGAACGGCACGCGGTGGACGTTCCGGGCCCGGCGCGGGGAGCGGAACGCGTCAGCCCCATGAAGTCGCTCGGCGCGTACCTCTCCGACGTGATCGTGGCGAACCAGCCCGAGCGCAATTTCCGGATCGTCTGTCCGGACGAGCTCGAGTCAAATCGGCTGGGAGACCTGCTCGCCGTCACGACGCGCCAGTACGCGTGGCCGATACCGCCGGAAGCGGAGAAGACCAGCCGCGATGGCCGCGTCCTCGAGATTCTTTCGGAGCACATGTGCCAGGGTTGGCTTCAGGGATATCTGCTGACCGGCGGACACGGGATCTTCTCGTGCTACGAGGCGTTCCTGCCGATCGTCGACGGGATGATGAACCAGTACGCGAAATTTCTGAAGTCGGCGGGCGAGACCGCGTGGAGGACTCCCGTCGCGTCGCTCAACTACCTGTTGACGTCCGAGGCGTGGAGGCAGGACCACAACGGCTTCTCGCACCAGGGCCCCGGATTCATCAACAATCTCCTGACCAAGAAGGGGAAGACGTACCGGATCTACCTGCCGCCCGACGCGAACACGCTCGTCTCGACCATGGACCACTGCCTCCGGTCCACGAATTACATCAACCTCGTGATTGCGGGCAAACAGCCGATGCACCAGTGGCTCTCCATGGACGAAGCGGTCGAGCACTGCCGGGCCGGCGCCTCCATCTGGCGCTGGGCCTCGAGCGATGGGGGCGAGGACCCGGACGTCGTGCTCGCCGGGGTCGGCGACAACCTGACGACGGAGGTTCTCGCGGCCGCGGCGATCCTGCGCGACGAGGCGCCCGAATGGCGCGTGCGCGTCGTCAACGTGACAGACCTCCTGGCGCTCGGGATTCCGCAGAAGTATCCGCACGGGTTCGACGAGGAAAAGTTCCAGCGGCTTTTCCCGCTGGACGTTCCGGTCGTCTTCAATTTTCACGGCTACACGGCCGCGATCAAACAGCTCTGCTGGGAGCGGCCCGGAGCCTCCGCTCGGTTCGACATCAACGGTTACCGGGAGGAGGGCTCGACGACGACTCCGTTCGACATGCTCGTCCGCAACGGTGTGAGCCGCTATCACCTCGTCATTCAGTCGGCGCAGAAGATCGCGCGGCGCCGTCCCGCCACGGCGGCGCGCGCCGAAGAGATCGTACGGGAGTACCAGCGGCGGATTCGCGAGCACACGGTCTACGCGGTCGAGCACGGCGTCGACCCTCCCGAGATCGCGGAGTGGCTTTGGCAGCGTCCCTCAAACAGTTAGGACGCGGCCGATGACGACCTCCCGTTCCTGAAATGCCGGTTCTCGTCTTCAACGCCGGATCGAGCAGTCTCAAATTTGCGCTGTTCTCCGGCGAGGGCCGCGAGCCGGCAGCCTCCGGCACGATCGATCTCGAGCGCGACGCGATCGAATTTCCCGCGGCGGTTCAGAGCGCGCTCGAGCGTCTCGCGCCGGATCTGGCGCCTCCGGCGCGGCTCGACGGAGTCGGCCACCGGATCGTCCACGGCGGCGAGCGGTTCCAGGAGCCCGTGCTCTTCGACGACGCTCTCGAACGGGAGCTCGCATCCATCGCCGAGATCGCCCCTCTTCACAATCCGCGGGCTCTCGAGGTCCTGAAAGCGGCGCGGGGATTTCTTCCCGACGCGCCTCACGTCGCCGTCTTCGACACCGGGTTTTTCTCGACGCTTCCGCTTCGGTCCCGGGTGTATCCGCTCCCCTGGGAGTGGCACACGGAATGGGGAATTCGCCGGTTCGGCTTCCACGGGCTGAGCCACGAATACTCGGCGCTGCGCGCCTCGGAGATGACGGGAGGGCGCATCGGCGCGCCGCTCAAGATCGTCAGCTGTCACCTCGGACAGGGATGCTCCGCAGCCGCCGTTTCCGGACACACCCCCGTCGCGACGACGATGGGGTTCACTCCTCTTGAAGGCCTGATGATGGGGAGCCGCTCCGGCTCGGTCGACCCCGGCATCCTCCCGCACGTTCTTCGCGTCGCGGGCTGGCAGGCCGACGAACTCGAGGACGCGCTCAACCGCCGTTCGGGGCTCCTCGGCGTGTCCGGCGTCTCCTCCGACTACCGCCAGGTGGAATCGGCGGCGGACTCGGGCAACGCGCGCGCGCGGCTGGCGCTCGACCTCTACGCGGACCGCGTTCGCGACGCCATCGCGGCCATGGCGGCGGCACTCGGAGGGGTGGACGCCCTCCTCTTCACCGGCGGGGTCGGGGAGCACTCGGCATCCTTGCGGGCGGCCGCTTGCGGCTCTCTGGGCTTCATGGGCGTCACACTCGATCCAGCTCGAAACGCGGCCGCGTCCTCCGAAGACAGGAAGATCTCCAGAGAAGGCTCCTCCGTGGAGATCTTCGCCATCCAGGCCCGGGAAGAGTGGATCGTCGCCCGCAAGACTCGCGGCCTCCTGTCGGAAGGGGCGAAGCCGTAGGTCGGCAGGCGGTCAGCCGCCGCGGCAAGTGCGCTCCGCCTGCCTGCGGGCCCCTCACCCCAGCCCTCTCCCCGAGCGCGGGGCGAGGGGGCAGAGCTGCGCCACAGCGACGAGGGTGGCTAAGCTCGCAGCGGGAGGAGTCTCCTGACCGAAGGGAAGGAGGAGCCTCCCGCTGCGGGAGCCGCAGCGAACGAAGGGAGCAGGCGAGCGGTCGAGCCCTCAGGCGAGCCGCTCGCCGGTGCCTTCGCCGCGGCACGGCGAAGGCAGCTCCCGCA
>JBBSGZ010000059.1:0-21819 GCA_038253555.1 Thermoanaerobaculia bacterium
CCGATCGTCACGTGCCGAGGGGTTTCAGTACCCCCGAGATCTCGGTTTTTAGCATTACTCGGACAGACTCCTAGGAGCCCGTCCAGGTAATTGAAAACGAGAGAAAGTGAAAACTCTTTTTCGCCACAGTTGGCCCCTAACGCCCGATCGTCACGTGCCGAGGGGTTTCAGTACCCCCGAGATCTCGGTTTTTAGCATTACTCGGACAGACTCCTAGGCCCTGGCGCCCTCGTCGCGGCGCGCGCGACGAAACCGTCCGACGAGAAGCGTCGTCAGAAACTCGAGGAGAACACCCTGCCCGAGCATCAGCAGGACCGCGAGAATGCCGTACAACACCCGGTGGTGCTGCTCGGCATTCAGCAGCAGGGGGCTCAGCGCGCGCAGCACGATCAGCAGGTAGGCCGCGACCATCACGGAGTAGACAGCGATCTCGATGAGTAAAACGCTCAGAGAGCCTGCCGGCTTGGGTTCGGGCTCCGCGCTCGACATCGTCAACCTTTCTGCAGGAAAGTCACCATCCTTCTTTCCCGCCCTTCGCCTGCCGTATTCTCCATCAGATGGATGAGCCGGGATACCTGCAGCTTCTCGCGTCCGGCGAGCTCGAAACGCGGGTCGGAAGGCTGTACGCGCTTCTCGGCGCCTGCACGGTCTGCCCGCGCGATTGCGGAAACGACCGCCTCGCGGGCGTCCTCGCCTCGTGCGCCTCGGGCCTGCATCCCGTCGTTTCTTCTCACACGGCGCATTTCGGCGAGGAGCCCTGCCTCTCCGGCACGCGCGGTGCGGGAAACGTTTTTTTTGGCAACTGCAACCTGCGCTGTGTCTACTGTCAGAACTGGCAGATCAGCCAGAGCTTCGCGGCGCAGCGCGTCAACGAGGTCCCCGTCGAGCGGCTGGCGGCGATGCTCCTGGAGCTGCAGGAGCGCGGCTGCCACAACATCGGGTTCGTCTCGCCGACGCACTATGCGCCGCAGATGGCGAAGGCGATTTCGATCGCCGCTCGGCAGGGGCTCCGGCTTCCGATCGTCTACAACACGAATGCCTACGACTCGGTAGAAGTCCTGAAGCTCCTCGAAGGCATCGTCGACATCTATCTCCCGGACCTGAAATACGCGGACCCGGAGGAGGGGTCGCTCTATTCGAAGGTGCCGGAGTATCCGAGGCGGTCCCGCGAGGCGCTCGCCGAAATGTACCGGCAGAAGGGTTCGCGACTGGTGATGGGGGAGGACGGGCTCTTGAAATCCGGCCTGCTCGTTCGCCTCCTCGTCCTGCCAAACGGCGTCGCGGGGGTCGCCGACTCCCTGGCCTGGATCGCGGAGGCGCTTTCGCCGCGCGTCGCCGTGTCCCTGATGGCGCAGTACTACCCGATCCATCGCGCCGCCACGGGCGGGAAGTACGCCGCCCTGGCGCGTTCGATCACCGCGGGAGAATGGGAAGAGGCCTTAGCGGCGCTCGAGGCGAACGGCCTCGAGAACGGATACCAGCAGGAGCTCGAAACGGCGAACCGATATTACCGGCCCGATTTCAGCGACCGGGAACAGCCGTTCCGGGACATCCGCGACTTCGGGAAAACGGGGGGATGATTCCCCGCGGCCGGCGATCTGAAGCAGTCTTGGTTTAATAATAAAGACCTGACCCCAATCAAAAGAGCGGCTTTTGGGGGCTGCGGGTCGGGGGTTCGGGTTCGGTGATTCCGGCGAGAACCGGGTAGGTGTCGCGCAGGGAGTTCGGGGCCATGACGAGCTCGCCCGTGATGCGGTGCTGGAGCTGGAGGGCGTTGGCGACGGCCTGGCCGCGGAAGTGGTTGTTCAAGATCGCCGTGACGCCCGCGACGCTTCCCGGCCGGGCGCGGCCGTCCGGCTCGGCGGCGGATTCGCCCGCCAGACGCAGCCGCCCGGCGATTTTTTCGACCTGCTGTTCCGTGTAGAGGTAGTTGTACCGCTCCTCGTTCGACGTGTCGGGGCCGAACCACTTCGCGGCGTTCCGGCCGTGGAACCGGTAATACGCGCGTCCCGGGGCGACCCGGTCCGTCGCGCGGAGATTGTCGCCGATCCACGGCTGGTCGATGTTCACGAAGAGGGCGTCGTGCTTCGCGAGGGTCTCCCGGGCGTCGTCTGCATCCCACGAGGCGTGCCGGAACTCGGCCGCGAGGGGCAGAGCGTCGAAGCGGCCGAGCAGCGAGTCGAGCGAGCGGCGGTTCCCGGGAGTGTTGCGAAACGAAACGGGAAACTGGACCAGAATCGCGGCGAGCCGGCCCTCCTCCTCGAGCGGCGCCATCGCGGCGAGAAACTCCCTCTCCTCGGGCGACCCGGCCGTGCGCTCGTGCGTGAATCCGCGGAAGAGCTTCGCGGTGAACGCGAACCTCCGGTTGTGCGCGACGCGGCGCGCCCAGTCGCGCGTCGAGCGGACGGTGGGGATGCGGTAGAAGGAGGAGTTGATCTCGTTGGTGTCGAAGAGCGAGGACATGAGAGCCAGGGGATCGAATCCGGGAGGCGGGCGGAGAGGGTACACGATGCCCTTCCAGTCCGAGTAAGACCAACCCGCCGTGCCGATCCGGGTCGGGACGGACGCGATGCCGTCCTCCATCGCTATTTCCGGCGGGGAGGACCGGGGGTCGGGCGGCGGGGACCTCCGGCCGGCGGCGCGGTCGCAGGGGGCGGCGGGGGGGGCACGACCGCCGCGGCGGCAGCGCCCTTCGCCATCAGCCCCGCGAAGTCGAAGTGCTCGGGATCGCCGGCGAGCCAGAACTGGCCTCCGCCCGCGGGGACGTCCGCCACGGCGAGCTGCACCTGCCAGATCCCGTCCTCCCAGTCCGCGCCGATCGGCGCGCTGAACGGAACGTTCACGGAGGCAGCACGCGCCGGAACAGTCACTGCGCCGTTCCAGATCGCGATCCGGCGGTTCTTCGGTGAGATCGCTTCCGCGCGCACTGCGAGCTTCGAGGGCTTTTCGGAGGGCGTGACGTCCAGGACCGCTTCGACACGCAGCCGCGGGTCCGTTCCCCGGCGGAGGGGAATCCCGTCGGGCGCGGCCCTCTTTCCGGAGGCGTCCGCGGCAAAGACGGCGAGGTCCCCGAGGGTGGGGCGAGGGATTTCGTTGTGCTTCTTGCCTTCCAGCCGGAAGCGGATCCCGATGTTGACCGCGGAGTCGATCGGCTTTCCACTCCGGGTCGCCGGCTTGAACTGCCACGCCCGGACGGCGGCGAGCGACGCGTCGACGAAGCCGAGGTTCGTGGCCGCGACCGCCTGCGCGTCCTGGACCTTGCCGCCGGGGTCGACGCGGCCGACGATCAGCACGTTGCCCTGCTTCTGGCTCTTGACCAGGCCCTCCGGATAGGTCGGCTTCTGCTCGCGGGTGAGCGCGGCGCCCGTCACCTGGCCGGCAGCGGCGGCCGCGAGGGCGAGAAGAAGAAGGAAAAGAGCGGGCGCCGGAGGCCGTCCCCTCATGCGCCGGCCGCCGCCTCGAGCGCCCGCCGGGCATGGTACGAGGACCGGACGAGCGGCCCCGCCTCGACCCGTGCGAATCCCATCGCCTCGCCCCCGGCGCGGAGCCGGTCGAATTCCGCCGGCGTGTAGTACCTCTCGACCGGGAGACGGCGCGCGTGCGGCTGCAGGTACTGGCCGACCGTCGCGATGTCGCAGCCGGCGGCTCGCAGGTCGGCGAGCGTCGCGAGGAGCTCTTCCACCGTCTCTCCAAGTCCCACCATCAGCCCCGACTTCGTCTTCACCGCGGCTCCCGTGGCGCGCCGCCACCGGTCCGCCCGCGCGAGAAGCTCGAGAGACTGCTCATACCGCGCTTCGGGGCGGACCCGGTGATAGAGCCGGGGAACCGTCTCCGTGTTGTGATTCAGGATCTCGGGCGCTTCCGCGAGAACGGAGTCGAGAGCGGCTTCGTTGCCCCGGAAGTCGGGAATCAGGACCTCGACCGTGCATCCCGGCACGCGCCGGCGGATCGCCCGGATCGTCGCCGCGAAGTGCGCCGCGCCGCCATCCTCGAGGTCGTCCCGGTTGACCGAGGTCACCACCGCGTGGGACAGCGCCAGCTCCGCCACCGCTTCCGCGACCCTCTCCGGCTCCTCCGGGTCGAGATCGCCGGGCTTCCCCTTGCCGACGGCGCAGAAGCCGCAGTGTCGCGTGCAGATATCCCCCGCGAGCATGAACGTGGCCGTGCGCTCGCGGGCCCAGCACTCGTGGATGTTCGGGCACCGCGCCTCTTCGCACACCGTGACGAGGGACAGGCGGCGCATCATGTCGCGCACCTGGTCGTACTCGCCTGTCGTGTTCAGGCGCACCTTGAGCCACTCCGGGCGCTCCAGGCGCGAGGGGCGCGGCAAAGCGGAAGAGGGGCGCGTCGGAAGAACGGGAAGGCTGCTCACGCGCCGATTATCTCGCGGGAAAAGATGCCGGCGAAGCGCGCCCGGAAGGCGGCCGCGACCTCTTCGAGCGGCGGGGTGTGACCGAGCAGAGTCTCCATCGAGGTCACGCCCCCGTCCACGATGCCGCAGGGGACGATCCCGAGAAACCCGGCGAGAGGCTCGGCGGTGACGTTCAACGCGAAGCCGTGCGTCGTGATCCACCGGGAGATGTGCACGCCGATGGCGGCAATTTTGTCGTTTCCGACCCAGACCGACGTCACGCGATCCGGACGCGGCGAGCGGGCGCTTTCGATCCCGAAATCCGCGAGCGTTCCGATGAGCGTTTCCTCCAGATCCCTGACATAGGCCTTGACGTCGCGGCGGTCCGGGTCGAGGTTTAAGATCGGATAGCCGACCAGCTGCCCGGGGCCGTGAAACGTGACCTTCCCGCCGCGGTCTGTCTCGAAAAGCTCGATCCCGAGCTCCTGCCGCCGTTCCGGCGAAAGCAGCACGTCGGCGGCCGTCGCATTCCGGCCGAGCGTGAAGACCGGCGCGTGCTCGAGGAGGAGCAGCGATTCCTCCCCTCCCGCGGCGACCGCGGCCGCGGCCTCCTGTTGAAGCCGGAGACCGTCCGCGTAAAGGATCCGCCCCAGCCAGCGGGCGTTCACCGTCCGTCTCTCCGCCGCAACCGTCATCGTGACAGGAGTCTAGCGCCGCCCGGCGCCGCGTAGAGGAGGAGGATCGGGTCCCAGTACGGGATCCGGTAACGCCAGACGACGATCAGCGCCACATGGGCGGCGAACGTCACCACCAGGACGCAAAGCGCGAGGTTCCGGACCCCGCGCCGGCGCGCCCCCGAAAGCCCCGCAACCGCGAGCAGCGTCGCGGCCGTTCCCGCGGCGCCGACCGCGAAGACGACAGGCCGCGGCCAGAACAGCGGGCTCGGGTACGGGCGCGCGAAATCCCAGGCCTTTCGCAGCAGGAGCCGGGCCCACCCGGCGGGGTCGCCGGAGCGCTCCGCGACGGCCTTCGCGAAGAAGTAGCGCGATCGCTGCCGCGGCGAGGTCCGCTCCGAAGCCGCGAGCGCCGCCGTCTGGCTGTCCAGATTCGCGAACATGGCGCGGCTCCAGGCGAGGTATTCGTTTCGGGATTGGATCTCGTAGAAGCGGACCATCCAGTCGGAGTTGCCCTGGTAGAACGCGGAACCCGCGGCGTCGTTGACGGGCAGGAACTCGTGGAAGACAAGCGCATTTCGCAGAGTCCACGGGGCGAGGGTCAGGAAAAAGCCGAGGAGGGCCGAACCCGTGACATGCCAGCGCGCGCGGGGCGGGTGACGCCGATCGAAAAGCGGGGCGCCGAGCAGGGGCACGAGGACGAGAGCCGACGGGCGCGTCAGGGCGGCGGCGGCAGTCACCGCGCCGGCGAGGAGGGCAAGGTTCGACGAAGGGCGGTCGCCTGCGGCGAGAAGGAGGAAGCCCGCCGCCAGCAGCAGGAGCAGGAACAGCGGCTCGCTGGCGACGTCCAGGGAGAGCGAGACAAGGGCGGGATAGAGGGCGGCCGCCGCTCCGGTCGCAATCGCGAGCGCGCGGCTCCGGAAGATGCGCGCCGAGAGCGCCGCGAGGAGGAGCGCGGCCGCCGCTCCGAGCGCGGCGTTGGCGGCTTTCGCGGCCGCGATGCGTTCGGGGTGGCCCAGAGTGACGGCCGCGAGAAAGACCGGATATCCCGGGGCCCGGAAATAGTACGGCTCGGTCGAGACCGGATAGTGGCCCGTTCGAACGAGCTCGCGGGCCGCAAAAAGATACGCCGGAGCGTCTCCGAATGCGACCGAAGTCCAGCCCGCCCACGTCACCGCGGCGAGCCGCGTTACGAGGGCGAGCAGGAAGATGGCCCCGCAGACCCGTCCCCCGATCGCGGGAACGGGCGCGAGGGGCACGATCTCAAGCGGCTCCGAACGTCCGGGAAGGGACCGCGCCGAAGCGACCGCGTCAGCCGAGGTCGAACTCGCCTTTCTCGAGCGTCTTCTTGACGCTCGCGAGGAATCGGTCGGCGTCCGCACCGTCGATCAGCCGGTGATCGAACGAGAGGGCGAGGTATCCGACCGTGCGGATGCCGAGCGCGTCGTTTCCGTTCTCATCCGTGATGACGACCGGCCGCTTCTCGATCGTCCCGACGCCGAGGATGGCAACCTGCGGCTGCGGGATGATCGGCGTTCCGAAGAGAGACCCGAACACGCCGGGGTTTGTGACGGTGAACGTTCCCCCCTGGATTTCCTCGGGCTTCAGACGCTTGGCGCGGGCGCGTTCGGCGAGGTCCTGCGTGGCGCGGGCCAGCCCGAGGATCGACTTTTCGTCGGCGCTGCGAATGACCGGGACGATCAGGCCCCAGTCGAGAGCGACCGCCATCCCGAGGTGAATGTCCCTGTGGTACACGATGCTCTCGCCGTCGATCGACGCGTTGACCTGCGGGAACTCCTTCAGGGACTGAACGCACGCCCGGAAAATGAAGGGGAGATACGTCAGCTTCACCCCGTTCTTTTCCAGGAACGCGTCCTTGTTCCGGTCCCTGAGGCGCGCGATCGCGCTGTAGTCGATCTGGAAGACGGTCGTCACGTGCGCCGACGTGCGCTTGGAAAGGATCATGTTCTCCGCCGTGATGCGGCGGATCTTCGTCATCGCGACGACCTCGTCGCGGTCCGTGACGGAAAGCGCTGCGCGCGGCGGCGCGGGCTCGGCGCGGCCTGCGGCTGGCGCGCCGGGAGGCGGGGCGGAAGGAGCGGGCGCCGCGGCCGCGGCCGCGGGCGCCGGGGCAGCAGCGGGTGCCGGCCGGTTCTCGATGTAAGACAGGATGTCGTTTTTCGTCACGCGGCTGTGGATGCCGGTCCCTTCGATCTCGCCGATCGCGACGCCGTGCTCCTGCGCGATCTTCCGCACGAGGGGGGAGGAGCGCTGGCGGATCCGGTCTTCGATCGACGCGATTTCCCCGCCGCCTTCGCGCTCGATGCGCGCGCCGCCCTCGCGGCTCGGCGGAGCGCCCGCCGGAGCGGGACCGCGCGCCGGTTCGGCAGCGGCGGGAGGAGCCGGCCGGGACGGGGCGGAGGCGGGAGGCGCGGGGGCCGCCGCGGGGGGCGCCTCGGACGGGGGGCGCTGCGGCGATGCGGCGGGAGCGGCGGGCGCCGCGGAAGCTTGTTTCGGAGGCGTTGCGGCGGCGGGCGCCGGAGGAGCCGAAGCCGCCGCCGCAGGAGCCGGAGCCGCCGCCGCGGGAGCCTCCGCTCCCTTTTCCCCCGCTTCGCCGATCGTCGCGACGACGGTGTTGATCGCCACCGTCGCGCCCTCCTGGACCTTGATGTCCAGGAGCGTGCCCGCGACCGGGGAGGGAATCTCGGCGTCGACTTTGTCGGTCGAGATCTCGAAGATGGGCTCGTCTCGTTTGACGGGATCTCCCACCTTCTTCAACCACTTGGTGATCGTTCCCTCGGCGATCGATTCGCCCATCTGCGGCATGATGACGTCGGTGGCCATGGCGTCTCCCTTTGCAGCCGGCAAGCATAGGCGAAAGGGATGCCGGCTGGAAATGCCGTCTCCATCGGTATACGATCCGCCAACCTTCTGATTCCATTGCGCCACGGTATCGGCGCGCTTTTTGAGGAGTTTGCATGGCCTTCCGCGGCTTTCGCTCTACGAGTGTCGATGCAAGCACACGGCGGGCTCTCTGGGCGATCGTTATCCTCTTCGCCTCCGTTTTCCCCCTCCGGGCGCAGACGCCGACGGCGGGGCAGAACATCAACATGGTCTCCGGAACGTCCTGGCCGGGCGGTGACCCCTTCCTCCAGCGGCAGAACGAGCCGTCCCTGGCGGTCTCGTCGCGAAACTCGCTGCACCTCCTGGCCGGGGCCAACGACTACCGCACCGTGGACCTTCCCGTCTCCGACAGCGTCCCCAGTTCTCTCGCGGGCGACGCGTGGCTCGGCGTCTTCAAGTCTTACGACGGCGGGCTGACGTGGCAGAGCTACCTCCACCCCGGGTATCCGCAGGACAATTCCGCGCCGGCATCTCCCCTGAAGGCCTACAGCGCCGCAGCGGACCCGACCGTCCGCGCCGGGGCCGGGGGAGTCTTCTATTACAGCGGCATCGCCTTCAACCGCGGCACCAACAACGGCGCTGTTTTCGTATCCACGTTCTTTGACACCAACGTCAAGGAGAACGGCAGCGCGCCCGCCGGAAAGGACGCGATCCAGCATCAGAACACGGTGCTCGTCGACGCCGGCACTTCCGGACAGTTCCTCGACAAGACCTGGATCGCGGTGGACAAGCCGCGCGGCACCGCGATGTGTACGTTCAACACGTTCGGCGGAAACACACAGACCGTTCCCGCCGGGAACGTCTACGTCGTCTGGAGCCGATTCACGGGGAGCCAGAGCACCAAGATCATGTTCTCGCGCTCGCTCGACTGCGGCAAGACCTGGTCCAATCCGACCAAGCTCTCGGAGTCGAGCTCCATCAACCAGGGAACGAACGTCGCCATCGATCCGATTGACGGGAAGGTGTACGTCGCCTGGCGCCAGTTCGCGACGTCGAGCAACCCCGACTCGATTCTCGTCGCGCGATCCGACGACTTCGGCGCGACGTTCCCGTCGAGGAACACGTCGCAGGTCGCGACGATCACTCCGTTCGACCAGTCGACGACCGGCACGCGATTCCGGACAAATACCTTGCCTTCGATCGCGGTGTCGTTGGACCCGCTGGGAAAGAGTTACGTCCACGTGGTCTGGGCGCAGCGCACCGGAGCGAGCCTGGACGGACGGATCGTCATGTCCACCTCGTCCAACGCCGGGAAAAACTGGTCCGGCCCGACCGCCATCGACGCGTTTGGCGGAGCGGCGGCCAGCGGGCATCAGTTCATGCCCCAGATCACTTTCTCGGCGGGGCGGCTGATGGTCCTTTATTACGACCAGAGGCTCGATCACACGCTGGCCCTGTTCAAGCCGACGGGAAGCCCGTTTCTGGGGCTCTACGACCGGACGCAGGCGCCGCGAGGCGAGCTGTTCAGCCCGGGCGGGACGACCGGAAGCGGCCTCGTCTTCCGGTCCTTCATCGACGACGACCCCGGAGTCCTGCCGAAGCGACGGCACACGATCGACCTGCGGGTCGCGGAAGCGCTGCCTGCGGGGACGCCCAGCTTTTCCTCCACGCTGGTCTCGCAGTACCGCATGGGTCTCTGGACACCGGATTCCGGCGGCGTGTACAACGACGACGAGAACCAGCCGATCTCGCCGCAGCCTCCCGACAAGCTCTACCAGCTCCAGGTGAACGTCCCGAACCTGCCGATGTTCTCGCTCGGAACGCTGCCGTTTCTGGGCGACTACATCGACATCGCGGGCCAGAATTTCGTCACCGACTCGGCAGGTCACTGGAACTTCAACACGTCTCATGAGAATCCGCCGGTCTTCTATGCGACATGGACGGACAACCGGGACGTCGTGCCTCCCGCGGATTCCACGGGGTTCGTGGATTGGACCCGATACACACCCCCGATCTCCTCGACAAACCAGGGCAACGGGTCGAGCCCCAGCATCCTCGATCCGACGAAGACCGTTCCCCAGTGCCAGCCCGCCTATACGGGCAGCCGCAATCAGAACATTTACATGAGCCGCATCACGGAGGGGCTCCTCGTCGGTTCGCCGCAGGACGCGAAGCCGCTTTCGACCACATTTCAGAGGGCCTTTGTCGTGACGCTGCAGAACCAGACGAAGGAAGCGCGTACGTTCCAGCTCACGATCTCCAATCAGCTCCCGGGCGGCAAGGCGTCATTCTCCCAGGGCCCCGTCCTCTCCACCCTTCTGGACAACGTGATCATCCCGGGCGGTTCAGGCGCGGCGCGGCCGATCTTCGCGACGTCGAGCTTCCCCGGGGCGACCTTCACCGTCAACGTCACGGAGACGGGCGCAAATACGATCGGACTATCCGGCTCGGTCGTTTTCAACCCCGAAGGTTCGGTGTCTTCTCTGGCCCAGCCGGAGGGCGCGACGGCAGACATCGGAGGTGCGGAGATCTACACGCCGAGCTTCCAGGTGTGGAACAGCACGAATCCCAACCCTTTCATCAACATCTCCGACCCGAACGCGGCGCTCCAGAACATTTCGAACCAGAACATCTCGAACGCCGATCCGGCGATCCAGAACATTTCCAACCAGAACATTTCCAACCAGAACATCTCGAATCAGAACATTTCGAACCAGAACATCTCGAACCCGAGTCCGGCAGTTCAGAACATTTCGAACCAGAACATTTCCAACCAGAACATCTCCAACACGACGGCGGCCAACCAGAACATTTCCAACCAGAACATCTCGAATCAGAATATTTCCAATCAGAACATTTCCAACGCCCCCATTACGGACGCGACCTACGCGGTCACGAATACCGGGAACACGACCCACTCCTACCGGGTGTCGCTCTACGGGAACAATCCTTACACCACCGCGCCGCTGCAGCTCATCGTCACGAAGAACTCGGCGACCCCGACGAGCGTCGGCTGCACGCTTCAGAGCCTGCCGCAGAGCCTCGCGATCGCCCGGGCGGACAACGCGCCCGTGGCGGCGTCCCTCGCGGACGCCTCGAATCCCGCGATTGCCCTCGGCGATTCCGCAAACGCGACCGTAGCGATGGCGCCCGGCGAGACCCTCTTTCTGACGCTGCGCGGCGCGCTCACGAAAGACCAGATGACGCTGCTCACGCAGCAGCTGACGCCGGTCGTGACCGCCCACGGCGCGAATACGGACGGCATCTCGCCCGACTTCGCCCTTCTTCTCTCGATTCAGACGGCGGGGGGCGCGCTCCCCGGCGCGGTCGTCGGGAGCTCCTACATCGTCACGCTCCAGGCGACGGGCGGAAAAGCCCCGATCACGTGGACGCTCATCTCCGGAACGTTGCCGGCGGGGCTCTCGCTCTCGACGGGCGGCGTGATCTCCGGCACCCCTTCGGGCACCGGAAACTTCACGTTCACGCTCCAGGTGGCGGACTCGACCTCCCCGACGGCGCAAAAATCGACCCAGACCTTTACTCTGGCCGTGAGCCCGCGGCAGACGTCCGCGGCTCTCTCTCTGTCTCCTGCCTCCATCGCGGCGACGGCGGGGAGTGTCGCGACCTTCACAGTGACCGACACGGAGACGACGGGCGCGCCGTCTTTTCCCTCCGGGACGGTCACGGTGTCAGGGGACGGCGGCGTGACGGGCGGCGTCTGCACGCTCGCCCCGTCGGCGGTCGCCAACCAGTCCCGGTGCGCCGTCACGGTCACCGCTCCGACGAGCGGCGCCGACACGATCACCGGCAGCTATGCGGGAAGCGCCACCCACAAGGCCGCGACGGCGACCGCGCCTCTGACGGTCAC
Source organism: Thermoanaerobaculia bacterium (assembly GCA_038253555.1). GTDB lineage: Bacteria > Acidobacteriota > Thermoanaerobaculia > UBA5066 > Gp7-AA6 > JALYUA01. The sequence goes on from JBBSGZ010000059.1 coordinate 11,738, forward strand.
CGCGGTCTCGACGTCGACCGGAATCTCGTTCTCGAGCGGGACGGTCGTCGTCGGCCAGCCGGTGGCCGTGACGGTTTCCGTGTCCGCAACGTCGCCCGGCGTGACCGCCTCGCCGACGGGAACGGTCAGCTTCAGCTCCTCGGTCCAGACGGATGCCTTCACGCCCGCCTCCAACTGCTCCCTCGTCGCGACCGGCGCGGGCACGGCCGGGTGCTGGGTCTCGGTGACCGCGTCCTCGGCCAGCCCTCACGAGATCACCGCGAGCTACGCGGGCGCTACCGGAATTTCGAGTACGAGCTCCAGCAAACTGATCCTGAACGTCAACAAGCGGGCGACGTCCGCGGCGGTCTCGGTGTCTCCGAACCCCCTTCTCGCCGCCCAGCCGGGATCCATTCTGGTCACGGTCAACGACACGGAATCTTCGGGCACGAAGTCGAGTCCTGCGGGAACGGTCACCCTGTCGTCTTCGGCACCCGGAGACGCCTTCACGCCGTCGGCGTGCCCCTTGACGCCGGGTGTCGCAGGCGTGTCGACGTGCACGGCGTCGGTCTCCGGCAACTCCGTCGGCGCCCGTACGATCTCGGCGGCCTATCCGGGTTCGGGCGCGCACGTTTCGAGCGGGGGCTCGACCTCCCTGACGATCCGGGGGAACACGGCGACGACGATCACCGGAGACTCTCCGGCGCCGTCGGGACTGGGCCAGGCCGTCACGGTCACCTTCACGGTCGTTCCGGCCGCTCCCGCCGTGGGAACGCCCACCGGCACCGTCACGGTGAGTGATGGTTTCGGTGCATCCTGCTCCGCTACTCTCCCCTCGGGGACCTGCTCGCTCGTACCGGGCTCGGCGGGAACGGTGACCCTGACGGCGACGTACCCGGGCGACGCGTACTTCCTCGCCAGCTCGGGAACGCGCCAGCACTCGGTTCTGATGCCCTACACCTTCACCGGTTTCCTCATCCCGCTCGCGGCGGCCGGAACGCTCGACGCGCCCACCAGCTCCGGTACCGCGAACTACACTCAGGGCGTGCCGGTCAAGTGGCAGCTCACCGACTCCGCCGGCAACACCGTGACGGATCTGGCCTCGACGCAGATCCTGCAGGCCACTTATTACGCGGGCGGCGTTTGCAGCGCCGGCCGGGCGACGGGACCGATGTCCGTCCTCTACAACCCCACGACCGGAGCGGCGGGCGGAAGCACCTTCCGGACCTCGGGGGGCACCTTCATATTCAACTGGTCCACCCAGAAGCTCGCGACGGGCCCCGGCTGCTACGAGGTCATTCTCCAGTTAAACGACGGGAGCGCGCCGAAGGCGACACAGATCACCCTGCGGTAGGCGGCACACGAAGGAGGAGGGGCGGCCTCCGCCGCCTCTCTTATTTCCCCTGAATCCGGCGCCGAGCGTCGGCGACCAGCGCGTCGCCCGGCCCGGTTTTCACCGCCAGGAAGGTCTTGTACGCCTCGGTCGCGCCCGGGCTCTTCAGCCCTTCGCGCGCGCGGCCGACGTAGTAGGACGCGAGCGGAATGAGGCGGCACGTCGGGGACTCGTCGAGAAAGAGCGCGGTCGCCTCTCCCCGCCGCTTGACGCAGACTTCCAGCTCCGTGTCGGCCTCGGCGAACTTTCCCGCTTCGAGATACGCCTTGCCGAGGTCGAGGCGGCCGGCCCAGGTGTCCGCGATCTTCTTCGCGGCGAGGAAATGCCGGACCGCGTCGGCGTTTTTGCCGCGGACGAGGTCCGCCTCGCCGCGGATCAGCTCCGCGTAGGCCTGCGGATCCGGTTCCAGCCTCCCGGCGAGCTCGCTGGCGAGCGTGGCCGCCTTCGCCTCGCGGCCGGCGGCCAGGTACACGCGCGCGGCCGGATACAGGATGTTCTCTCCCCGGGCGAGGCCGACGGCACGGTCCGCATCCGCCGTCGCGGCGGACACGTCCGGCACGACCAGGCGGGCCTCCGCGGCGGCGAGCAGCTTGACGGCTGCCGATTCTGAATCCTTGTTGGCGAGGTCTGCTTCGATCCCGGACAGGAGGATCGGCAGGGAGTCGGCGTGGCGGCCCTGGTACGCCGCGATGTCCGCAAGTCCGCAGACGGCGACGGAGGCTCCGCGCGCATCGACGCCCGCAGCCCGTCTGTAGGTCTCGGCGGCCTCTTCCGGCCGTCCCATCGCGAGCTGGGACATCGCCTTGCTGACGTACGCCAGCACGAACTTCGGGTTCAGCCGGAGCACCTCGTCCTGCTCCTTGATTGCGGTCGCGAAGTCTCCCGCGTACATGGCGTCGAGTCCGAGGTTGTTGCGCTGGGGCACGTTTCGCGGGCTCATCTGGACCGCCCGGCGCGCCTCGGTCAGGGCGCGGGCCATGTCGCGCCTGTAAAAATACGCGGCCGCCAGGTTCGCGACGCCCGCGGTGTCCGCGGGATACTGCCGGACGAGCGCGCTGAATTCTTCGATCGCATTGTCCGGATTGCGGGTCAGAAGGTAATAGCCGCCGCGCGTGCGGTACTTCTCGCGATCGCTCATGCGGTCGATGCGGGCAAACGCTTCCTTGTAAGACTTCTCCGCCTCGGCCCGATGGCCCTGGTTGCTTTCGACGGCCGCGATGCCGGCGTAGGCGCGGCCCAGATTGGGATCGAGGTCGATCGCCTTGCGGTAGTGGCGGATCGCCTCCTCCCAGTTGCCCGCCCACTGCAGGTCCTGGGCGACGCCGTACTCGTGCGCTGCTTCGAGGGACCCCGCCGTGAAGGTTTCCGCCGCGGCGCGCTGCACCGCGGAGGGCGTCTGGTCACCGAGGGCCGTCCGGACCCGCGTGGCGAGGTCTGCGACGACGTGCAGGACTCGGTCTTTGCCCGAGGCGGTCGCCGACTCGGAAACAAGAGACTTTCCGGTCGAGGCGTCCATCGCGCGCACCGAGACCTCGTATCCCTCCCCCCTTTTTTCGACCGCCCCGCCGGCCACGACGCTCACGCCTTCGCGGACCGCCACCAGGCGAGCCAGCGATTCGGTCAGCGCCGTGCTTCCGGGTTGCAATTGCGCGGCGACTTTCCGCGCGCTCGCCCGGGAAAAGGAAGAGATGAAGGAGGCGCCTTCGAGGGAGAGCCCGAAGGATGGCTCGAGCGTGCCGTCGAACACGGGGTCGCCCGTGCGGTTCTCGAAATCGGCGATGAGGACCGAGGTGGTCGCGACCGGCGCCGCGGCCGCCGATGGAGCGGGCTTCCGGTGGAGCGCCCACCAGCCGGCCCCGCCGAGCAGCAGCGCCCCGACGATCGTCGCTCCCGCGGGGCGGAGCCAGCGGCGCCGGCCCGCCTCGTACCGGAAGGAGGAGGTGAACGTTTCGCCCTCCAGGTCCGAGAGGATTTCCGCGACTGTCTGGTAGCGGAGCGAGGGGTCTATCTGGAGGCACCTCTCGAGAATGCGCGACAGAAAAGGGGAGAGCTCGGGATTCAATTCCCGAGCGGGGCGGGGAGGGCGCTGAACCCGCTGGATCATGACTTCGTAGGGCGTGCTTCCCTTGAACGGCAGCGTCCCTGTCGCCATCTGGTAGAGGATGATCCCGAGAGAATAGATGTCCGAACGCTGATCGGTCTCCTGGCCCTTGACCTGCTCGGGAGACATGTAGAAGGGCGTGCCGATCACGGCGCCTGTCTGCGTCAACCCGGACTGTTCGAGAGATTTCGCCAGCCCGAAGTCGGTCAGGTAGACCACGTCTCCCTGGCCCAGCATCACGTTCTGCGGCTTGAGGTCCCGATGAATGACGCCCTGTTCGTGCGCCGCGTTCAGACCCTCGCAGATCTGCCGGAAAATTTTCACGAGCCGGTCGTTTGGCAAACGCCCCTTTTTGAGAGGGGCCGACAGGTCGTCGCCCGAGACGAGCTGCATGGTCTGGAACTTGATCCCGTCGCTCTCCCCGAGGTCGTAGACCCGGAGGACATTGCGATGCGTCACCTTGCTCGAGAGCTGGATCTCACGCTTGAATCGGCTGAGCGTCTCCGGATCCTCCGCGATGTCCGTTCGGATGAGCTTCAAGGCCACGTCGCGGTCGAGATCCTTGTCATGCACCCGGTAGACGGCTCCCATCCCGCCGCGCCCGAGAAGCTGTTCGACGCGGTAGCGTTTGCCGATCTCGAGCCCCGGCGGGAGGGCGGCGCTCATCGGGCCGTGCGACGAGCTCGCCTTCGCCCATTCGGGGAAGCTTCGTGGCGAGTCCATCGTCTGATTCATGGCGCTCATCGAGGCGTCGGCCCCGGATCCTGCCGCGACCGCGGCGTGTTCTCCCCCGACCATCGTCTGATCGGACTCGAGGCTCTGCCCGCATTTCGCGCACGAAACGGCGTTCTCCGGGTTCGGGGTCGTGCAGTGAGAGCAGATCATCTGGAGCGTCGCTGATTCTATTCGGTTGCCTGAAGGAGGGGCCACAGCACCGGACTGGCGGAAGGAACCACCGTTCACCGGCGAAACGCCACCGTTGACCGGAAGTCGCGGGACGACGCGTCGCGCGTCCCGTAGGTTGATGGCGAAGGAGACGTCATGATGCGTTACGACGATGATCGGAAAAGGACATCCCGCGTGGTGGCCGGAGGGCTCCTGGTTTTTGTGGGCTTGCTGTTTTTTCTGCAGAATCTGGGCGTCATGCACGCCGGCCGCCTCGGAGACTACTGGCCGCTCCTCCTGGTGTGGCTCGGCCTCACCCGGCTCCTCGGCCCCAGGCGCTCTCACCACTTCGCCTCCGGCGCCGTGCTTCTCGTTCTCGGAGTTCTTTTTCAGCTCGATCGGCTGGGTGTGTTCTGGTTCCACATCCATGATTTCTGGCCCGTCCTGCTGGTCATCGGCGGGATCGCGCTGATCACCGAATCCTTCTTCCTGCGCCGCTGGAACGGCGCCGGGGGGATCGGCGGCGGTTCGCCCGCGGGTCCGGACTCGCGTCCATGAGCTGCGCCGGATCGCCGCGCGTGACGGGCCGGATCGTCGCCGGCGCGATCCTGATCTCACTCGGCGTTCTCTTCACGCTCGACAACTTCGGGCTCGTCCAGGCCGGAGACGTCTTTCGCTACTGGCCTCTCTTCATCGTCGGGTTCGGACTCTTGAAAGTTTCGCAGTCGAGGGCGCCGGAGCAGCGCGTGGGAGGCGTCGTGGTCACGGCGGTCGGGCTCCTGCTTCTCGCGCGGAGCCTCCGCATCCTTCCGTTCGGAATGCGCCAGCTCTGGCCCGTCGTCCTGCTCGTGTTCGGCGCGCTCCTGGTCTGGCAGTCGATCCGCGGGCGTCGCCCGCGCGGGGAGTACGGCCGGGAGATCGCGGGCGAAGGAGTCCTTGCCGGCGCGCGGGAACGGCTCGGCTCGATGCGGGGAGAGTCGGTCGCCGGTTCCACGCTGAACGAATTCGCTTTCATGGGCGGCGGAGACCGTGTCGTCCGGAGTCAGGATTTCCGGGGAGGAGAAGTCACCGCGATCATGGGGGGATTTCAGATCGACCTGCGGGGCGCCGCGATCGGCGCCGAGGCCGCCGAAATGGAGGTCTTCACCCTGTGGGGCGGCGTCGATCTGAGGGTCCCGGAGGACTGGAACGTCGTCGTGCGCGGAGTGCCGGTGCTCGGAGTCTTCTCCAATTCGACGCGGAGCGCCGGGTCGACCGTTTCCTCGGCCGGAATTCCCGGGAAAACTCTCGTCGTCAGGGGAATGTCGATCATGGGTGGCGTCGAAGTGAAAAACTGACGCGTCGTGCATCCAATCCTCGCCCGTAAGGGCCGCCTCGGCCCGTATCTCGCCGCGTGCGCTCCGCTCGCGGCGGTCCTGGTGGCCCTCCTCGCCCGGCCGGGCGGGCTGAGTTTCCTCGAAGCGGCGGCGGTGGCCGTTCCGATGACGCTTCTGTTCGCATTTCTCGGCCTCTCCGCCTGGTATCCGGCGCGAAGCCTTCCGCTCACACGCGGCCGGTTCGGTTTCGTCGTGATCACGCACTGTGTCGCCGCGGCGTGCACGAGCGCGGTGTGGGTGTTCGTCGGAGGGGGGCTGGTCCGGCTTTTCGCGCTCTCGCCGATTTTTGGGGCGCTCCCCGCCCGCTACGCGCAGGAAGTTCCGGTGCTTTTCGGGGCGGGGGTGTTGCTCTACCTGCTGTCGGTGTCCCTCCACTACGTTCTTGTGGCCTTCGAGGCGACGCGGGAGGCGGAGCGGCGGGAATCCGCGCTGGAGATCCTGGCGCGCCAGGCCGAGCTCGAGTCGCTCAAGGCGCAGATCCACCCGCACTTTCTCTTCAACAGCCTGAACTCGATCTCCGCGCTCGTCGTGTCCGACCCGGCGAAGGCGCGCGACATGTGCGTCGGCCTGGCGGATTTTCTGCGGCACAGTCTCTCGGTGGGGGAGCGTGCGGCGATCCCGCTGTCTGAAGAGATCGCGCTCGCCACGAGGTATCTCGACGTCGAGCGCGCTCGCTTTGGCAAGCGGCTCGGGGTCGAGACGGACGTCACCGCGGAGGGCGGGGTCTGCGCGGTCCCGCCCCTCCTTCTCCAGCCCCTGGTCGAGAACGCGGTCGTGCACGGGATCGCGACGCTCGAGGCCGGAGGGACCGTGAGGTTGCAGGCGGAGCGCTCCGGCGGTCGGCTTCGGATCGTGATTGAGAACCCTTACGACCCGGAAGCGCCTCCCGCGAACCGCGGCGGCCTGGGCCTGAAGATCGTGCGCGACCGTCTCACGGCCCTGTACGGCGGGGAAGCGCTGTTCGCCGCGCGACGCGTCGATGGCCGGCACCTGGCGATCCTTTCGATCCCCGTTCGGGCAGACGCGTGAGCGATCCCGTTCGCGTGCTGATCGTGGATGACGAGGAGCCAGCGCGATCGCTCCTCCGCGAGATCCTCGGGGCGGAGCCTGGGGTCACGATCGTGGGCGAGGCCGGGAACGGGTTCGAGGCGGTGCGCTCCGCCTCCGAAAACCCGCCCGACGTCGCGTTTCTCGACATCGAGATGCCGAAGTTGAACGGGTTCGAAGTGGCGGAGCTTCTCCCCCCCGAAGTCGCGGTGGTCTTCGTGACGGCGTACGACCAGTGGGCCTTGAAGGCCTTCGAAATCCACGCAGCCGACTACGTCCTGAAGCCCTACCGGGCGGAGCGTCTGCGCGAAGCCCTCGCTCGGGCCCGGGGCCGCCGTATCGCCGGCGCCCGGGCGGTCAATCCTGTCGCGATCTCTCAATCGGCTCGGCCCGCCGGCCGCTTCGCGGAACGGATCGTCGTGCGCGACGGCCCGAAGGTCCACGTGATTCCCGTCGATCGGGTCGATTGCCTGGAGGCCCAGGACGATTACGTCGCGGTCCGCAGCCAGGGCAAAAAGTTCCTGAAGGTCCAGACGCTGGCGTCCCTGGCAGAAACGCTCGACCCGGCGCGGTTCCTGCGCGTGCATCGTTCGTACGTGGTCAACCTTGACCGGCTGCGGGCCATCGAGCTCTATGCGAAGAACAGCCATGTCGCCCTTCTCGCCGACGGCTCCCGGATACCGATCTCTCGAGAGGGCCACGCGAAGCTGAAGATTCTGCTGGACGAGAAATAGCGGGGGATTCCCCTCGGTGGTTCCGTCCCTCGGCGCCTCGCGTGCTAGCGTTCGCGAAGGGGAGGATCGGCAGATGTCGGAGATTGAGTTCCCGGTCGAGCCGGCCCCGCCGGTATCGGCCGTGCCGCAACCTGCGCCGGCGCCGGAAATTGCCGCTGTTCCCGTCTCCGCGATCCCGATTTCCGCGCCCGCGGTGTCTTATGCGGGCTTCTGGGTCCGCACTGCGGCCGCGATCCTCGATGGTTTCGTCCTGATCCTCCTCTGGTTCGCCACGGACGCCTTGATCCGGATCTCAGCCGGCGTCCCCATCTCGCCCATCTGGAAAGAGAGCTCGGGCGCCACGATGGGCTTGAACTGCGCCGAGAACCTCGTCGAATTCGTGGTCTGGTGGCTCTACGCCGCGCTTTCGGAAAGCTCTCCGGCAGAGGCCACTCCCGGCAAACGCGCGCTGCGGCTGCGCGTGACGGACACCTCGGGACGGCGCCTCTCCTTCGCTCGCGCGAGCTCGCGAAACTTCGGAAAGATCCTGTCGAGCCTCATTCTCTTCATCGGCTTCGTCATGGCAGGATTCACTCGCCGCAGGCAGGCGCTGCACGACCTGATGGCGGAAACTGTCGTGCTGAACATGGGACCGCCCGGACCGGCCTCGAGAGCCGCTGTTTCCGCTCTTTAGCCGCCGGGAGACATTCGGGAGGGTGATGGAGTTCGACCTCGATCAGGGTTCCGCAATTCTGGAGCGGACACCGCGCACGCTGCGCGCGATGCTGGCCGCGCTCCCTCCGGCGTGGACCGAGGCGACCGAGGGCCCGGAGACGTGGAGCCCGTATGTCATCGTGGGTCATCTCCTCCATGGCGAGCGCACGGACTGGATCCCTCGCGCGCAGCTCATCCTCGCGCAGGGCACGAGCCGGCGCTTCACGCCTTACGACCGCTTCGCCCAGTTCCGCGAGAGTCAGGGAAAGGCGCTCTCGGAGCTGCTCGACGAGTTCGATCGGTTGCGCGCGGACAACCTGACCACGCTCGCCGGGTGGGGGCTGAACGAGGCAAAGCTCGCGCTCGAGGGCGAGCACCCGGAGTTCGGCGCCGTCACGCTCCGGCAACTCCTGGCCACCTGGGTCGCGCACGACCTCGGGCATATAGCTCAGACAGCACGAGTGATGGCGAAGCAATACCGCGAGGCCGTCGGGCCCTGGCGCGCGTATCTGCCCATCCTGGATCGCTGACGGCCCGGATGGGACCGTTCATCCATCCCGGCAGCAATGGAGGTCCCGGCCGGCGCACGGACCTGGGCGATTTCAAAGTTGCCGTGCGCAACACCGTGCTTGTGGCTCTTGCGGCTCTCTTCGTCGCACCCGCGGAAGCCGCGAACACGCAGACGGGATTTCTGGATCGCGCGATCACCGTCGGCGGGGAGTCCTATCGCTATCAGGTCTACGTGCCGGCAGACTACACGCCCGCGAAGGCATGGCCGGTCATCGTGTCCCTGCACGGGAACGGTCGGCAGGGGAGCGACGGCATGCGGCAGACGGGAACGGACTTTGCGATCCGCGTCCGGGAGAACGGGGCTCCGTTTCCGGCCATCGTGATTTTCCCGCAGGGAAGAGCAGGCACGCGGTGGTTTTACCCGCTGATGCAACGGCTCGTGATGGCAGAGCTCGAAGCCACGACCTCGGAGTTTCGCGTGGACAGGAGCCGCACCTACCTCCACGGGTACTCGATGGGCGCCACGGGTAGTTACCGGCTCGCGTTCAAATGGCCGGAGCGATTCGCCGCCGTCATTGCCGTCGCGGGGCGTATCGAGCCTGGTGCGCATTACACGCCGGAGGAGGTCGCCATCGACCGGGCGACGAATCCGGTGGTCGCGTCCGGCGACCCGTTCCCGGCGTTTGCGGCGCGGCTCGCGAAGACGCCGCTGTGGATTTTTCATGGCGACGCGGATGCGCAGGTGCCCGTCGATCAATCGCGCAGGCTGGTTGCGGCGCTGAAGAGCGCCGGCGCGCCCGTGCGCTATACCGAGCTGCCTGGCGCCGGACACGACGATGCGCCACCGAAAGCGTATGCCGACCCGGAGTTGTTTCGCTGGCTCCTCGATCAGCACCGATGAGACGAGTGTCCGACGATGGCCGGAGCGGACCTCGACGGCGGGGGGATGGACTGGCGTGGAGACAGAACCGGCCGGACGCGAGTGCGTCGCTCTCCCTTCGAAATGACTCGAAGCCGGACAGAGTGCGTCCTGTTGTTGCCGGGCCGGCGTCGCGACAGTGCGGAACTTCAAATCCTCGACCTTGAAAAGGAGCCATGAAGTGTCGACGATCGAAAAAGGAAGCCGGCGGCTCACGCACGGGGTCTGCCTTCGCTTTTCCGAGGCGGAGGGAGGCGCCGGCCGGGCCCCGGAAGACACCGAGGCGAGGTGAGACGGGTGCGGCCTAGGAGCGTGTCCGAGTAATGGCGGACGAGGGATGTGATGTGAGTTTTGGGTGTCTGGACATCAGTGGTCAGCCAGCGATGGAAGCAAGTTGTAGGGAGATCGCGATGGTGAGGGATCGAGAAGGTCGCGTCGAAGGAGG
>JBBSGZ010000060.1:0-21784 GCA_038253555.1 Thermoanaerobaculia bacterium
TCCCTTAGACGGCCTCTTCGATGTCTTCTTCTGTCACCAGAAAATCGCCCAAATCAATCTCAACACTCAACGATAACCTCCCTGAAAACCGTCCACCATGTCTCCGAACAACCGTCCAACATGTCTCCGGTCCATACAGGGTCCAGCGGGGGTGGGCGGCGATCGCGGCCAGCGCGGCGGGGCTCGCCTCCGGCCGGGCCGCCGTCTGGACGACGTCCGGCTCGGTCGTGAAGCGATTGTCGAGCAGAGCCGCGACCACGCGGGGATCCGGGTCGACCCTCAGCGACGCCAGAACCCCTCTTCCCGCCGAGCGGGCGAGGTCAATCCGCTCTGCCAGGGCCATTTTCGAGAGCCTCCGGAGAAGATCGCGCTCGGCGGCCCGGCGGATCTCCGGGTGGATGCGGACGTCGGCGGAAATGTGCGCGAGGTCCCGCCAGAAGAGGGTCGAAACGAGCGAAAGCGCCTCCCGGCGGGGGGTCCTCGGATGGGCCGCGAGCAAGCGACGGACGACGTGGGAGCGCCGCGCGGAGCGGTCCCGAAGGATTTCCTCGAAACGCTCGCGAGGCAGATCGCTCTGCCGGAGCAGCTTGAGAAGGGCCCCCTCCGTCACACCTCAGCTCCGGATCCGACGCTCCCGGCGGCTTCCCTGGTCTTTCGAAGGCGCTTCGCTCCCCTTCCCCGCCTGATCTCGACGCACACAGGCGCGAGCCAAGGCTCCGGCCAGCGCGCCCACGGCCTGCGCGACCGGCCGGCCGGCGCTCCGCGCCTCCTCCGCGGCGCGGACGAGCGCGGATCCCACCACGACCCCATCCGCCAGCCGCGCCGTCTGCCGCGCCGCATCGGGTGTGGAGATCCCGAAGCCGACGGCGAGCGGCAGGCCCGCCGAATTCCGCCGCGCGCGTCGGACGGTCTCCCGCAGATCCGGCGCGAGGGCGCCGCGCGCCCCGGTGATCCCCGAGCGCGAGACCACATAGAGGAAGCCGCTCGAGAGCCGGCCGGCGGCGGCCATCCGGGCGGGGGGCGAGGTCGGGGATACGAGGAACACCGTATCGAGGCCGCCGGTGCGGAGGAGAGGCTGGTAGGCGGGTGCCTCGTCCGGAGGAAGGTCGGTGATGAGCACGCCGTCGATGCCGGCCGCTGTCGCCTCGCGGGCGGCGCGCTCGAAACCGAACCGCAGGAGGGGGTTCAGGTACGTGAACAGCACGAGGGCGAGGGACGTCTCTCGCCGGATCCGGGCTGCGGTCGAGAGGACCGCCTCGAGCGTGGTCGCCGATGCCAGGCCGCGGGCGGCCGCGCGCTGGATCACGGGACCATCGGCAATCGGATCCGAAAAAGGCACTCCCAGCTCGAGGATGTCGGAGCCGCTTTCTTCGAGAACGCGCGCGAGCATCGCCGTCGTCTCGAGGTCGGGGTCGCCAGCCGTCAGGTACGGGATGAAGACCGCCCGGTTCTCGGAGGCGGCGCGCGCAAACGCCGCCGCGATCCGACCGGAGGAGGGGGCGGCCCCGCCGATCGAGGAAGCCCGCAGCGCCCTCACGGGGCGGCGCCGCGAAGGACGCGCTCGACCTCCGCAAGATCCTTGTCGCCCCGGCCCGAGAGGTTGACGAGGATGGACGCGGAGCGAGGCATCTCGGAGGCGAGACGGCAGGCGTAGGCGACGGCGTGCGCGCTCTCGAGCGCCGGGATGATGCCTTCCGCGCGAGACAGCGCCGCGAACGCCTTCAGCGCCTCGGTATCGTCGACTCGCACGTAGGTCACCCGGCCGGAGCGCGCGAGCTCGGCGTGCTCCGGTCCCACCGCCGGATAGTCGAGCCCGGCGGAAACCGAGTGCGTCGCGAGGATCTGTCCGCCCGCATCCTGAAGAAGCATGGTCAGGGTCCCGTGCAGCACGCCAAGCGAGCCACCGGAGAATCGCGCGGCGTGATCGCCGGGGCCTGTTCCGCGCCCGCCGGCCTCGACGCCGAAGAGCTTCGTCTTACCCGTCAGATAAGCCGAGAAGAGGCCGATCGCGTTGGAGCCACCGCCGACGCACGCCACCGCGGCGTGGGGATCCCTCCCGGCCAGACGCCGGAACTGCGAGCGCGCTTCCTTCCCGATCACCGACTGGAGGTCGCGCACGAGAGAGGGATACGGGTGCGGGCCGAGTGCGGAGCCGAGCACGTAATGCGTCGTCTTGACGTTCTCCGTCCAGTCGCGCATCGCTTCGTTGATCGCGTCCTTCAATGTCTGCGACCCGGAGTCGACGCCGACCACATCCGCGCCGAGGAGCCTCATGCGGGAGACGTTTGGCGCCTGCCGCTGCATGTCGACGACGCCCATGTAGACGACGCAGGGCAGCCCGATCTTCGCTGCCGCGGCGGCCGTGGCCACTCCGTGCTGGCCCGCGCCGGTCTCCGCCACCACCCGCGACTTGCGCATCTTCATTGCGAGCAGGACCTGGCCGAGAGAGTTGTTGAGCTTGTGGGCGCCGGTATGAAGGAGGTCTTCGCGTTTCAGTACGATCCGCGCCCCGCCGGCGTCCCGCGTCAGGTTCTCCGCGACCGTGATCGGGGTGGGCCGCCCCGCGTAGTCGCGAAGGAGCGACGCGAGCTCGGCGCGGAATCGCGGGTCGCGCCGCCACCGCGTCCAGGCGCGGTCCAGCTCCTCGAGCGGCGCCATGAGCGTCTCGGGTGCGAAGCGGCCTCCGTACGGCCCGAAGTACCCCGGGCGTTTTTTCTCACGCGAGACGCGCATCGGCTTCCTCCACGGCGCGGAAAAACCGGGCCATCTTTTCTTTATCCTTCATGCCCGGCGCGGATTCCACTCCAGACGCCACGTCCACGGCCGACGGGCGCACGCGGGCGATTGCCTCGCCCACGTTCTCCGGCGCGAGCCCCCCCGCCAGGAAGACGGGCACGGGCCACCGCGTCCCGGCAATGAGGCCCCAGTCGAACGTCTCTCCCGTTCCGCCCGCCAGTCCGGCAACGGCCGTGTCGAAGAGAATCGCCCGGCAGCGCGCGAGTGTCGCGTCCGGGCCGGGCGGCGGTCCCCCGTTCCCGACCCGCGCTACGGCGAAGACGGGCCGGGGCGCCGCGTCGAGGTCCTCTCGCCGCAGCGGCCGGTGAAGCTGGACGAAGTCGAGCGCGGCCGCCTCCGCCGCTTCGCGCATCTCTTCCGCGCTTTCGTGCACGAACACGCCCACCCGCAGGACGTGCGGGGGCGCGGCGGCAACCAGGCGTCCCGCCACCGCCGGCGAGATCCGCCTGGGGGAGGCGGCCGAGAAGTTGAACCCCAGATAGCGCGCGCCGAGCTTGCAGGCGAGCGCGACGTCCTCCGCACGGGTGAGCCCGCAGACCTTGACGTCGGTCACGCGCGCAGCTCCCGGAGCGCGTTCTCGGGGTCTTCCGAACGGAGCAACGCCTCTCCGACTAAAAACGCCTCGTAGCCCGCCTTGCGCAGCCTCTCGATGTCCGCCGGCCCCTGAATTCCGCTCTCGGCCAGGCGGACGGGGCCCCCGGGAAGAGCCGGCGCCAGGGCCTCGAGCGTCTCGAGACGGGTCGAGAAGTTCGAAAGATCGCGGGCGTTGACTCCGATGACGTCGGGAGACGCCGCGGCGGCGCGCCCGATTTCTCCGGCGTCATGCGCTTCGGCGACGACCGCCATTCCAAGGGAGCGCGCGGCGTCCGAAAACTCGGCGAGCTCCGCGTCGCTCAGGATTCTCGCGATCAGCAGAATCGCGTCGGCTCCCAGAGAGGCGGCGAGCTCGATCTGCCGGGTGGACACCACGAAGTCCTTCCAGAGGGCGGGCAGCCCGGCGATGCGCCGCGCGCGGGGAAGCCACCCAGGCTCGCCGCCGAAGTGGTCCTCCTCGACGACGACGGACAGAGCCGCGGCGTGGCCCCGGCGGTAAGCGAGCGCCATCGTCTCCACCTTGCCCGCCGCCCCCACCAGAATTTCCCCGGCGGACGGGGACCGGTGCTTGATCTCCGCGATGATCCGCACGCCCGGTTCCCGAAGCGCCGCCACGAATCGGCCGCCGTCGGATGCCGGAACCGAGGCGTCGCGGTCAGACGCCTCGTACTCTCCGCGACCGAGCCTGATTTTCTTGTCTGCCACGATCCTGGCGAGAACGTCCGTCATGCGGGAGCCCCCGCCGCGGCCGAGCTCTCCGAGCAGAGCCGCTCGAAGATCGCTCGCGCTTCGCCACTGTCGAGGGCGTGGGCGGCCCGCTCGTACCCATCGGCGACGTCGCGCGCGCTCCCTTCGACCGTCAATGCGACGGCCGCGTTCCAGAGCACGGCATCGCGCCGGGGTCCCCGCTCTCCTGCGAGCAGCGCCCGAAGCATCGCGGCGTTTTCCGCGGCATCGCCTCCCTTGAGCTCCTCGGGCGAGACGGCGTCCTGCGGAAGAAGGGAGAGGTCGAGCTTCCAGGGACGCGTCCACCCGTCCCGCACTTCGACGCCCGAGGCTTCGACCCCGGGGATGAACTCATCGAGGCCGTTCGCCGAATGAAAGACGATCGCCCTTTCGGCGCCGAGCGACGCTAAGGCGTCCGCCAGAAGCCGCACGAGCTCGGGGCGCCCGACGCCGATGAGCTGTCGGCGTGCGCCGGCCGGGTTCGCCAGCGGACCGAGCGCGTTGAAGATCGTCCGGACGCCGAGCTCGCGGCGCACCGTCCCGAGCTCCTTCATCGCCGGATGGAAAGACGGCGCGAAGAGGAAGACGAGCCCGACCTCGTCTAAGACCCGACCCGCCGCTTCGGGCTCGAGGTCGACGGCGACGCCGCAGGCGGACAGGACGTCCGCCGAGCCGACCCGCGAGGAGATCGACCGGTTCCCGTGCTTGGCGACCGACGCGCCCGCGCCTGCGGCGACGATCGCCGCGGCGGTCGAGAGGTTGAAGAGGTCGCGCCCGATGCCGCCGGGTCCGCAGGTGTCCAGCAGCGGTGCGCGGGTGGTCGGCACCCGCCGCATCCGCGTCCGAAGCGCGGCCACCGCGCCCGCAATTTCCTCCGACGTCTCCCCCCGCGTCGCGATGCCGAGGAGGATCGCGCCCTTCTGCGCCTCCGACGCCTTTCCGTCCATGAGATCCAGAAACACGCGCTCGGCGAGATCGCGCGGCAGAGTCCGGCGGCCGGCGACGACCCGCAGCCCTTCGGCGACGTCCGGCGTCATGGCGCGAGTCCCCTTACGAAGTTGGCGAGAATCCGATCCCCCTCGGGAGTGAGCACCGACTCGGGGTGAAACTGGACGCCGAAGACCGGCCGGGTGCGGTGCGCGATCGCCATCACCAGTCCGTCGTCGCTGCGCGCCGTGACGGCGAGCTCCGGGGGAAGGCTCTCTTCACGGACAACCAGCGAATGGTACCGCGCCGCGAGAAACGGTTCGGAGATCCCGGAGAAGATCCCATCCCCCGAATGCCGGACTTCCGAGCTCTTTCCGTGCCGCGGAGCCGGCGCCCGTTCGACGACCGCTCCGTGGAAGACGCCGATCGCCTGGTGGCCGAGGCAGACGCCGAGGAGCGGAACGCCCCGATCTTCGCAGGCGCGGATCATGTCGATCGAGCGGCCCGCATCCTCCGGACGGCCGGGGCCGGGCGAGAGGATCACTCCGCGCGGCCCTCGATCGAGCGTCTCGCCCGGCTCGAACCGGTCGTTGCGCACGACGACGATGTCGGAATCCCACGCGCCCACGGCCTGCGCCAGATTCCACGTGAAGGAGTCGTAGTTGTCGATGATGACAATCATCGCGCTCTGACTCCGTGGAGGACGATCATCGATAATGCCCGACCTGGTCGAGCCCATTCATCGTGGCGCGCCCTCGGCCGATCCGGCCGCCCACTCCCGCGCCATCTCGATGGCCTGGAACAGCGCCGCGGCCTTGGCCTCGGCCTCGCGGTACTCGGCCTCCGGCACGGAATCGACGACGATGCCGGCGCCCGCCTGGATCCGGCAGATTCCGCCCTCGACCACCGCCGTGCGGATCGCGATCGCCACGTCCAGGTTTCCGGCCGCATCGAGATACCCCACCGCGCCGCCGTACACACCCCGGCGGGAAGATTCGTAGCCGTCGATGAGCTCCATCGCGCGGATCTTCGGCGCGCCGGTCAACGTGCCGGCGGGGAAGCATGCCGCGAGCGCGTCGGTGGCGAGCTGGCCGGGCGCCAGTTCCCCATGCACTTCCGAGACGATGTGCTGAACGTGGGAGTACTTCTCGACCGCGGCGTACCGCGGGACGCGCACGGTGCCTATGGCGGAGACGCGGCCGAGGTCGTTTCTCGAAAGATCCACGAGCATCACGTGCTCCGCGCGCTCCTTGGGGTCGGCGAGAAGCTGGCGGGCGAGCTCCGCGTCCTCGGCGGGGCCCGTCCCGCGCGGGGCGGTTCCGGCGATCGGGCGCGTTTCCGCGTGCCCGCCGCGGCACCGGACGAGCATCTCGGGAGACGCTCCGAAGATCGAGGCCTCGCGCGTCTCTAAGAAAAACAGGTAGGGCGACGGATTCAGCATCCGGAGCGCCCGGTAGACCTCGAACGGGTCGACGCCGAGCTCCAGCGTCCAGCGCTGAGACAAAACGACCTGGTACACCTCTCCATCCCGGATCGCCTCCTGCGCTTCCAGGACGCGCTCCAGAAAACGCTCGCGCGACATGCCGGCTCGGGGAAGCCCCGACGCCTCCCTTCCCGGCGGGTTCGCCGGGTCGGGAGCGCGAAGGAAGGCCTCGAGGCGATCGAGCCGTGCGATGGCCGCGGAGGCCGCCGCCGAGGCCGCCTCTTCGTCCGTTCTTTCGGGAACGACGTCAGTGACGAGAAGGAGCCGCTGCCGCGCGTGATCGAACGCGACGACCGATTCGAATCGGAGAAAGAGGGCATCCGGGATCTTCCCTTCACGCGGATGCGCGTCAGGAATCTCTTCGAAGAGACGCACGGCGTCGTAACCGAGAAACCCGACGGCGCCCGACGAGAGCGGCGGGAGCTCGGGGTCGCCGATGAAACCCGGCCGCGTCGCCAGCATATCGAGCTCCGCCAGAAAGTCGGCGCCGGCCGCCCGCACCCCGCTCCCGTCCTCGATCTGGATCCCGCGGCTGTCCGCGGTCAGGCGCGAGACCGGCTCGCAGCCGAGGAAGGTATAGCGCGCGATGGTCTCGCCCCCCTCGACGCTCTCGAGCAGGAAGCATTCCGACCCTCCCGCGCGCATCCGGCGGAACAGAGTGACGGGCGTCAACGCGTCGGCCGGAAACGTCCGGGCAACGGGAGTCGGCCGGCCGCCCGCTGCCCGTGCGGCAAACGCCTGCCGCTCCGCCTCCCTCCGCGCGCTCACGGCCGCGGCTCCCCGAGAATTTCCCGGACCTCTTCCAGAGTGGCATCCGCGATCCCGAAGAGACGCGCCTGTCGAAGCGCCTGCCCGGCGAACAGGGTGAGCCCGTCGATCGCCGCGCAGCGCGCTCCCCGCGCCGCGATGACGGTGGCCGTTTCCCCGGAACGCCGGTAAACGCAGTCGAAGACGAGGGGCCGGTTTTCGAGCACCCGCGCGGGAACGGCGGACGCGTCCCCGTCGGCGGAACCGACCGGGGTCGTGTTGACGTAGAGATCCGCTTCAGTCTCCGGGACCTCGTCCCACGCGACCGCGTCGATTTTCAGCTCCGCGGCGAGTGCGTCCGCGGCCTCGTCCCTGCGGCTTGCTACGACGACGTCGTATCCGATCCGGCGGGCGGCCACGATCGCGGCGCGCGCGGTGCCGCCGGCTCCCAGAACGACGGCCGACCGGCCCTCGCCGGTGTCGTGGTCGGCGAGGGGATCGAAGATGCCGTCCACGTCCGTGTTGTCCGCCCGCCACCGGCCCCGTTGCCAGACCAGGGTGTTGGCGGCTCCCGTCGCGCGCACGTCTTCCGAAGGGACTGCGAGGGACGCCGCGTCGAGCTTCCAGGGACGCGTGATCGAGAATCCCCGGAAGCGCGCGACGCTGCAGAGCTCTGCCGGGTTTTCCCGCGTGAAGTCCGAAGTCGGCAGCGGCAGGTAGAGAAAGCGGAGGCCGCGGGCGCGAAAGAGCGCATTGTGAAGATGCGGCGACAGCGAGCCCGACGCGTCTCCCGCGACGATCCCGTAAAGGGCCTCCGGGAAAAACGGCGCGGTCGTTCCATAGGTTCCGGCGAGCTCCGCGATCGACAGCTGCCCCCGGGCGGTGGGCGCGCCGACGGATCCGATGACGAGCGCCGCGCCCAGATGCGCCGACAGGATACGGCCCGGAGCGCTCGCCGGTCCCATCGGGAAGACCGACACCCGGAAGGGCCTCGGAACGGCCTGCAATGCCGCCGTCGCGAAAGCCGCGTTCAGGTCTCCCGCGCCGGCGACCAGTTTCACCACGCGGGCCCCCGTCTCTCCCATCGCGGCAAGCGTCGCCTCCGGGTCGGGCGGGAGCGCGAAGGGGAAATGCGCGGAAACGACGACCCGCCGCCGGTCCGCGAAAATCGTCGGATCCGCCAGCAACCCCGAGGCGTGCTCGACGTCCACGGTGGCTCCGGCGTCGTAGGCCTCCGCCACCAGGCCGCGGTACGCCTCCGCCCCGCCGTCGAAGCGGCCGCCCTCGCGCGTCGACCGCCACGTCAGGATTGCGGGCCTCGCGTCGATTGAGAGAAGCGCCGTGGGGGGCAGCCGCTCGCCCGCGAGGTCCATCCGGTACTCGATCGCTCCCGCCGCCGCCGGCGCGGCCGCAATGAGGCGGCGCGCGTCGTCTAAATCCCGCGGGACGAGGGACGCGACGTGCGCCGGCAGCTCGAGAAGGCTCTGGCTCAAATGAAAAACCCCCGGACCTTGCCGGTCGGGGGTCGCGATGCCCGCTTCTCCTTGCGCCCCCGCCGACGGACTCGGCAGGGCGGAAACTCGCCCTACCGCCTCTTCTCGAGACGCCACCACAGATGAGTCTGAATCGAACGAAACATGCTGGCGAGGCTATGTCCGCGATCGAGAGGTGTCAAGCGGGAACCGCCGGCATGACGAAGTGCCTGTTCTTTGGTCTGGTTCTCGGACGGCCGATCCCTGGATCCGAGGACCCGGAACCCGGACCGAAATCCCGGGCTACCCCTTTTTCCACCGCGTCCCGCCCGGTCCGTCCTCGAGCACGATCCCGCGCTCCGACAGCTCCCGCCGGATGCGGTCCGCCTCGTGGAAGTCGCGGCGCTTTCGGGCGGAGTTTCGCGCCTCGATCTGCGCCTCGATCTCCTCGGGCAGGACTTCGTGCCGGAGGGGCAGGATCCCGAGCACACGGTCCGCGCTCCGGAGCGCCGCGCCGGCGGCCTCCGCCCCGGTCGGGCCGAGCGCGTTTCCGTCGATCGCGGCATTGACCTCCCGCAGAAACGGGAAGAGGGCGCCGAGCGCCTCGGGCGTGTTCAAGTCGTCCTCGAGCGCGCCCTGGAACGCCTCCAGAAATCCCGCCGCTCGCGAGGAGGCGTCGAATGCGTCCGTCCGCGAGGAGCCGCTCGCCGCCACCTCCGCCAGCCGCACCGCCGCCGACCGGATCCGGTCGACCGCGGTCGCCGCCCCCGTCAGGCCGTCCCAGGTGAAGTTCAGCTTCTTGCGGTACGGGACCGAGAGAAAGAGATACCGGAGCGCGGCAGGATTGTCGCGTCTCGCGAGCACGTCGGCGAGCGTGTAGAAGTTTCCCTTCGACTTCGACATCTTCTCGCCGTCCACGATGAGGTGCTCCGAATGGAGCCACAGGTTAACGAAAGGCTCCCCCGTCGCTCCCTCGCTCTGCGCGATCTCGTTTTCGTGATGAGGAAAGATGTTGTCCACGGCGCCGGTATGCAGGTCGAAACGGGGCCCCAGGAACTTCATGCTCATCGCCGAACACTCGATGTGCCACCCGGGCCGTCCCTCCCCGAACGGCGAGGGCCACGACGGCTCACCGGGCTTGACCCCTTTCCAGAGGGCGAAGTCCTTGACGTCCTCCTTCTCGTACTCGTCGTCGGCCACGCGGTCGCCGCGGCGCATCGCGGTGAGGTCGATTCGGGACAGCTTCCCGTAGTCTTCAAACGTCCCGATGCGAAACCAGACGGAACCGTCCGACTCGTACGTGTGGCCGCGCTCGCGGACCTGCTCGATCAAGGCGATCATCTCGGGAACGTAGTCGGTGGCCCGCGGGTAATGCTCCGCCGGCTGGACGTTCAAGACGCCCAGGTCCCGAAAGAACTCCTTCGCATACTTCTCCGTGAAGTCCCCGAGCGAGAGTCCTTCCGCCGCCGCGCCCCGGATTGTCTTGTCGTCCACGTCGGTTAAGTTCATCACCTGGGTGACGCGCAGCCCGGACGCGAGAAAGGAGCGGCGAAGCACGTCCTCGAAGACGAAGGTCCGCAGGTTTCCGATGTGGGCGACGTTGTAAACGGTCGGCCCGCACGTGTACATGCGGACGTGACCGGGCTCGAGCGGGACGAGGTCCTGGATCTCGCGGCCCAGCGTGTTGTAGAGCTTCACGCGATTACCAGAGCCCTTTCGCTTTTCTTTTCTCGATCTTTTTCCAGGTCAGCTCGCGCTTCAATCCCCGAAGCCGGTCGACAAAAAGCCTCCCGTTCAAGTGATCCACCTCGTGAGCGAAAGCGCGGGCGAGAAGCCCCGTGCCTTCGAGCTCCCGGACCATTCCCGCGGCGTCCGCGGCGCGGACGCGCACGCGCGCCGGTCGTATGACGCGCTCGGTGAGGTCCGGAATGGACAGGCAACCTTCGTCTTCCTTCTGCTCCCCCGACGACTCCAGGATCTCGGGGTTGACCAGCACAACCAGCTCTTCCGGCTTCTCGCCCACGGACAGGTCGACGATGGCGACCCGGAGATTGACCCCGATCTGCGGCGCCGCGAGCCCGATCCCCGGCGCGGCATGGCAGGTTTCGATCATGTCGGAGATGAGCCCCGGAAAGTCTGCCGCAGCCGGATCGGCCGGAGCGTTCGCCGCGAGCAGGCGCGGGTCACCGTATCGAACGAGGCTGCGGATCATCGAGGAGGGTCAGGGACGCTGCGCCAGGCTCACGCCGAAAACGCGGCGGGGAGAGTGGCTCGGACCCGCGGGCGTTGTCCTCGGATCCTAGCAGCCTGTCTCCCGGATGGGACACCCCAGCCCCGCGCGCTTCTCGGTACCGTCTTCATAAGTCCTTCATTCTGAGCACATTCTCGATGCGACCGCAAGATGCCGCAATGGCACGTGGATCGCTCTTCTCCAATTCCGTCACAGGAGATCACATGACGACCACCAGAAGTCTCACCCTCACGGCAGCGTTCGCGGTCCTCTTTCTACTCGCCGGGACCGCTCCGGCGCGGGCGCAGCGCGCCGAACGCGGCGCTCGCGAGACCGGCCGGAGCGGCTACTCGTATCTTCGGGCGGCGACGGGCGAGGTCACCGTCGTGTCGAAGTGGAACGGGCGGGTACAGGCGCGGAGGAACATGCCCATCTCCGGCGGGGATGAGATGGTGGTCTCCGAGGGGGGACGGGCGGAAGTCGCTCTCGCGGATGGAAACGTCCTGCTCGTCGGGGGCGGCACCACGGCGGACTTCGAATCACTTTACGCCCAGCAGGGCGACAACGACGAGTTTTCCGCCATCCGCGTCCGCGACGGCTCGGTCGTCATTTCCGCGATCGGACTCAACGACAACCAGGTGCCGCGCATCGACACCGAGGACGCCACCGTCTATGTCTCCGCCGGCTCGCGCGCGAGGGTCAACGTGGATTCGAGGCGTGGAACCTCGGTCGTCGCGCGCGCCGGCTCCGTGGAAGTGAGAACCCCGGAAGGGTCGTACAAGTTGAAGACCGGTCAGTACCTTCTGATCCGGGGGAATGAGGAACCGACGGTCGAGCGCGGCGCGTTTTCGAGGGACCGCTTCGACATCTGGTGCTCGGAGCGCCTGGAGTCGCTCGGAGCGACCCGCAGCGTCTCCTCCCGCTACGTCGACGAGGAATACGCCGACGACGTCGTCGCTCTCGACGGTTACGGTGACTGGAACTACAACAACACGTATTCGAGTTACGTCTGGAGTCCGCGGGTGCACGCGGGCTGGAGTCCCTACAGCGACGGAAGCTGGTACTACACGACGGCCGGGCTGACCTGGTGGTCCGACGATGCGTGGGGCTGGTATCCGCACCACTACGGCAACTGGTTCTTCGAGTCCAACCGCTGGTGCTGGAGCCCCGCGTACGTGTACTCGCCGGCGTGGGTTTACTGGGGCTACACCCCGAGCTACGTCGGCTGGTGCCCCGTCGGTTATTACACGGGCTATTCGCCGTGGTGGGGCAATTACTACCGGAACATCGGATGGGACCGGACGAACGTCTACGTCGCCATCAACGGCAGTTTCAACACTCGGCAGGTGGACTTCCGCGGCTGGAACTTCACCGGCGCGGGCGGGTTCGGGGCCGGAACGGCTCGCGCGGAAGTGATTCGCGGCGACCGCATCGGCGACCGGCTCGGTGGACAGGTGGCGATCTCGTCGCGGCCCATCGTCCTGTCGGGTCGAGGCGGTGACACCCGCGAGGCCATGCGCAACTACATTCGAGAGGCGCCCCGGGTCATCGAGCGGACCGCCTCCGCCGACTCAGGACGCCTCGCGCCGATCCTTGGACGGGAGCGGACGCTTCCGACAGCGACCGTCGAAGCTCTTCGGGACCGCGCCGTCGTGGCCGAGCGAGGCCGGCTCGCCGGACCCGCCGCCGCGGAGATGGCGCCCCGAGGCGTGAGGATCGATCGCGGCCGGGCCCAGGGAGAGCCAATCCCGGCCCGCGGGGTTCTCGGGACCGAGCGAGGCCGCGCGAGCGGCGTCGAAGAACGGCGCGACCCCACCGCGCGCGGCAGGGTCGAAGAATCCGCGCCCGTAGGATCAGCCGCGCAGGCTCCCGCCTCTCGCGGCCGCGTCGACCGCGCTCCGGGAAATCGCTTCGAGGAACGCGTCGACCGGTCGCCGGCGCGGGGGGAGCAGGAGTGGCGCGGTCGGGGACGGAGCACCGCCGGCGACGCGGCACGGGGAAACCCGGCTGCTGTCGCGCCCTCGTCTCCCTCCCATCCGGGCGCGGACCGTTTCGACGGCAGGCGGACCCAGACTCGAGACGTGGAGCGGCCACGGCCGGAAGGAAACCCGAGCGACTGGCGGTCGCGGCGCCTGGAAGCCCCGGCTTCCGAAAATCCGGCGCTCCGGCGTGAGGAAGCGAGACCGCCCGACTGGCGGTCCCGGTCCGAAGTTCCGCCGGCGAGGCGCATCATTGAGGGCTCGGTGCCGAACCGCCGGGAGCCCGACGCTTTCCGCGAACGCGGCGCGATGCCGCGCGAGGAGCGGCGCGACTACCGGCCCGAAGCGCGTCCGGAACGACCGCCCCAGTCCTATGCACCGCCGCCGCCACGGGCCGAGTCCCGCCGCGAGGCGCCGCCCCAGGCCGAGTCCCGCCGGGAGGCGCCCCCTCGGGCAGAACCTCACGCGGCCCCGCCTCAGCGCGCGGAGTCGCATCAGGCGCCGCCTCCTCCCCCGCCAGCGAAGGCGCAGGAGCGCGGCCGAAAAGACTGAGCGGCGAACGCTCGAGATACCCTCTGGCCGCGCCTTCGGGCGCGGCTTTTTCTGGCAGAAAGCGCCGCGCGAAAAGACCTCATAGAATCGTCGGTACTCGATGACCGGCCGCCTCGCATCGCTCCTCGCGAGCGCGTTGTTTGTCTTCTACTGCACGGCCGTCGGCGTGTACCTGCTGCTTCACCCCTGGTTTCCGGCGCACCGCGTCACGTTCGGAATCTCGTCGTCCGGGTTCTTCCGCGGTTTCATCTCCGGTCTCGGGCTGGTGCACTTACTCGCGGGGCTGGCGGACATCCGGGGTCTGGCTCGTTCTCTCGAGCCTCCGGCGGGGGCAGGTCCGCTGGATGCCGCATCCTCCGCAAATCCGCTCGCGGAGGAGAGACGATGAAGTCGCTGTACGTGACGGACCGGCAGGCGCTTCCCGGCGAGCGTTTCCTCGAAGTGCTCGACAGCCTCTCGGGCGCGCCATCCCTGACCGTGCAGCTGAGGGAAAAAGCGATGCCCGACCGGGTGATCCTGAGCTGGGCGGCGGCGGCCCGGCAAGCGCTCGGACCCGATGTCCCCCTGTATTTGAATCGCCGATTCGACCTCGCGCTGGCGTGCGGCGCGGAGGGCGTCCACCTTCCGTCCGACGGCGTGCCGCCGGCCCGGGTGCGGTCGAACACCCCGCGCGGTTTCCGCGTCGGAGTCTCCACCCACTCGGCGTCCGGAGCCTCGGAGGCCATCGAGGGAGGCGCGGACCTCGTCGTCGTCGGGCCTATTTTCTCCACCCCCTCCAAAGTCTCTCTGGGAGCACCGCTCGGCCCTTCCGCTCTCCGGGATCTTCCTCCGGCGGCGGATGCGCTGACCGAGGTCTTCGCGATCGGCGGCATCTCGGAGCAGAATCTCGAGCTTCTCGAGCCCTACCGCGACCGCCTCGCCGGAGTCGCCGGGATTCGCCTCTTCCAGGAGTCGTCCGACCCGGGAGCGCTCGCCCGAAGGATCGCCGCGCGATGACGGAGCGGCGGACGGGACCCTTTCTCCGGCGGGAGTCAAAGCTGCCGGTGATCGTGCGCCGGCTCACGGGGCCGCTGACGCTTCTCGCCGTCGTCGTGCTTCTTGTGGTGCTCTTGAAGACGTTCCACGTGGCCGTCGTCAACGCCTCGGGGACCGACTGGGGGCGCCTCGCCATCTGGATCGCCGGCGCGCTCGTCGTCACGCGGTTCCTCGACTACGCGCTCTTCGACGTCGGGTTCCGGCTGCGGGGGCAGGCCGTGGCGCCGACTCTTCTCCGCCAGCTCGTCTCCCTGGTCCTCTTCGGCATCGCCGTCTCGCTTGTCGTCAAGGCCCTGGTTCCCGGCTTCGCGTTGCCGATCCTGACCGGGTCCGCGATCATCACCGCGGTCATCGGTCTGGCCCTGCAGGACACGCTCGGAAATCTGTTCGCCGGCCTGGCGCTTCACATCGAGAAGACGGTGCGGGTCGGAGACATCGTTCGATCGGGCGAATCCTTCGCCTCGGTCGAAGAGCTCTCATGGCGTGCGATGAAGCTGCGCACCGTGGAAGGCAACCTCCTGCTGGTCCCGAACAGCGTCGCGGGACGCGACCGCCTCGAGGTCTATCCCCGCGGCGGACGTCCTGTCGCCCGCTACCTCCGGGTCGGGCTCGAATACGACGCCTCTCCGGTGATGGCGCGGGAAACGCTCGAGTCCGCCGTGCGGGGTCTCACCGGGATCGCCTCCTATCCGGAGCGCCGCGCCTACATGAAGAGCTTCGAACCGTACAGCGTGGTCTACGAGCTGCGCTACTGGCTCGACGATTACGCGAACTACCTCGACGTCGATTCCGCCGTCCGCGAGAGGGTGTGGTACGCGCTGCACCGCGCCGGGCTCCACATCCCGATGCCGTTCATCCGGCAGTACCAGTATTCCGGCGGGATGATCCCCGCGGAATCGCGCGGCGCCGTCGTCTTCCCGGCGGTCGCGGAGCTCGATCTCTTCGCGCCCCTCTCCGAGCCCGAGAGGGCGCGCATCGCCGAGGGAGCGATGGAACGCCGCTACGCGCCGGGAGAGATCGTGGTCCGGGAGGGCGACCAGACGTCCTCCATGTTCGTGGTCGCCTCGGGCCGCCTCGGGGTGTCCATTCACGGAGCGGCAGGCGACACGCGGAACCTCGCGGTTCTCGAGCCGGGCAGCGCGTTCGGGGAGATCAGCCTGCTCACCGGAGAGCCGCGCACGGCGACCGTCCGGGCGCTCTCCGAGACGGTCCTGGTCGAGATCGAAAAGCGGACGATCGAACCCATCCTCCGGCAGAACCCGAGCCTCTGCGGGGCATTCGACGCGGTCATTGCCGAGAGAAGGCGCGGCGCGGCGAGCCTCTTCGACGCGACCCGCGAGGACGCCGGGCGCTCCCCCGGCCGGGAAACGCTCGCCGATCGGATCGGCCGGTTCTTCGGGCTCAAGGAGTGAGTCTTCTGCTCGGTCTCGATCTGACGGAAGTCCCGCGGATCGCCGCCGCGCTCGAACGGTTCGGCGAGCGCTTTCTCACGAAGGTTTTCTCTCCGGGAGAAATCCACCGCGGCCGGCGCCAGCCGCACGCTTTCGCCGAGCACGTCGCAGGGCGTTTTGCCGCGAAGGAGGCGACGATGAAGGCTCTCGGCACCGGCTGGCGCGGGCTCGCCTTCCGGGAAATCACTGTCGGACGCGACGCTCGCGGCAAGCCGCGGCTGGAGCTCTCGGGCCGGGCGCTCGCGCGGGCACAGGCGCTCGGCGTTTTTGAAATGGAGGTTTCCATCACGCACACCGGCGATCTCGCCGCGGCCGTCGTCGCTCTCACGACGCGAGACCGCGACGCCCCGTTGCGTTAAGCTCCCGCGCTCCGAGAGAGCGACACATGACCGAACCTTCCGACTACAAGTCGACACTCAATCTGCCCCGGACGGACTTCCCCATGAAGGCGGACCTCGCGCGCCGGGAGCCCGAACGGCTCTCCGCGTGGAAAGCCATGGATCTTGAGGCGCGCATCCGGCGGGCGTCGGAGGGGCGCGAAAAGTTCATCCTGCACGACGGTCCCCCCTACGCGAATGGCGACATCCACATCGGGCACGCCTTGAACAAGATCCTGAAAGACTTCATCGTTCGCAGCCGCACGATGATGGGCTACGACGCGCCCTACGTTCCGGGTTGGGACTGTCACGGGCTGCCCATCGAGAAGCAGGTCGACAAGAAGCTCGGGTCGAAAAAGCGCGAGATGGACGCGCTGGCGATCCGCAAGGCGTGCCGCGAGTACGCCGCGCGGTTCATCGACGTGCAGCGGGAGCAGTTCCAGCGGCTCTTAGTCGGCGGCGCCTGGGACCGCCCGTACTCCACCATGGCGGCTCCCTACGAGGCCGGGATCGCCTGGGCGTTCGGGCAGTTCTACGCGAAGAACCTCGTGACCCAGGCTTTGAAGTCCGTGCGCTGGTGCTTCACGGACCAGACCGCGCTCGCGGAGGCGGAGCTCGAGTACGAATCCCGGGAAGACACCGCGATCTACGTCGCCTTTCCGCTCGCCGACCGCGCGGCCGCCGCGAGCGCCTTCGGTCTGTCGGACCCGGGAGTTTCCGGGATCTCCGCGGTGATCTGGACGACGACGCCGTGGACGATCCCGGCGAACGTGGCGATCGCCGTTCACCCCGAGGTGGCGTACGCGCTCGTCCGGGCCGGGGGGCGACTTTACGTCGTCGCCGAGCCGCTCGTCGCGGCGGTCGCGAAGGCCGCCGGGTGGACCGACGCCGTGGAGCTCGGGCGCGTTCCGGGAAGCCGACTCGCGGGACTGAAGTACCGGCACCCCCTCGCGCCCGAAATGCGCGGAGAGCTTTCGCCGGAGGACGAGACGGGCGCTTTTCGACTGGTTCTCGCCGATTACGTGACGACGGACACCGGAACGGGCCTCGTCCACACGGCGCCGGGACATGGCGAGGACGACTTTCTGACCGGGAAGCGCGAAGGTCTGCCGATCCTTTCCCCCGTCGACGAGGGGGGCCGCTTCACGACCGTCGCGAAGTACCACGGCAGGAAGGTCCTCGAGGCGAATCCCGAAATCGTCCAGGACCTCTCGGCGGCCGGAGCCCTCATCCACGCGGATTCGAGCTTCCGCCACGACTACCCCCACTGCTGGCGCTGCAAGAAGCCGGTCATCTTCCGCGCGACCGTGCAGTGGTTCGTGCGGCTCGATTCCGGCGACGTGGACGTCCGGCGGGAAGCGCTCGGCTCGGTCGCGAAGGTGCGCTGGTACCCCGCCTGGGGCGAGCCCCGCATCGCGGGAATGGTCGAGAACCGCCACGAGTGGGTGATTTCGCGCCAGCGCCGCTGGGGGTCTCCGATCACGCTGCTCTTCGCGACGAAGGATGGCGAACGGCGCGAGATATACCCGTGGAAGGACTCCGCCGAGGAGCAACGCCGCTTCTTCGAGCGCGTGGTCTCCGTGTTCCGGGAAGAGGGCGGCGACGCCTGGTACGCGCGCCCCGCGGCCGACTTTCTGCCGGAAGGGGCGGACCGCCGGGGCTACACGGAGTTCGAAAAGGAGACCGATATCTTAGACGTCTGGTTCGACTCCGGGGTGTCGCACCTGGCGGTCCTCCGCTCGGGGGAATGGCCGGAGCTCGCCTCCGGGCGGCCGGGCCCCCCGGCGGACCTCTATCTCGAAGGTCAGGACCAGTACCGCGGCTGGTTCCAGTCTTCGCTTTTGACATCCGTCGCGCTCTTCGGGGACGCCCCTTATCGCGGCGTCATCACTCACGGCTTCACTCTGGACGTGGACGCCCGCAAGATGTCCAAGTCGGCGGGCAACACCGTCGTCCCGTCGCAGGTCATCTCGAAATACGGCGCCGACATTCTGCGGCTCTGGGTCGTCTCCGTCGACTATCGCGAGGACCAGCCGATCTCGGAGGAGATCCTGAGCCGGTGCGCCGAGGCCTACCGGAAGATCCGGAACACGGAGCGCTTCCTGATCTCGAACCTCTACGACTTCGACCCGGGAACAGACGCGATCTCTTCGCCGAAGCTTCTTCCCTTAGACTCCGAGATCCTGCGCCGGGCGGCCCGCCTGGCCCGGCGGCTGACGGCGGCCTACGAGACCTACGAGTTCCACGTCATTTACCACGCCCTGTTGAATTTCTGCGCGTCGGACCTTTCCGCGTTCTACCTGGACGTCATCAAGGACCGGCTCTACGCGTCCGCGCCCGGGTCGCTCGAAAGACGCTCGGCACAGACCGCTCTCCACCGCGTCGCCCGCACGCTCGCGACCCTCTCGGCGCCCGTTCTTCCCTTCACGGCCGAGGAAGTGTGGCAGGCGCTCCCGGGAACCAAGGAAGAATCCGTCCACCTCGCGCGTTTCGAGACCTTGGGCGATGTTGCGCAAGACTCCGCGGCCGACGCGGCGTGGGGACGGTTGATGACGTTGCGGGAGGAGGTATCCACCGTGCTCGAAGAGGCTCGCCGGGAAAAGACGATCGGCTCTTCGCTCGAGGGCGCCATTGCGCTCTCGGGAGACGCCGCGGCGCTCGACGGCGACCGCCTCGCCACGGGGTTCGCCGGGTCGGCCCTGGCGGACCTCTTCATCGTGTCCTCCGCGACGGTCGAACCCGGAGCGGCCGGCCCGGAGTCGGCCGGGCGGCTTTCGGCGGCGTATCCGGGCCTCCTTCTGCGCTTTGAAAAGGCGCGGGGCCGGCGCTGCGACCGCTGCTGGAAGTTCACACCGGAGGCCGATGCGACGGGACTCTGCGACCGGTGCCGGGAAGTTCTTTCCGGGCTGGCGCCCGAGACCGCCGGGACCCCCGCATGACCCGTTTTCCCCGCGTCCGCGAGAGCGCCCTCTATCGGACGGCCTACTTCCTGGTCTCGCTCTCCGTTCTCGTTCTCGACCAGTGGAGCAAGGGGCTCATCACGCGGTCTTTCGAGGTCCACCAGTCGGCTTCGGTGATCACCAACCTCTTCGACCTGACCTACGTCCGGAACAGCGGCGCCGCCTTCGGACTTTTCGCTTCCGTGGACTCCTCGATCAAAGCGATCGTCTTGAACAGCGTTGCGGTGCTGGTCTTCCTCGTCGTCTCGGCGTATGCGCTGCGCTCCTCGCACAGGAGCATCCGGCTTCAGCTCGGGTTCGCGCTGATCTTAGGCGGCGCGGTCGGGAACCTCCTCGACCGCGTGCGCTTCGGGTACGTCGTCGACTTCCTCGATTTCTCGATCTCAGGCCACCACTGGCCCGCCTTCAACGTCGCCGATTCCGCGATCTGCCTCGGGGTCGGCCTTCTGTTTCTCGACATGCTGCGCACCGAGGAAGAGGAGAGGCAGGAGCCGCGGGCGGTCGCACCGCCGCGGCTTTAATCATGTTCCCGCGCCTCATTCACGTCGGTTCCTTTTACCTTCCGACCTACGGCGTCACGCTCGCGATCGCGTACCTGACCGCGACGTGGTTTTTGCGCCGAAAAGCCCTCGCGGCGGGACTGCCCGAACAGAAGGTGTTCGACCTCTCGCTCTACCTGCTCGCCGCGGCGATCCTCGGCGCGAAGGCGCTCTTAGTCGTGGTCGAGTGGAAGCACTACCTGGACCGGCCGCGGGATCTCGTCGACGTCTTGCGGTCCGGGGGCGTTTTTTACGGCGGCCTGATCTGCGCCTCGGTCGTCGGGATCTGGTACCTGCGCAGGCACCGGCTCCCCGCCTGGAAGGTCACCGACATGGGCGCCCCGGCCATCGCCCTCGGAGAAGCCATCGGCCGGTGGGGGTGCTTCGCGGCGGGTTGCTGCTACGGCAAGGAGACATCCGGTCCATTCGGCGTGACCTTCACGGACCCGTTCGCACACGAGGCGGTCGGAACTCCCCTGGGAGTGCCGCTGCACCCCACCCAGCTCTACCTCTCGTTGAACGCGTTCGTGATCTTCCTGATCCTGCAGTGGCTCTACAAGCGGCGCACCTTCGACGGCGAGGTCTTCTGGACCTACCTGCTCCTCTACGCCATCACCCGGGGGATTCTCGAGATCTGGCGCGGCGACCTCGTGCGCGGTTTCGTGGTGCCAGGAATTCTTTCGACCTCGCAGTTCATTGGCCTGCTCGTGGCCCTCGCGTCGGTCGCGATGCTGATCTTCCTGTCGCGGCGGGGAAGGGTCCAGGAGGTCCGCAGCTGATCCGCCGGTTCCAGGTCGGCCAGCCCTCCGCGGGCACACGCCTGGATCTCTTTCTCGCTGGCACCTGCTCGGACCTCTCCCGATCACGCGTCCAGAAACTCATCGAAGAGGGGGCGGTCCGCGTCTCGGGGGTGACGGCGCGGCGCTCCCGCGCGGTCAAGGCCGGAGACTGGATCGAAGTGGAGGTTCCGGAGCCGCGTTCGATCGAAATGGAGCCGGAGGACATCCCTCTGTCGATCCTGTACGAGGACGGGCATTTGATCGCGATCGACAAGCCGCCGGGTCTGGTCGTGCACCCGTCCCCCGGCCACGGATCGGGAACGCTCGTAAACGCCCTGCTTCATCACGTGCGCGACCTCGCGGGGATCGGAGGCGAAGTGCGGCCCGGCATCGTGCATCGGCTCGACCGGGACACGTCGGGCGTTCTGCTCGTTGCGAAGACGGACCTCGCGCACACGTCTCTGTCGAGACAAATGAAGAGGCGCCAGATGCGCAAGGAGTACCTCGCGATCGTAGCCGGCGTGCCTCGCGTGCGCAAAGGCGACGTCACCCTCGCGATCGGTCGAGATCCGCGCGACCGCAAGAAGATGAAGGCGTTCCGCGAGACAGAGGAAGAATTGCCAACCGGCGTGCGAACGGCGAAGACGCTTTACGAGATCGAGCGGGAGTGGTTCGACCGCGGGCTGACGCTCCTGCGATGCCGCCTTGTCACCGGGCGGACACATCAGATCCGGGTGCACCTGGCGGCGGTGGGCCTCCCCATCGTGGGAGACCCGGTCTACGGCCGCCCGCGCTTCGAGCGCATCCGCGGCACGAGGCTCGAAAAGACGCTGCGGGAGTTCCCGCGGCAGGCGCTCCACGCGGAACGGATCGAGTTCCGGCATCCGGAATCAAACGACCCCCTCGAGATCGTCGCGCCGATCCCGGCGGACATGGCGGGGCTTATGGAGATCATCGGCGCGTAAGCCCGCGGGGCCCTCGGCCGGAATCGGGAGGCCGTCCGGGCGCAAGCGGAACGCTACCTGCGGGCCCCCTCACCCCAACCCTCTCCCCGAGCGCGGGGCGAGGGGGCAGAGCTGCGCTTCCGCCTCGATGGTGACTAAGCTCGCAGCGGGAGGAGTCTCCTGACCGAAGGGA
>JBBSGZ010000061.1:0-21673 GCA_038253555.1 Thermoanaerobaculia bacterium
GCCTGCGGGCGAACGCACCGCCCGGCGGCTCGCCTGTTGGCTCGACCGCCGGGCTGGTCCCTTCGTTCGCTGCGGCTCCCGCAGCGGGAGGCTCCTCCTTCACTTCGGTCAGGAGACTCCTCCCGCTGCGAGCGTAGCCACCAGCCGGGTGGAAGCGCAGCTCTGCCCCCTCTCCCCGCGCGCCGGGGGAGAGGGCTGGGGTGAGGGGCGGGACTTATAAGGAAGGCGCGCGCCGAGAATCAACCTGGCTTACGGCGTCCCCGCGCTCGAGGAGAGGGTTGGGGTGAGGTGGCCCGCAGGTCATTGGTGCGTCGTCGCGGTCGAGGTGACAAAGCCGATGTCGCGAGGCGGCTGATCGAAGCCTCAAATTCTCTGACGGCCCGCCCTCTCATTCGCTAGAGTACGCGCCGTGCCTGCCATCCCGACTGCCCGCGCATTCGCCGGTCTCCCGGGTCGTGTGATCTTCGGGGCGCTCGTTCTAATCGCGATTCTCGCATTCGTGTACTCCGTTGTCCGGCGGATTCGCGTCCTTCTCGCGGGCGCCGCGGAAAATCGCTTCGATCGCATTCCCCTTCGGATCCGCCGGACGATCGAGTACGCCTTCGCGCAGAAGAGGATGTTCCGCGATCTCTACGCGGGGATCTTTCACATCCTGATCTTCGGCGGGTTCGTCGTGCTCGTCGTTCGCTCGCTGTCGCTCGTCGTCGAAGGGCTCGTCCCCGGCTTCGTCCTGCTCTCGGGCGGCGTGGGCAACGCGTACACGCTCGTCAAGGACGTCTTCGAGGTCTTAGTCCTCGTCGGCGTTGCCATGGCCGTGTTTCGGCGCGCGTTTGCCCGCCCTCCGCGGCTCGACCTGACTGTCGACGCCTGGTTCATCCTCTTCCTGATCGCCCTTCTCATGGTGACGGACCTCCTGGCCGACGGGGCGCGGTCCGTCTTGAGCCCCGCTGCGTTCGACCTGCGCTGGTCTCCCGCCGTCGCGGCGGCCGCGTGGGCGTTCCGCGGAACGTCGCCCGCCGCGCTCCAGCGAATCTACGAGTCGTCGTGGTGGATCCACCTGGCGGACCTGCTCTTTTTCGCGAACTACCTCCCCTATTCGAAGCACTTTCACATCCTCGCGTCGGTGCCGAACATCTTTCTGATGAAGCTCGACCCGATGGGCCGGCTCGGCACGCCGGATCTGGAGAACTCGGAGCGGTTCGGTGTGTCGCGGGTCGAGGACCTCTCGTGGAAGTCGATGCTGGACGGCTATACCTGCACGGAATGCGGCCGCTGCCGTGTCGTGTGCCCCACGGCGCTGACGGGAAAACCCCTCGATCCCCGTGTTTTCATCGCGACCCTGCGCGACGCGGTCTACGAGGCGACGCCGTCGATTCTCGCGGCGCAGTCCGGCCGGGGCGCGGACACGGCGCAGGCGCCGCGCAAGGAACTGATCGGCGGATGGTTCACGGAGGACACGATCTGGGCGTGCACGACGTGCGGGTACTGCACCTCCGCGTGCCCGGTCTTCATCATCCCCGCCGTCGACAAGATCATCGAAATGCGCCGGCACCTGGTGCTCGAGAAGGCGCAATTCCCGAAGGAGATGCAGACGGCCTTCCGCGGCATGGAGACGAACGGGAATCCGTGGGGGATCGCCGCCTCCTCGCGCGCCGACTGGGCGAAGGACCTGCGGGTGATGACGATGGCGGAGGCGGAGGGAAGCCCGGTCGACGTTCTCTTCTGGGTCGGCTGCGCGGGCTCGTACGAGGACCGGGCGAAGAAGGTCTCGCGGGCGCTCGTCGACCTCCTGAACTCGGCGGGTGTGAAGTTCGCGATCCTCGGCGTCGAGGAGACCTGCAACGGCGACTCCGCCCGGAGAATGGGAAACGAGTACCTTTTCCAGATCCTCGCGCAGCAGAACGTCGAGACGATGAACGGATACGGGATCAAGAAGATCGTCACGAACTGTCCGCACTGCTTCAATGTGATCCGGAACGAATATCCCCCGTTCGGCGGCCGGTACGAGGTGATGCACGGGACCGAGCTCGTGTCGTCGCTGGTCGCGGAGGGCCGGATCCGGCTGGAAAATCGGATCGACGAATCGATCACGTTCCACGATCCCTGTTACCTCGGCCGTTACAACGGCGTGTACGACGCTCCCCGGGAGATCCTCCAGGCGATTCCCGGCCTCCGGCTCCAGGAGCTCCCGCGTTCTCGAGAGAAGGGCCTCTGCTGCGGCGCCGGCGGCGGCCGCATGTGGATGGAAGAGAAGCTCGGCACCCGGATCAATCAGACCCGCATGCAGGAGATCGCGGAAGCTAAGACGGATGCGGTCGGCGTTTCCTGCCCGTTCTGCATGGTGATGATCGGCAACGCGAAGGAGGAGCTGGGCGTCTCGACCCAGCCCTTCGACGTTCTCGAGCTCGCGCGCCGCTCGATGGCGGCAGGGTAGGGCCCGTGTCTCGAGCCGTCGTCGGGCCCTCGGGGCGGGTCGCATTCTGTACCCCGGCATCGACCTTGCAGAGGAAACACTTACGGAGGAGTTCGCCCATGAAACTACGACCCGGAGCCCCGCTTCTCGGAATCACGGTCGCTCTCTCGGGAATCACGGTTGCTCTCTCGGGCTGCGCGCACCGCGTGGCCCCACCGCCTTCCTCTGCCGAGGGCGGCGACGTCAGCAAGTCGCGTCAGCACGCGTTCAACGAGGCGGTCGACGCGCTGCACGACCAGATCCACTCGCCCAAAGCCGACATCGCCGGCGTCTCGCAGGACGACGTGACCTGGAACGATTCGTGTCTCGGCTGCGGACGCACCGGAGAGAAGTGCACGAACGTTCTCACGCCCGGCTACCGCATCGTGCTGCGGGTGCGCGACGCGACGTACGAGTACCACAGCGATCGAGGCGGAAAGGTGAGGCTCTGCAGCCAGGCTCCCGTCGCGGGCTCGATCACCGCTCCCGTCGTAGTGCCGACCCCGGGTTACTGATCCGCTCCGGTTTGCGTTGCGGGCCGCCGCGTGGGCGCCCGCGGCGGATCGGCCTCCGTGCCCGTGCCCTCGCGACAACAGGGGAGAGATGGCGCTGCTGGCGCGGTTTCGCCGAGTCCTCGCGGAGATCGTCCGAAGCCTTCGGGGAACGTCTGTCATGCGCGGATCGCGAGGCGCCGGTCAGCGGTGGGAAGACCTTGCGGAAAAGCACCTGCGTCGCGCCGGGTATCGGATCGTCGCACGGAACTTCCGCGCGGGCCCGGGTGAGATCGACTTCATCGCGACGGAGGGCCCGATCCTCTGTTTCGTCGAGGTGAAGGGGCGCGGGGGACCGGGCTTTGGCCTTCCCGAGGCCGCGGTGACCCGCGAGAAACAGCGGCGAATCCACCGCGCCGCGCAGGCGTGGCTGGCCCTTTCGCGAAGTGTTCCGGCACGGTGCCGGTTCGACGTCGTCGCGATCATGGAGCGCGATGGGGGCTTGCCGTCGATTCGCCTCTTCCGCGATGCGTTCGAAGCGCCTCTCGAGCCGAGCCTCCTGCCGCGCCGTCGATAGCGCGCAGGCACCGCATCCCGGGCAAAACCGCGGGGCGGCGCGGCCGGCACGGAAACCCGCTGCCCCCATGCTAAGATTTTCTTTCCTTCGGAGAATTCATTGGCAGACTCAGATCTCAGCTACACCTTCACCTGTCCGAGCTGCGCCGGTCACTTTTCCATCCTGCTCGAACGCATTCCTCCCGTTCAGGCCCGGTTCCGGTGCCCGCACTGCAAGCAACCGATGGATTTTCCGTCCCGCGACGAGGCGAGGGTGTACGCGCGTCTTCAGGAGACCTCACCGCCGGCTCCTTCGACGCCCGCCCCCACACCCGCGCGGACGCCTGCCAGGAGTCCCGGCCCGGCTGCCGCCGCGCCGAAAGAGTCCCCCCCGATGCCGCCCCTCCTTCTCGAGGAGGGCACCGGCGCGGGCTCGGAACACGTGAGGTTCCGGGTCGACAAGCCGGGTTTCGAAACGGACGTGTTCGACCGGCGCGCCATGCGCAACCTGATCCGGAGCGGAGAGGTGGACGAGGAGGACAGGGTCCGCATGGACGAAGGGCAACCCGTTGCGGCCGTCGACCTGCCGTTCTTGAAATCGCTGTTCGGCCTCCGCAAGAACTCCCGCGTCATGCCTCCCACCTGCTGCCGGACGCACACGGAACGGGTCGCGCACTTCCGCTGCCGGGACAGCGGCCGGCCGCTCTGCGAGGAGTGCTCTCCCGAAAAGAAATTCGGGGCGACCGCCATCCGGGTCTGTAGCCATTGCGGCGGGACGGCGGAAGAGTTGGTCGCGCCGACGGCTTGACCGTCGCCCGGGCTCCCGGTATTCTTCGCGTCCCCGGGCGGGAATAGCTCAGTGGTAGAGCGCCACCTTGCCAAGGTGGATGTCGCCGGTTCGACCCCGGTTTCCCGCTCCAGCCACGTCGCCTCCTCTTCGATGGAGACCGGGCCACCGGCGCTCTCGGCCGCATGCGACCTCGACCGAGCGCCTGATCTCCCGCTCCGCCTCCCGCGACGCCAATCACCTCCCTCCCTTCGGTCGGGAGACTATTTGCGTCGCGAACTGCTGGCGCAGATTGGCGTGAGGGTTGTCGCGGACTTCTGAGAGAGGGCCCACCAGGGTTCGACTTCGCCGCGTCCTGGTCTGCTCGGCGAGCTGATGACTTTTTCAGCCGATGCTTCCGGGCGTCGGCCCTCGGAAAGGCCGTCCGGAGATCATTCAGGCGGAGGAAGAAGGCG
Source organism: Thermoanaerobaculia bacterium (assembly GCA_038253555.1). Taxonomy (GTDB): domain Bacteria; phylum Acidobacteriota; class Thermoanaerobaculia; order UBA5066; family Gp7-AA6; genus JALYUA01. The sequence goes on from JBBSGZ010000061.1 coordinate 4,741, forward strand.
GCCGCCCTTGCGTCCGTCGCGACGATCCCGGTCGCCGCGACAATCAAGGGTGACGATTCATATTATGGAACGCCGATCGAGGCCGAAGCGATTCCGGGGGCTCGAAGCGTATTGGAATTCGAGGCCGGGTCTCCGATCGTGATTCCCACTTCGACCACCCTGCGTTATCTTGAAGCGGACTGCGAGGTGAGCCGCTTGGGTGATCCCGTCGAAGGCCCGGTTTCCGTCGACTACAGGTCTCTCGCCTCCTGGGAGGCCGAGGGCAGCGAGCACTACGTCAATCTCACGGGCGTGCTCGAGGATCACTGGGTGCAGGCCTTCGTGCTGGTGCGCCGGAGGTCTGCCCGGTTCGCCCGGTTTCATCTGAACCGGGCACGGGGTCGGGTGTCCTTTCTGTGCCGACACGCCGATGACCCGGGCCGGGCCGAAGCCGTGCTCGGAGACCTCGATCTCCTGGTCACCCTGACTAACCAGCGCGCGGCTTTGACCGAAGCGGAGGCTCTCGACGAGACCCAGCCGGCGGGACACCCGGCCCCTCCCGGCGGGGAGGACGACACGGAAACCTCCGAAGATGCTTCGCGGTTCTCCCCCGGAACGTCCGGCCTCGAACCGGTGGCGCCGGAAACGGCTCCCGGCCCGGAGCAGATCCCGCCCGACGAGGAACCCACGCTGCAGTTTTCTTTGCCGCAGCCTCTCGGCGGGCGCGTCTCGAAGGCCCTCCAGTTCTCGCTCGAGGCGGTCCCCGGTCCCGCACTCGCGCCCTCCGACACGGGCGCGCTCGCCCGCGTCCTCGGAACGGCTTTTCTCGTCCTCGAGGATGGCGGAAGTGAGGACGAAGCGATTGCCGCGCTCCTGCCGCTCGAAGACGGACAGGGGGCGTCCGACTCGCGATTGGAGGAAATCCGCGAACGGTTCGGCGAGCCGACCGCCGCGCTCGTCCGCGGCCGCCAGGAAGCGCAGTCCGCGCTCCGGCCGGGGGGCGACCCGCGGCTCTACTCCCTCTGCTTCCGGCACAGCTCGGCGGAAGTCCGGCGCCTCATCTGCGCCGCAAAACTTCAGGGAGCCCGCGCTCTGCTGTGCGCGTACCGGCGGCTCGATTTCGGCCAGCGCCTGAACTTCCGGGACGAAAACAACGGGACGCTCCAGTATTACCGCTCGCTGGTCGAAGCGGTCCTCGAAGCGGGCCAGTTGAGCCACCTCGTGAACGAGCTCGATGGGGTCGTTCTCGAGATGGAACTCGCGGCAGGTCCGGCCGCCGCCGAGCGCCGGATGAAGCGGCCGATCGACCGTCTGACCGACGAGCTGGCGGACAAAGTCGACCTGCGGCTCGAGGACTGAGCCGCGGTGCTCGCACCGGAGGTTGAAGCCGGCGTGAACTTCTCGAAAAAATTGAGTGCTTGTGCCTCGGCGCGTTTGCTATTGTCCTGACATGCTGACTCGTCCACGCGTCGAGATTGCGATCGATCGGCGGCGACCCGAGAGGGTTCGCGTGCTGCTCGGCCCGCCCGAGGCCTGCGTTCTGGTCCGGACCTGCACCTCGTCGGAAGAGGTGTTCGAGTATCTGTGGCTCGTTCTCCGGGTGCCGCCGGAGCTCGCCGCGGTGAAAGTCGCGGAGTTGAAACGCGACGGCGGTACCCTCGCCTTCGAGTACGATCGGCTGCCCGAGCTCGAGGCGCCCTCCCCGTCGCGGCGCCCGCCAGCCGCCGAAGCCTAAGCCCGCGCCGAAGCCTCTTCGCGCCCCCGCCCCCTCTTCCGCCTGAGACGAACGCCCGATCAGGGCTCCGCGTTCCGCCTCCTTGGCCTCGACTCGGGACGCACCTCCTGGACGCAGTCGCCCAGCGCGGACTCGGACGCACACCGGGGGCAACGCAGCTTCAGGCTCAGGAGATCTTTGGAGGTCCCGGGCACGAACTGGAGGTGCGTCACGTCGCAGGTCGGGCACTTCCACCGGACGGGAATGTCTGCCATGCTCGGAAGCGGAGCAAACGAGGGGCCAGAAGCGGGGTTCGAGAGGAAGAATTCTTCCCGCGCGGGGCGGAAGCCCGGCGTCAGAGACCGTCGTACCGGGAGTATCCCCGCTCGTTCCAGTAATCGCCTTGATGCGCGGGGACGTGACGAACGATCCAGATCCCCGCGTCCGCCAGGTAATCGGAGCTTTGAGTCGCCGGGTTCGGCGTGTGCAGGAAGACGGGTGACGCCCAGTAGATCGAGAGGCCGCTCGCGATCAGCCCCAGCAGGAGCGGCACGTTCAACCAGTGAGAGAGGCGGACCAAAGCATGGTGTTTCGGGACGACCTGCACCGACGGCGCCGCAGGACGGCGGGATGTGACTGATTGTGCCGCGGGTGCTGTCACACCGTCCCCCTCCGTGCGCCCGGGACGTCCGCGGGATTCCACATGGCCATGAGATGCCGGATTGTAGTCGGCGGTTACAGTGAGCGGGCCGGGGGGCGGGAACGCTGCTACGGAGTCGCGGGCGGCGCTTCCGTTCGACCCCCCTGCTTGATCCGGTTCCAGGAGCAGACGCCGCAGAGTCTCGCCGTCTGCCGGCGCGCTCGGATGGGGAGCTCCACGCCACAGGTGCGGCAGAGGGACCCGCCCTCGGCCGATCGCGCGAACCCCCGAAGGAGGAGCCGGTGCGCGTCTCTCGCCGGGACGGGCTCGCCGGCCTCGAGCCGAGCGTGGAGAACGGCCCTCGCGATCGCCAGAGGCCGGGTCGACCCGCTGCCCAGGGAGAGCCTGCGGCCTCGACCCGGCTCTCCCCGCCAGAGGGTGCAGTACCACTGCCCGTCGGCGAACTCGATGCCGGACGTCGTCCCGTCCGCCGCCAGCCGGCGTAACAGGCGGCCCGCCGCGGTGTCGCTGGTCGAGTAGGGCGCGGGCCGCGGCTTGACGTCGCCGTTTAATTTGCGGGCTAATTCCCGGTCGAGTTCGAGTCCAGCTTCCAGCATCGGGCCCGGAATCTAGCAGGGCCCGAGCCGCTCGAAACACTTTGTCCAGGTGCCCTCCCGGGCCGGCGGCGCTGCCCGAAAACGACGCGCCCGTAGCCGTCTGCGCTTTCCTTCCCGCTTGCGGGTGTACCCTTTCCCGCCTCCGCACCGCGCGGGAGGCGCCCATGTTTGCCTCGGTCTCCGGACATCGCATCGGCGAGGTCGCCCGACTCACCGGCCTGAGCGTCGATACGCTCCGCGTCTGGGAGAGGCGCTACGGATTTCCGAGCCCGAGCCGCGCCCGGTCCGGAGTTCGACTCTTTCGCGAGGACGACGTCTCCCGGCTCCTGCTGATCCAGCGGGCCCTGCTGCGCGGCTTTCGCCCGGGAGAGGTCGTGGCAAAGGGCGCGGACGAGCTCGGCCGTCTCCTGGAGGCCGCGCCGGAGACCTCGACACCTCCGCAGCGGACGGTCTCGCGTCGAGTCGCCGCGCTCCTGGACGACGTGACGTACTATCGCTTCGGCAGCCTGCGGGACGGCCTCGCCGAAGGCGCGCGGACACTGGGCGCCGGACCCTTCGTGCGCGAGGTCGCCGGCCCACTGCTCCAGGAGGTCGGGGAGGCCTGGGCGTGCGGCGCGATGGAGGTACGCCAGGAGCATCTCGCCTCGGAGGAGCTCTCCCTGCGACTGCGCGTCCTGCTCGCGGACACGCCTCTCGAGCCCGAGGCGCCCTCCGTCCTGCTCGCGACCCTTTCGGGAGAGCGTCACGGGCTCGGGATCGAGATGGCGGCCGTCGACCTCGCCAGCCGCAGCGTGACTCCCCGCCTGCTCGGGACCGACACCCCGCCGCGCCAGATCGTGGAGGCCGCGCTCGCGCTCGGCGTCGATGCGGTTGGCATCTCGCTTCCGACGGGCACGGACGCCCGCGCCGCCGCGCCGGCCCTGCGCTGGATTTCCGAGTGGCTTCCGGATTCGATCGCCCTCTGGTTCGGGGGCCGGGCCTGCGACCGTATTCCGGGACCGGCGACCCGCGCGCTCGTTCTCCGCGAGTGGGGGGAGGTGGACGAGGCCGTCGCGGGACTCCAGGCGGCGGCGGGAAAGGGGTAGCGCGACCTTCCCCCGGGGCCCGCGGTTTCCTTCCGGGGGCGCGACCTCGCTACACTCCTGTCGTGCGCGGCAAATCTCCCGAGAATGGACCCCGTCGCGGGCGTCGCGCGAAGTCCTCCGTCGCGCCGCCCGGCTCTCTCTTTTCCGACGACGACCTTCACCTGTTTCACGAGGGAAGCCACTTCCATCTGCAGAACCACCTGGGGTCCCATCCCGTGGCGCGCGGCGGGGAGAGCGGGTGCCATTTCGCCGTGTTCGCGCCGAATGCGAAGAAGGTGACCGTCATCGGAGACTTCAACCGCTGGGACCGGGAGAGCCACCCGCTCGCGCGGCGGGGCTCGTCGGGCGTCTGGGAAGGGTTTATGCCCGGCGTCGGCGAGGGAGACGTCTACAAGTACCACCTCGTCTCGGAGTACGCGGGGTACATCGTCGAAAAGGCGGACCCCTTCGCTTTCCGCCAGGAACGGCCGCCGGGGACGGCGTCGATCGTCGCGGCCCTGAACTTCGTGTGGGGCGATGAAGACTGGATGTCCGCCCGGGGATCCCGCCAGAAGCCGACGTCACCTCTGTCGATCTACGAGGTGCACCTGGGTTCCTGGAGGAGAGGGCCGGCCGGACGCCTGCTCACCTACCGGGAGATCGCGGCGCCGCTGGCGGCCTACGCCCGCGAGATGGGCTATACGCATGTCGAATTCCTGCCGGTGATGGGGCACCCCTACTACGCGTCGTGGGGATACCAGGTCACCGGTTTCTTCGCGCCGTCGTCGCGGCAGGGCGGGCCGGAGGACTTACAGGCTCTGGTCGACCACCTGCACCGGGAGGGGATCGGCGTGATCCTCGACTGGGTGCCTTCGCACTTTCCCACCGACGAGCACGGCTTAGGGTATTTCGACGGCACGCATCTCTACGAGCACGCGGACCCGCGCCAGGGGTTCCATCCCGACTGGAAGAGCGGGATCTTCAACTACGGCCGCGCCGAGGTGAAGAGCTTCCTCATCTCGAGCGCGCTCTTCTGGGTCGAGGCGTACCACGCGGACGGGCTGCGTGTGGATGGCGTCGCCTCGATGCTGCATCTCGACTATTCCCGCGACCCGGGGGAGTGGATCCCGAACGAGTACGGCGGCCGCGAGAACCTGGAGGCGATCGCCTTCCTGCGGCGCATGAACGAGCACGTCTTGCACGCGCATCCGGACGTCCTGACGATCGCGGAAGAATCGACGTCCTGGCCGATGGTGACGCGTCCGACGCATCTCGGCGGGCTCGGTTTCCGCATGAAGTGGGACATGGGCTGGATGAACGACACCCTCGAGTACCTGGAGCTCGATCCGGTGCACCGCGCCTTCAACCACGGCCTGCTGACCTTCCGGCCGATGTACGCGTACTCGGAAAATTTCCTGCTGCCTCTCTCGCACGACGAGGTCGTGCACATGAAGGGGTCGCTTTTGAACAAGATGCCGGGGGACGACTGGAAGAAGTTCGCGAACCTCCGGCTTCTCCTGGCCTACCAGGCGGCCGTGCCCGGGAAGAAACTCCTCTTCATGGGCGGCGAGATCGGGCAGTGGGCGGAGTGGGACCACGACTCGAGCCTTCAATGGCACCTGCTAGAGGAGCCGGCGCATGCGGGCGTCCAGCGCTGGGCGGCGCACTTGAACCGGCTGCACGCGTCCGAGCTGGCGCTCCACGAGCTCGATTTCGATTCCGCCGGCTTCGAATGGCTCGACTTCCGCGATAGCCCGCAGAGCGTCCTCGCGTTCCTGCGGGTCGCGTCCAACGAGGACGCGATCCTCGCCGTCTTCAACTTCACCCCGGTCCCGCGCCACGGCTACCGGCTCGGAGTCCCGCACCCGGGCCGCTGGACGGAGATCGCCAGCGGCGACCGCCTCGAGTACGGGGGCAGCGGCATCGACAACGGCGGCGGCGTCGAGGCCGAGGCAGTGCGGTCGCACGGGCGCCCGTTCTCGGTGCTGCTGAACCTGCCGCCGCTCGCCGCAATCTTTTTGAAAGGCGCCGCGCCAAAGAAACTGCTGGAGGTGTTGAGCGCGGAGATAGCGCTCGGGACTCCCTCGCCCCGAGCGCGGGGAGAGGGCAGGGGTGAGGGGCGGGCCCCCACGGCCCCGTCGGCCGATTCGGAATCCCTCCACCCCGCAGAGATCCTCGAACCCGTCAAGCCATGACCCGCTTCCTCTGCGTCCACGGCCACTTCTACCAGCCCCCCCGCGAAAACCCCTGGACCGGCGAGGTCGGCATCGAAGCCTCCGCCGCCCCCTACCCGAACTGGAACGAGCGCATCACGGCCGAGTGCTATCGCCCCAACGCCCGGCCCGTCACCGTCGAGCGCGACGGCGCTCCGCGGGAGCTGCCGCCCAACTACTCCCGGATGAGCTTCAACTTCGGCTCGACGCTCCTCTCCTGGTTGGACTCCCACGCGCCCGACGTCTCCGCCGCGATCCTCCGCGCCGACGTCGAGAGCCGCGAGCGCTTTTCAGGCCACGGCTCCGCGATCGCGCAGGCCTACCACCACGTCATTCTCCCGCTGGCCAACGCCCGCGACCGGCGCACGCAGGTCTGGTGGGGAATCCGGGACTTCGAGCACCGCTTCGGCCGGTCCCCGGAGGGGATGTGGCTCCCGGAGACGGCCGTGAATCTCGAGACCCTGGAGGTCCTCGCCGCCTTCGGGATCCGCTTCACGATCCTCGCGCCGCAGCAGGCCGCCCGCGTCCGTCCCGCGGGCGCCGAGTGGCGGAACGTCGCGGGCGGCGGAGTCGATCCGCGCCGGCCGTACCGCGTGCGCCTGCTCTCCGGCAGCGCGATCGACCTGTTCTTCTACGACGGCTCCGCGTCTCACGCGATCGCATTCGGCGCGCTCTCCTCGGGCGGCGAGGCCCTGGCGCATCGCCTCGCGGGTCTCGCGGCCGACGCGCCGGGCCCGCAGCTCCTGCACGTCGCGACGGACGGCGAGACCTACGGCCACCATCATCGCGGAGGCGAGGCGGCGCTGGCCGAGGCGTTCTCTCTTCTGGAAGCGAGCGGCTTTGCGCGCCTGACGAATTACGGCGAGTTCCTCGCGCTCCATCCCTCCGAATGGGAAGCGGAGATCGTCGAGAACACCGCCTGGAGCTGCGCGCACGGACTCGGACGATGGCGCGACGACTGCACCTGCCGCACCGGACTGAAGCCCGACTGGGTGCAGGTCTGGCGCGGCCCGCTGCGGCTCGCCCTCGATGGCCTGCGGGACTCTCTCGCCGACGTCTTCGATCGGGAGGGTGGCGCCCTGTTCGCCGACCCCTGGGCCGCGAGAGACGCGTACATCGAAGCGATTCTCGACCCCGCGCCGGAAGTCTTCGCCGACCTGCTCCGGCGTCACGCGCGGGCGCCGCTCGGTCCCGCGGAGATCGACACGGCCCGCCGGCTGCTCGAAATGCAGCGCCACGCGATGCTCATGTACACGAGCTGCGGCTGGTTCTTCGACGACCCCTCCGGTCTCGAGACGACGCAGATCCTGAGGTACGCCGCGCGCGCGGTCGAGCTCGCGCCGCCCGCCGCGCGCGGATCGATCGAGCGGGAGTTTCTCCGCAGTCTGGAGCTCGCGCCGAGCAACGATCCCGCAGCCGGCGACGCCCGTCGAATCTACGAAGGAAACATCGGAGCGCCGGCTGAACGCGTCGCTCCAGTCGATTGACGTTCAGTTCCTCCTCGCGTCCGCCCTGGCCGTGGCGGCCATCCTTCAAAGTTTCGACCGCCTCGAACTGCTTGTCGAGAGCGCGCCCAACGAGGCCTACGCGCGGACGTGGGTTCTCGCTCGCAGGGAGGGTGTCCCGGGAAAGGTCTCTCTCGCGCGCGAAGTCCTCCTGGACAGTTCACGCAACGGCTCGTGAGGTCGATCCGGGATTGAATCCTTTTAGCGCTCTCTGCGTAAGTCATCGCTTCACATCGGAAAGCGACTTCTGCCGTGCGGCTTCGAACTCATCGCCCTTCTTCCACTGCGGCATGGAGTCCGCGTCCGCGACCCGGCAGCCCAGAAAAAACGCGAGGCGTACATCTTCGACCGCGCCTGAAAAGTCCCAGGTGTCCCGAAACTCGTCGGAAGGCTGGTGGTAATCGTTCTTCTCGTAGGTCTCGATCTGCTGGCGGCCGAACCCCTCCGGTTTTCCGATGACGTCGCTGCCGCGCTTGAGGTACGCGGCCGGAACGCCGAGACGGGCGAAGTTGAACTGGTCTGACCGGTAAAAAAAACCCCGATCCGGAAACTGGTCCGGCTGCACGGTCCGTCCCTGCATCCGGGCGAGAGCAATGACGTCCGCGTCCAGGGACGATTTCCCCAGGCCGATCATGGCGATGTCCCGCGTACGCCCGAACCAGCCGATCCCGTCGGTGTTGATGTCGGCGGCGATTCGGCCTGCAGGCACCGGCGGATGCTGCGCCAGGTACTCCGATCCCAGCAGGTTCTGCTCCTCGGCGGCAACGAAAGCGAAATAGACAGAGCGGGCGGGCGGAGTGTTCAACCGCGAAAAAGCGCGGGCAATCGCCAGCGTCGCCGCCACCCCGGAGCCGTTATCGAGGGCGCCGTTGTAAATCGCATCGTCGCCGGATTTCACGCCGACTTTCACGCCGAGGTGATCGTGATGCGCCGTGTAGATGACGGCCTGCTGCGCCTTCGCAGGATCCGCTCCGCGAATGACGCCCACGACGTTGCCCGAATCCTTGCGTGAAATCGTGTTCGTGATGGCGAGCGACATCTTCACCCCGAGAGCAACGGGCCTGAAGCTGCGCGACTCCGCCGACGCACGCAGCTGGTCGAGGTCCTTTCCTCCGAGCCGGGCGATTTTCTTCGAGAGCTCTTCGGTCGCCCACGCCTTGATCTGCACCCGGGGAGTTCCCTCGTCGGGGAGCTGGAAGACCTCTCCCGACCACGAAGTCTGCACGACCTGCCAGCCGTATCCCGCCGAATGGGGAGTGTGAATGACGATCGCCCCCGCGGCTCCCTTCCTGCCGGCCATGAGGAACTTGTAATCGTAGCGGCCATACCAGAGGCGCGTCTTCCCGGCGAAGAGGTTCGGGTCGTTCTCCGGATCGTTGTTCATAACGAGGAGGACTTTGCCCTTGAGGTCGACATCCTTGTAGTCGTCCCACTGGTATTCGGGAGCGACGATTCCGTAACCTACGAAGACGATCTCCGCGTCCTCGACCTTCGCCTGCGGTGCCTGAACTCCCGATCCCGCAACCAGGTTCTCACCGGGAACTCCACTCTCGGTCCCTCGCTCGGAGCGGAAGATCGCTGGGCCGGCGAAGCTCGGCTTGATCCCGATCAACGGGACCTTCTGGATCCACCCGCCGCCGGGAGCGCCGGGTTGCAGACCCAGTGCTTCTATCTGCGACTGTATGTACGCCTCGGCCAGCGAATCCCCCCGCGTGGCGGGCCCGCGGCCTTCGAGCAGGTCGGAGGAGAGAAACCGGGTGTGCGCGCGCAGGACTTCGGGAGTGATCTGCTGCGCGGCTTGCTCCTGATCCGGCGTGACCGGCGCTCCGCCCGCCGCGAGGAACGCCACGCTTGCGAGGGCAACCAGAAAGAGTTTGAGTTTCATGCGGCCGATTTTAAGACCGCAAAGTGACCTTCGCAATCGCGTTGAGCAGCGCATTTCGCGGGTCGGACGGTGTCTGTCCGTTCCTCGAGGCTAGTGTTTTGTCTCACCCCGAAAACCGTTTGGTGAAAGAATGCAGGTACTCACAAATCATCCTCCCGGAGTGACGTCGCGGCCCGCCGCGGCGAATCGTCACTTGGACTCTCGCATCCCCAAAGGTCGATCCCATGGACGTCAGAACATTCTGGTCCACCGCCGACTGGGCCGCTACGATCGCGGACATGCCCTCTCCCGGGCCGTTGCCCTGCCGCACCGCGCTCGTCCCGCGGGAGGCGGTTGCTCACGTCCTGCGCCGAGAGCTGATCCGCTCGGGCCGAGGGACCGCTCTCGCGGGGACTCGCTTCCTGCCGCCCTCTGCCGCGGCCGCTGAAGTTCTCCGGGAAGCGGAGATCCGTTTTCAGGGCGGAGAAGAATCGCTGCGGTCCGCCCGAATCCTGACCCTGTTTCGCTCTCCGTTGACCCTGGGGCACTTCCCGCTCGATCTCCTGCGCTCGACTCCCGGGTGGGACGGTGCCTTTGCGCGGACGATTTCCGATCTCGAAGCGGCCGGGCTGCGGCCACCTGACCTGGAAACTGCCGGCTCCTCGATGAACCTCCGCGACGTCGCCGTGATCTGGCGGGCCGCGGACGCATCCGCCGGCCTCTCCTGGACGATCCAGCGCATCTTCGCGGAGGCGGCGGCCGCCCTCGCGACCAACCCGAAGCTCTGGATCTTCCCCGGTCCCGCGCTCGCCTGCGCGGGAGGCGACGTCACCGGCGCAGAGGCACGGTTCCTCCGCGCGATCCCCGGAGTGACCCTCGGTCTTCTGGCCGGCCGGCCGCTTCGCCAGCGATACCTCGATCGGATGGAAGCGTTGATGGGAAAGGAAGCTCGCGACGCTCTTATGACGCCCGCGATCTCCTTCCTGCCGGCGACGGAACGGGACCTCCTCGCCACATACCTGTTCGAGCCTCCTGCGGTCCTCGCGGAACCCGACCGCCCTCGCAGCAAGGAACCCGACTCGACCGTCGACTTCGAAGAGCACTCCGGCGTCGAAGCGGAGCTCGAAGCGACCGCGGACTGGGTCGCGCGGCAGATCGGCTTCGGGATCTCGCTCGAGGAGATCGCGGTCCTCGTGCCGGGCGCGGACCCGCTGATGGGGCTCGTCGTCGAACGCCTCGGGCGCCTGCCCTACGAAGCAGGCGGCTTTCCGGTCCACGCGTCGGGCGGCCTGCCGCTGACCGGCACGTCTGCCGGCTCCCGCGCTCTCGCGGTTGTGCGCGCGATTCGGCGCCATCTCGAGCCGGAAGCCCTGTCGGAAATCCTCCCGTGCCTGCGTCTCACCGATGGCGACGGACGCCATCTCTCGCACGGCGAAGCCCTCACCGTGGCCTGGTCTCTCGGGACCGCGGGCGGAAATCCCGCGCGACCCGATGGCGCGCTGGAGTGGGCGATTCGCGCGGTCGAGCGTCAGGCGGAGCTTGCCGCGCGGCTCGCTACCGCCGCGACGGCCGCTGAAAAAATCGAGCCGCACACCCGCGCAGGCTTCGAGGGTCTCCAGGAGAATCTCGCCGCCATCGCCCCCGCGTTGATCGACCTGGTGGAGGTTTCCCGCGCGTCGGTGGAGGGCGTCCCGCTCCCCGAGCTCTGGTCCGTGCTCCGCCAGTTCTTCGAAGCCTGGCTGATTCAACCCGGCGGGGGTCCTCGCGTAGAAACGCTCCTGCACGAACGTCTGTCGAGCCTCGCGTCGGATCCCGCGTGCGGATCGCTCGCAGGCGACGACGCGCTGAGGGTTATCGAAGAGGCGATCGGCTCCGTCCGGCTGCCTCTCGGCCGATTCGGCGACCCTGCCGTGTACGTCGGCCCCGTCCGGCGCGCGGTGGGCCTGAGCTTCCGGGCCGTTCGCATCATCGGCCTGACGGAAGGCCGGCTCCCGTCGATGCCCCGGGAGGACCCCGTCGTTCCCGATTCGCTTCGAGCGGAGCTGAAGGGCGGCCCCGCCGGTGAAGCGGCCTGGGCGCCGACCGCCGCGGATCGCGCGCTGCAGGACCTCCACGCCATCGACATCGTCATCCGGAGCGCGCAGGACCGCATCGCGCTCTCCGTTCCGCGAACCGATCTCGACCGCTCCCAGCGCGAGCCGTCGTCCCTGTTTCTCGAAGCCGCGGCCGCGCTCGGCCGTCCCGATCGAGCGACCGGAAAATCCGGCGCGACGATCCCTGACACCGCCGCTCTCGAGCGCGACGGCTTCGAACCCGCTCGCGAGGCGGCCGCCGCCTTCCGTCGCGAGAGGCCGCTCGGAGAAGCCGCCTGGCAGGACGGCGTCTCCAGGGGAGAGCTGGCGCTTCCTCCCGGTTGGCTCGGCGTCCCGTCTCTCGACCTCTCCCGGATCCGCAGCCTGAGAGCGCCCGAGGATGGCGGCGCGATGGACGGAATGCTGAACATCGCCGATCTCGAGATGCTGATCCCCGGGATGACGGCTGAAAAGCCCATCTCCGCGTCATCGCTGAACATGCTGCTTGGCTGCCCGCACCAGTTCCTGTTCGAAAAGCTCCTCGGGTTCGGCAAACCGGGCGGCGCGTCTCCCCTGAGGGAAATCGGCCAGCCGTACTACGGAAGCCTGTTCCACGAGGCCGCGGAGCGTTTTTTCGATCAGCACGGATCGGCGTTCTCGTCGCGCGCGCGTTCGCTGGCCGACTGGAAGGTGGACGCGGATGCGGTCGCCGACGCCGTATTCGTCGAATTCGTCAAGGCATACCCCCTGGTCGGCGAAGCCGTCCGAAGGCTGCAACGCGAGCGCCTGCGCCACGACCTCCGCGAGTTGCTCGACTGGGATTGGAAGAGGCCACCAACCCGGCGGCTCATCGCTGCCGAGCGCGACTTCGGCCGTCCCGATCCGGTCCAGCTGAAGTTCGGCGAGACGACCCTGTTCGTCTATGGCCGCATCGACCGGATCGAGGTGGACGGGGCAAGAACGATCGTGACGGATTTGAAAACGGGAAAGCCGAAGCACCGCTCAGGCGGGCTCGCGGGGCCGGACGCCGCGACAGACCTGCAACTGGCTTTGTATGGCCTGGCCGCCCGCAACCTCGCCTCCGAATGGAAGCTCCCGCGCAAAGTCTCGGGTGCCTACCTGTACATAGGAGCTTCCGCTCCGGCAGAGCGAGCCTTCGAAACGGACTTCGATGAGGCGCTCGAGCCGGCGGCGCAGACGTGGCTGTCGGTGGCTGTCGGGCTCTTGTCGGACAGGATCTTTCCCCGCACCTCCATCCAGAAAGACTGTCAGTACTGCGATTTTCAGCCCGTCTGCGGCGATGCGGTTTACAAGCGATCGGGAGAACTGCTGGAAGGAGTCGAGGGATCGCTCGGAGCTTTCGGGGTTTTCAAGACGGGCGATGCGGATGAAGAGGGCGACTGAGGATGGCAGCCAGCAAGAACACACCCGCCGCGGTGCCGAAAAAAGCGCTTCCCGACGAAAAGGACCGGCATCAGGCGAAAACCGAGCGCCGCCGCAACGTCATCGTGAACGCCGGCGCGGGCACCGGAAAGACTTCGATCCTGGTGAGCCGGTTCGTCGAAATGGTCGCGCCCGAGTCGTCCGCCATTCCGGCGATCCCGATCTCCCGAGTGGCCGCGATCACCTTCACGCGGAAAGCCGCGGGGGAGCTTCGCCTCCGCATCCGCGAGCGTCTCCTCGCCAACCTGGCCACCGTGACGGCCGGCTCCGCTCGCGAAACTCGGCTGCGCGATGCCCTCGCGGGACTCGATACGGCTTACGTCGGGACCATTCACAGCTTCGCCGACCGCCTTCTCCGCCTGCGGCCGGTCGAGGCCTCGCTCAGCCCTTCCTACGAAATTGCCGAATCGGACGAGGAGCTCGTCCGCGAAACCTTCCAGATCCTGGTGGAAGCGGGGGAGAGCCGGACACTGGCTGCGGAGCTCGCCGGCCATTCCTCCGCGTCGCGAGCGGAGGAAGTCTCCCGGATCGTGCTCGACGCCCAGGACGCGGGATTGAGGACGGAAACCTATGACACGGATTGGAAGGCGTTCTACGGCCTCGAGGCGCTCGTGGCCGGATTCGTCCGGCAGAGGGACATCCCACCGGAGGACGCGCCTCCCGCGAAGCTTGATTTCAACGCGTTCCGGCTGATTGCAGATGAGTTCGTTCGTGAGTCCGCGAATGTCCAGCGGGGATCAGTCGGCGCCAATTGGATCGTCGCGACCGCCGCCGCCCTTGCGGATCTTCGAAACGAGGACGATCCGGTGGTGCTGTACCGCGAGGTGAATCAGCAACTCCGTCGGGTTCCCAAGGACGTCAGCAAAGGTGTCGGTTTCGGAAACGACAAAGAAGCCTGGCGAGTGTGGAAGCTCTACTTCGAGGGCGGCAAGACGCGCCCTGTCCCGCTCCGCAAGGATCTCCGCGCGCCCCTCGAGCGCTGGATGGCGAGCCGCCTCGTGCGCCTCTTCCCGGTCGTCGTGGCCCTCTACGAGAAAGTCAAAGCGCGGCACCGGCAACTCGACCAGCTCGATCTCCTCTTCAAGCTGCGTCAGCTCCTGACGGACTACCGGGAAGTCCGCGCCGACTTCCAGAAGATGTTCGACCACATCTTCGTGGATGAGTTCCAGGACACCGATCCTCTTCAGGCGGAGATCGTGCTGTTCCTCTGCGAGCGCGAGCCTCTGGCGGACCGGTGGGAAGACGTGGTCCTTGCGGACGGAAAGCTCACGGTGGTGGGCGACGCGAAGCAATCCATCTACCGGTTCCGCCGGGCGGACGTCGCGATGTACGACCGGGTGCTTTCTGTCATCAAGAAAGGCGACCCGCTGGAGGTCCGGCTCTCGACGAACTTCCGAAGCGTCCCTCCGCTCATCGAGTGGTTCAACGACCGCTTCGAACGGATCCTGAAGCCCTCTCCCGACGGGAGGCCCTTCGACCCGAAGAGCGGCCGCGTTTTCCACCAGCCCCTCGATGCCGGCCGAGATACATCCTCGCCGCCGCCGGTCCACGTGCTCGCGCTGGAGCTCGGGGATGAACCGGACAGAAAGGAATTTTACCGCGCGTTGGAAGGCCAGGCTCTGGCTCGTTACCTTCGGCGCCTGACCGAGAGCGACGACGTCCAGATCAGCGATCCGTTAGCCGGAGGTCGCCGGAGAATCCGCTACGGCGACATCGCGATCCTGGCGACCTCGACGTGGAACCTCGAATTCCTTTTCGAGCCGCTGGACGCCGAAGGGGTTCCGTATGCCTCCCGCGGCGGCGTCCTGTTCCTGGCAGATCCGCTTCATCGCCTGTTCCTGCTCGGCATGAGAGGGGTTGCGGACAAGGACGACGGAATCGCCATGGCGGCGCTGCTCCGTCCCCCGTTCTTCGCGGTCGATCCCGCGGACCTCCTGCGTGAAAGGGTTGCCTGGAAGGCCGGCATCGCGCCGACAGACGAGTCCCCACGTCGGGCGCGGGAAGCGCGCGAGTTCGTCCTGGATCTCCGCCGGCGCCGCTTCGAGCGCCCTCCCGGTGCGACGGCCCGAGACCTTCTGGAACGCACCGGGTTCGGCCGCAGCGTCGCGTCGGGACCCAACGGCACGCAGCGCCTGGCGAGACTCCGGGAGCTCTGCCTTCTTCTGGAGCAGCGCGCCGCAGACGAGGGCCTCGACTACGACGCGGCGACGTCACGCCTGCGCGAATGGGTGGACGCCCCCATCCAGCTCGACCCGCCGCATCCGGTCGGAACCGAAGCGGTCCAGATCATGACGGTCCATCAGGCGAAAGGGTTGGAGTTTCCCGTCGTCGTGCTCTGGGACGGAAAAGGCGAGTGGACGCCGCGCGTAGACAACGCCCCGTGGCGGATGGAGAGAGACGGTCGCGGCTGGATGATCGAGCTGGACGGCCTGATCTGGGAAGAACCGGCAGACCTCGGCATCCGCGACACGGAAAAGGCCTACCAGGAGGCAGAGCGCGAGCGCGTGGCGTATGTTGCTACGACACGAGCACGCGACCTCCTCATCATCCCGAAGGCCGGGAATCTCTCAAAGCCCGGCAAGATCGTCTGCAGCCACCTTCTTCTGGAGGCGCCGCCCCATCTGTTGCACGAGCTCGAGCCCTACATTTCCGGTAAGAAGCCCGCTTGGGCAAAAGAAAAGCGCGCCCAGGCGCAAACGAAGCCTGCCGACGGCGCAAAGGTGGAAGGGATGGTGAGGGATTGGTGGAAACAGGCCAGCGCCGACGCTGCCCGGCCTCGCTTCCAGCCGGCGAGCGTGTCAGGCCAAGCGCATACCGCGCCGAGAGACGAAACTGAGGAAGCACTCGAGCTAGGACCGCGAAAGCCGCATCCAGGCCGCTTCGGGAACGTCTTCGGCACCACCGTTCACAAAGCGATCGGCCTGGTGCTCCGAGATCCGGCCCTCTCACCGTCTCAAGCCGTCGCTCGTGCCGTTTTGGGGACCGGTCTCACAGAGCACATCGAAGAAGCTGCGGCCGATGTCACCCGCGCCCTGCAGGCGCTGCGAGCGGAAGGACTCCTGCGCCCGCTGGGGACGTCTCTTCAAATCGAGTATCCAGTCGCCGGCGGCGCCGATGGCGGTCTAATCCTCGGCGGCTACATCGATCTTCTCAGCGCGACCGATGCCCGCCTTGATCTCATCGATTTCAAGACGGATCAGCCTCCAAATGGCCCCGTCGAGGTGACGCATTCTGCGTACGTCGCTCAGGTCCAGGCCTACGGGCGCCTTCTCGGCACCGCCGAGCTTCTGGGACACCGGCGGTTGAGATGCGGACTCCTGTTCACCGCTGACGGGACTATGCGGTGGGATCCCCCGCTCTCTCCGCCGAAAAAATAAAGCCAAGGTAAGGGTGAATAGTTGGTAAACGGATGTCGATCGGCAAGGGGCTACCGACGCGATGGCTCCTGGCTGCACGGCGCGCGGGCGTGCGGCGTACTCCGGGGAACATAAAGTTGCCAAAGCTAAAGGCTGCAAGCGGACCTCGATTGCGATCGAGAACAAGCGCAATTCCTCGAGGTAAGCGCGGATATCATTGGAGGGGTGGATCCTATTTCTTTGGTTCCCAAAACCGCTGCACCGAAGTCGCTGGAATTGGTCTAAGGTAGTCGACTCACCCTGAGGGCCTATAGACGATGGCTAACAGCCCGTGGATAAATCGGCGATTTGGGTTTCACGCGACAGCGGGTTGAAGGTTTGCGGTTGTGTCGCGATGCGAGCGCGGGAAGCGAAGTTGGTTCAGAAGGCAACCGATGAGGGCACGCGCCGAGGCAAGAAGCGATGA
>JBBSGZ010000062.1:0-21623 GCA_038253555.1 Thermoanaerobaculia bacterium
CACCCACTCCGACAGGCTCGGCGGCATCAGCAACATCTGATCCGGCTCGTACGCTCGGAAGATTTTCCCCATGAAATCCATTATCCACAGCGCACTCCAAACCAAAACCCAAAACTGATTACTCGGACAGACTCCTAGCGGGACTATGGCGGACGGTGCCCGCGTACGCGGACGCCCGCGCGACGCTCGCGGCCCTGAAATCCGCGGGAACGCGGCGAGCCGTGCTCTCGAACGGGACGCGCGCCATGATCGTGGTGGGGCTCGACGCCGCCGGGCTCGACGTCGACCGGATCCTTTCCGCGGACGACGTCGGCGTCTACAGGACGGACCCGCGCGTGTACGCGCTTCTCGACGCCGAGGCCGCTCGCGCTCGGACGCTGTTCGTCAGCTCGAACGGCTGGGACGTAGAAGGCGCGCAACGCGCCGGCCGGACGGTGGCCTAAATCGACCGAGGAGGCGGGCCTCCGCGAACGACGCCGAGCTACCGTGTCGCTTCGCTGGCGGAAGTGGTCGGGCTCATGGTGTAGCTGGGGTGAGTATCACCACTTATGCCGGAGGGGATTGCGCGACGCAGAGTTCGCGCCGGTCGCGGCGTAATGTGTTCTAAAGACCTGACCCCATCATTCCGCCGGGGGATCGGCTCCCTCGGCTCGCGGCCGGCGGAAAAGGACGAGGCCCGACGTGGCTCACGCCCGCCCGGGCTGTAGAATCCGCACCTCCGTCGCATTTCGACATCCACGGCCGGTTGTCGGCCGTGCAAGAAGACCGGGGTAGTTCACCGTGATCGGCCGCAGCCTCTCGCAGTACCGCATCACCGCGTCCATCGGGGCGGGCGGGATGGGCGAGGTCTATCGCGCGACGGACTCCAGGCTCGGCCGCGACGTGGCCATCAAGGTGCTGCCGGCCGCGACGGCAAGCGATCCCGAGCGCCGCAAGCGCTTCGAGCAGGAAGCGCGCGCGGCTTCCGCTTTGAATCACCCCAACATCCTGACCGTCTACGACATCGGCGAAGACGCCGGGACCACCTACATCGCGATGGAGCTCGTCGAAGGAAAGACGCTCCGCGAGCTCCTGGCCTCGGAAGAACCGGTCCCGACGAAGAGGGTCCTGGACATCGCCGTGCAGACCGCCGAGGGACTTTCCAAGGCGCACGCCGCCGGAATCGTGCACCGGGACCTGAAGCCCGAGAACCTGATGATCTCGAAGGATGGCTACGTCAAGATCCTCGACTTCGGCCTGGCGAAGCTGACGGAGCCGGTTTTGCAGGACGCGACCGGGTTGCCGACGGTGATCGCGACGGCGACCACGCCGGGCACGGTCATGGGCACCGCGGGGTACATGTCGCCTGAGCAGGCGAGCGGCCAGACGGTCGACTTCCGCTCGGACCAGTTCACGCTCGGCGCGATCCTCTACGAGATGGCGGCAGGCAAGCGCGCGTTCGAAAGAAAGACCGGTGCCGAGACTCTCGTCGCGATCATCCGCGAGGAGCCCGAGTCTCTCGGACAACTCGCGCCGAAGGCTCCCGCGCCGGTGCGATGGATCGTCGAGCGCCTGCTCGCCAAGGATCCCGAGGAACGGTACGCGTCCACCAAGGACCTGTGGCGGGACTTGAAGAGCGTCCGCGACCATCTCTCCGAAACCTCGGCCTCCGGCGGACTCCAGGCGGTCGAACCCGCGAAGCCGCGCCGGCGCGGATGGGCGCTGCCGGCGGCCGCCGCGCTCGCCGCGGGAGTCGCGGCGGGTTTCCTGCTGCGCGGCCTCGCGAACGCGAAGAACGCCACGCCGGTCGAGCTCGCCCCGCTGACGTACGCCCGGGGCGCCATCAAGTCCGCCCGGTTCACTCCCGATTCCCAGACGGTCGTTTACTCCGCCGCCTGGGAGGGGCTTCCTCTCGACATCTTCACGACGCGCCCCGGGAGCTCGGAGTCCCGCTCGCTCGGGCTCGCCGGCGCAAGCGCTCTCGCGATCTCTTCCACCGGAGAGCTCGCCGTCAGTCTCAACCGGCATTTCCTGTTCGGTTTCGAGGCGGTTGGCACGCTCGCCCGGGTCCCGCTGGAGGGGGGCGCGCCGCGCGAGATCCTGGAAGACGTGGAGGCCGCCGACTGGTCCCCCGACGGAAAGACCCTCGCGGTGGTGCGCCAGGTGGGAAACCGGGTTCGCGTCGATTACCCGATCGGAAAGGTTCTTTACGACGCGCCTGGCTGGGTGACCGACGTCCGCGTCTCGCCCGACGGACGCCTCGTCGCCTTCATCGACCACCTCTTGCGCGGCGACAACGACGGCCACGTGAAAGTCGTCGACACGAGCGGAAAAGTGATGCTCAACGGCCCGTTCGCGATCTCCGGGCTCGCCTGGTCTCCGCGAGGGGACGAGGTGTGGTCGAGTGGACGCAGCGGAATCTCGGCGACTTCACTGTCGGGAAAGACCCGGCCCATCTGGAACGTCCCCGGGGGATCTCTCCAGGACATCGCCCGCGACGGACGCGTGCTCTGCTCGGTGAACTCCTCCCGCCGTGAGATCGTGGGCGTTTCCGCGGGCGACAAGGAAGAACGGAACTTGACCTGGCTCAACTGGTCGTTTCCCAAAGGCATCGCCGCAGACGGAAAGTCCGTTCTCTTCGAAGAGCAGAACATCCAGCCGCTCGGCATCTACCTGCGCAAGCTCGACGGCTCCGCCGCCGTCCGCATCGGCGACGGCGCCGCGTGGGGTTTTTCGCCGGACGGCCGGTGGGTGCTGACGACCCGCGGCGGCTCGAGTTGTCAGTTCACGCTCCTGCCAACCGGAGCGGGGGAGCCCCGGCCGCTTCCGAAGAGCGACATCAATTGCCAGGCGGCGGCCTGGTTTCCGGACGGGCGCCGGATTCTCATCTCGGGCCACGAGACCGGACGCGGCTCCCGACTCTTCGTGCAGGACATTCCCGGTGGCAAGCCGCGCGCGATCACGCCCGAGGGAGTCAGCTTCGTCTTTCACACCGTCTCGCCGGACGGAAAGTCGGTGGTAGCGACGGGGACAGATCGGAAAATCGATATCTACTCGATCGAGCCCGACGAACCCCGCGCCATTCCCGGTCTCGAGTCCGCCGACATCCCGCTGCGGTGGACCGCCGACGGCGCTTCGATCTTCGTGTACCGCCCGTCTGCGCCTCCGCTCCGCGTCGAGAAAGTCGACGTGAAGACGGGTCAGCGTACGCTGTGGAAGGAGATCCGGCCTCCTGACCCCTCCGGCGTGGAGCAGGTCGGCCCGATCGAGATCTCGCCCGACGAAACTTCCTACGTGTACTCCTATCGCCGGGCGCTCGGCGAGCTCTACCTGGCAACCGGGCTGCGCTGACGCCACGCGCGGCCCTCGCGCGAGACTCAAAATCCAAACCGGTTCGTGATGCCCTGCGGCGCGATACTGTTGGGGAAGGCGAAGGCTGGCCCGTGAGATGGCGACGCCCGGCTCGCGTGTCCCGGCAGCCGACAAAAATCGAACAGGAGTACCTCATGAATCGTGACGTGGCGGTCTGGATCGATCACAAAGAAGCGGTGATCGCGTCGATCGCCGGCGAAAGCCAGACGACGAGCCGGGTGGAGTCGAAGGTCGAGCACGGAGGGGGCGCGCGCGGCGAGAGCGGCGCGGAGGACCAGCGCGACAGACGCTTCGCGAACCACCTGCGCACGTATTACGACTCCGTGATCTCCCACATCAAGGACGCTACGGGCATTCTCGTGCTCGGACCCGGCGAGGCGAAGCACGAGCTCGAAAAGCGCCTTCGTGAGGACGGACTGGGCGAGCGCATCGTCGCCGTCGAAACAGCGGACAAGCTCACGGAGCACCAGGTCGCCGCAAAGGCGCGCGACCGGTTCACAAAGAAATAACCGGCGCCGCTCCCTCTCCCCGCGCGCCGGGGGAGACGGCTGGGGTGAGGGGCGGAACATCGAGCCTGACAGGGTTCTCTCAGGTGCCTTCGCGAATGCCCGGCGGCGGCGGCGGTGGCTCCCTGTGAAAATCGCCGTTCGTTCTGTAACGCCGCAGAAGCGGATGCGAATCACATGGGAGGACGACACAGAGGTCATCCTCGAATTCACGGCGAAAGGAGCGGCGAAGAGCACCGTGGCGGTGGGGCACCAGAATCTCCCCGACAAGTCCGCCGCAGAAGCGACGAAGAGGGCCTGGAGCGAACACCTCGACCGGCTGGGCGAGCTTCTGTTCTGAGTCTTCGCGAAAAACCCTCTCCCCGGGGCCCGGGGAGAGGGTCGAATGAACGGCATTCCCGCCGCGATAATCACCAGATCCGTCGCGGGAGGTCGGTCTTACTGCTTGTCGTAAACGGACATCCCGCTCGTCTTCTTGCCCGCCGCATCGGTCCCGCTCGTCGTGATGGTGCGCGACTTCCCGTCCGCGGCGACCACGATTTTCCCCGTCACCGTCGTCTTGCCATCCTTCTTGACCGTCAACTCCATCGTGCGGTCGTCAATCCTCTTGTAGGCCCGCATGTCCGAGGCCGGATCGCCGACAACCGCGTAGTCCTTGCCGTCGAATTTGCCCGTCCACTCGTTGTGCGCCGGTGTCCCGTCGCCTAGGACGCCGTCCACCGTCACCTTGATGCTGTCACCCGCCGCCTCGTAAACGACGGTGCGGTTCTTCGCCGCCCCCGGAGCGAGCTTCGACTTGGCCTCATTCAGCTTCCACGTCCCCATCTGCATATCGGACGCCAGACACACCGCCACGCCCACGCAAAGCCCCGCCAGAGTCGCCAGAATGGTCTTCCGGTTCATGATTCCTCCTGTTGAGATTCGTGCCAGTCCGAGATTGGTGGGGCGCATCTTAGTCCAGATCCGTGGGGGCGATCCTTTCCCTCGCCCCGGGAAAGGGGAGAGGGTCAGGGTGAGGGGTCCGGCCCGCTCAGGATGATCCGAGGTGAGTTTTCCCGAACGGACCGAGCAGCCACCGCCGCGAAGCGGACCCAGGGAGCGCGCGATGATGTGAGAATCCATCCCCGGGACTTCGCCATGGACGGGGCGACGCCTGTAGAAACCAGCAAAAGGAGTCGGACATGACGAACGAAGCCATCGGATCCTACGACGAACCGTTCGAGCCGGCCGCGCGGGAGCGCGAGCTCGCGAGCCTCGGCGACGTGATCCGGGGCCCTCTGACGATGGACAAGTTGAACGGGTGGGTGTCGGAGAGCGTCGGCATCCGCAGCCCCTTCCTGCAGGATCGCGTGTTCGGAAAGATCCGGTGGAAGAAGTCGATCGGCCGATCGCTCGGACCGACGCTCTCGAGCGGATTCCGCGCCGAGAACTGGTTCCACTACCTGAACTGGGCGGTGGGTCCGGACGGGATCCCGGTGGACATCGGGAAGTGGGTGCAGGCCCCCGAGCCTTACTTCTGGGACATGCCGGACGACGGAGACTTCTTCCAGGTCGGATACGGGTTCTGGGGAGTCCGGCCGTGGATCAATGCGCTGATGCTCGATTTTGCCCATCATCAGCCGTGGGATTCGCCGCTCGCGGCCCGCGTGCGGAGGGGTTACCGCCGAATCGTCCCGCAGGAGCAGGACTTCTATTTCGGCGCGGCCCAATTCGGCGTGCTGGACGACGCGACTCTCGAGGAAGTGCCGATCCGCCGTTTCTGAGGCGACGCGTTTCCGGTTTTTCCGGTAGGCGGCAGGAGGCAGCCTCGCGGTCCCGCGCCGCGGAGGGCTGGTCTTCCGGACGGTGCTCCGGGCGATCCTGTCAGTAGCAGAGGGGCGCGTGGCGTCCAGGCAGGAGCGAGACGCCCCCCTCCCCCTTGGGGAGGCCGGTTTTTCGAGCGAAACCCTGGCGAAAATCGCAGCGAATCGATTACCGTGCCCTGAAAATGGGAACGAACACACTCGATGGAAGGAGGGATGGTGCTTCACCACATCGACACCGCATGGCTCTACGCGTATTCGTCTGACGGCAGCCACCAGAAGGACACGTACTACACCGTCTTCGTCTCGGGCCCGCGGCCGCAGAGAGACGGTCAGGCCGTCCTCGCGCAGATCTCGCTCTCATACCTGACGACGCTCTCGACTTTCGGCGCGGGAGCGCTGGTTCACAGCTACACGCCCCCGTTTGGCGGCGAGACTCAGTTCCACGACTACAAGTACAACTCCGTCTCGGCGCCCAACGCGATCGCGGTGACGTTCGCCCTGGAGGCGCGGGGCGCCGAGGCGTACGCGCTCGCGACCCTGTTCGTTTTCGCCTAGGAGGTTGACCATGGACCAACAACCGGAGACCCGCGGGCGGCTCGAGCCCGCCCACAGCCTGGTCGTGTACGACGCGGAAACGGGCCAAATCCTCCGAATCCACCACTTCGCGGCGATGCCGGGCGCCGAGCTGCCCCCGAGAGCTCAACTGCACGAGATGACACTGAAACAGGCCGCCGCGGGCCTCGGCCGCGAGATGGCGGGGATGAAAGTCCTCGACATCGACGCGAAGGCCATGAAGCGCAAGGCTTCGTACCGCGTCTCGACCTCGGACGGTGTTTTAGTCGAGATCCCCGCAGCGGCCCGGGAAGTTTGATCGGGGCCGAGCCCCATCTTTCCGAGGCTTCTATTTCTTTTCCGCGCCTCCCTTGGCCGCGTCGACGACCTTGAGATCGAACTTGCCGGTGCTCTGGAAGAAGACAAGGCAGTCAGAAGCCTTGTCGCAGGCCGTCGTGTGCTTATAGTTCCCGCCGGGCTGCATCAAATAGGAACCCGGTCCCAGGCGAAACTCGGGCTTTCCTTCCGGTCCCTGGATGAAGGTGCCCGAAACGATCACGATCTTGAAGTCGTTGGTATGGGTGTGCAAGGGAGCCGCGAATCCGGCGGGAAACTTGAGGAACCCGCCAAACGCGCCTTTCGCATGATTCCCCCACACATCGGCGATCTGCACTCCCGGTGCGCCCTTCGGGTCGAGATCGGCCCATTTCACGTCCGCCGCCGGCACGGTGACGAGGCGGCTCGCTCCGCTCTTCGGAGCACTCGGCTTCGCGTCCATCTTCGCCTCCGACGGAGCCTGAGCCAGTGCCGCCACCGAAATCAAGAACGCCGCCGCGCCCGCCAGCAAATGTCGGGTCCTCATGGGGTGCCTCCTTTTCTTGTTAAAAATTCTCGGCGAGAGGTTATCAGGCTCGCTCCCCTCCCTTTCCCCACGCCCGGGAAGAGGGTTGGGGTGAGGGGTCCGGCTCTTCTGATCGACGGAGAGCCATGCCAATTGGCGCCGCTGGGGCAATATCCCTGATTAGCATTCTGGACACGGAAAGCGAGATCACCCGAAAGTTGCAATGACAAACGAATTCACCGGAACCTACGACCAGCCGATCGACTCCACCCGTGCGCGGTGATCCGAGGACCGGGGTCAGTCTGTTTGGCTGATTTTGAGATGGAGGCGAGCAGGTTACCGGTAGAGTCACCGAATCAGGGCCGACCCCAATTTTCAACCGCGCTGCAGCACAATCTGCTCATGAATAAAGCCGGAGGGACCCCGCCCGAGTCTGCCGTCCGCAACCTTGCCGATCACCCGGTCGCGCGTCATCGCAAGGCCCGCCCGGAAGCTCGTGTGATGGCCGAGGAGGCGCTGGAGACCGCCCGACCCCACTTTCCGGGTGTCGGTTGGCGGCTCAGCGTGAGTCCTGGAGAGGAGTATCGCCACAAGCTGACCTACAGCTACAGCCCGCCGCCCGTTCCTCTGGAGGAGGTGTGGGTCGTCCTGGGCGGTATGGAATCCGTCCTGGACGGGAGGTTTTGGATCGTTGGCGTGTCGAAGCGGACTGGAGAAGTTCTCTTCCACTCGAGTTTTGCTGACGGGGGCTGACCGAAGTGGGTGAACGGCCGCGAGTGGAGCCCGAGTCCGGCAATCGGCCACAAATCAAAACTCACTCCGACTGGCATCCCTGAGGTCATCGATGAACAGACATTCGACTTCCCCCGCTCTCCTCATCATGGCAAAGATTTCCCTGCTCGCAGCCGCCCTCGTCGGATGCCGCGCGTCCCGGCCGGAACCCCTGAGGGCGCCGGGACACGCAACTTCCACGACGCTCGGATCAGGCACGCCCCTCCTCTACCTGGTTCTCGGAGACAGCACGGCGGCGGGCGTGGGAGCGGACTACGAGCAGGGCATCGTCCTCGAGACCGCTGGGCATCTCGCGCGGAGCCGCCGCGTCGAGGTCGTGAACCTGGCCGTCTCGGGCGCCAGGTTCCGGGACGTCCTCTCCGAACAGCTCCCGCGCGCGCGCGGCATCAAGCCCGACCTCGTGCTTCTCGACGTCGGGGCGAACGACGTCACGCATCTAACCTCGTCCAGATCCGTCCGTCGCGACCTCGAAGAGATTCTGCGATCGCTCCTCGCGGCAAACTGCGAGGCGCGGATCGTGCTCACCGGCGCTCCCGACATGGGCAGCCCTCCGCGGATCCCTTTCTTCCTGCGAGGCATCGCGGCACTCCGGGCACGCAGCGTCAACCGGATCGCGAGGCGCGCCGTCTCCGCGCACGACCTCACGTTTGCGCCGATCGCGGAGCGGACGGGGCCCTCCTTCCGCAGGGACCGAACGCTGTTCGCCTCGGACCGCTTCCATCCCAATGCCCGCGGCTACGCGCTCTGGACCGGGGTGCTCGATGAAGCGCTCGACGCCGCTCTCGCCAGACAGCCGGGCCATTGCGCGCCGAAGCCATGACAGATCCTTCTGACGGAACGGTTCTTCGGACGCCGGCCTTCGACCTCGTCGCCTTCGACCTCTACGGAACGTTGCTCGACATCGCCGGCCTCTCGGTCGGTATGCGCCCGATCGCCGGCGAAAGGTCAGAGGCGTTACTCGCCAGATGGCGCCACGCGCAGCTCGAAAGGAGCTGGCGCCTCAACCGCGAGGACCGCTATGAGCCCTGGGACCGGGTCACCCTCGGCGCGCTCGAGGAGGTCGCCCCGGAACTGCCGGCTGAGTCCCGCGAACGCCTCGCGAACCTCTGGCGGACGGTGCCCGGGTACCCGGACGCGGGAGCAACTCTCGGAGCGTTGAAGTCCGCGGGAGTCCGGCGGGCCGTGCTTTCGAACGGGACCCGCCCGATGATCGCGCAGGCGCTCGAGGCAGCCGGCCTGGACGTCGAACGGATCCTCTCGGCCGACGACGTCCGCGCCTACAAGACAGATCCGCGCGTGTACGCCCTTCTCGACGCCGAGGCGGATTCGGCGCGTACGCTGTTCGTCAGCTCGAACGGCTGGGACGCCGACGGCGCCCGGCGCGCGGGCCGGACGGTCGCCTGGATCGACCGCGGGGGCGCCGCTCCCGAAACGGCGCCGAGCTACCGCGTCGCAGCCCTCATGGAGATCATGGGCGTCGTCCTGGACGCCTCTTCCCCCGGCGGAAAACAGTCAGGGTGAGCCCTGGCCAGTGAGTCTCAGTCGCCGACAATCGCTGCTCGTCGAATGCCGCGGACTCTTGACGAAGCGTACGGAATTACATGCGAGTGCCACCGTGACAACGAAGACGGTGGCGCAGACCAGGGGCGGACCTCTACCGATGAACGAATGCGTTTGCGAAAGAGTTGAGTACCCTTCGTTTCGGCCATCCGAGCCTGTTTATAGTTCGTGCCATTACCGGAACGGCAATCGGGATCGGAAGCGGGAAAGAACTTCCGAGGCGAAACACCCGTCGCGCCAGGCGTGAAAACGACACCGAGCGTTCGTTGACCGGGTGTCGGATGCGTTGGTAGGGACGGAGCCGATCGGCCGAGACAGATCCGGGCCGAAGAGCGGTGTCGGCGATCTCGAACAGCGAGAGGGCATCCCAGACCGCGGCGTTGGCTGGCCGGCGGCACCGAGCGGGCCCTGGACGTGCTCGAGCAGGCCGTCGAGGGGGGCTTCTATCCCTACCCGTTCATGGCCGAGCACTGCCCCTTCCTCGCGCCCCTGCGACCTTTACCGCGGTTCAAGGGCATTCTCATGAAAGCGCAGTCGCGCGCCGAGGCGTTTCGCCACGGCATAGCTGAGAGTGTTGCGCCTTCGACGCCGCCCGCAACCCCTCCCACGGGATAAAATAGGACCGTGAGCGCGCGAGACCGGAGAGCCATGGCGACGACGAGGCTGGCTGGTGTTCACGATGAGGACGGCGCGTTTGACCGCGCATTCTGGCAGGCAATTCCAGCGGATCAGCGACTCGAGCTTCTGTGGGACATGACCTTGGAATACTCCGAATGGCGGGGAGACGATGCCGGCCAATCCCGACTTCAGAGATCTGT
Source organism: Thermoanaerobaculia bacterium (assembly GCA_038253555.1). Classification (GTDB taxonomy): domain Bacteria; phylum Acidobacteriota; class Thermoanaerobaculia; order UBA5066; family Gp7-AA6; genus JALYUA01. Next base: position 10,226 of record JBBSGZ010000062.1, read on the forward strand.
TTGCCGCGTTCAACGCCGCCCGAGTTAGGTACCTGCTGGTGGGCGGCTACGCCCTGGCGTTTCATGGAAAGCCCCGGTTTACGAGGGACCTCGACGTCTGGATCGAGCCCGAGGCCGACAATGCGGAACGCGCTTACGGCGCCCTCGGAGTCTTCGGCGCTCCGCTGACCGAGGTCACGGCCCGCGACCTGGAGCGCCCCGGTCTCGTCTTTCAAATCGGCGTGGCGCCCAATCGAATCGATGTTCTCACCTCCATTGACGGAGTCACGTTTGGCGAAGCCTGGCCCGATCGGCAACAAACGCGCTATTCCGATCAGCAGGTCCCTGTCATCAGCCGGAAGCACCTCATCCAGAACAAGCGGGCAACGGGCCGGCCGCAAGACCTCCTCGACGTCGTCGATCTCGAGAAGATCTAACGATTCGCAACCCTCTGCACTCCGGTGGTGCGAGGCGCAAGAAGGGATCAGGATTTCGGCTCTGCCCCGACTCCTCGCCGACCGTATTTCTGACCCCCTCTCCCCGCGCGCCGGGGGAGAGGGCTGGGGTGAGGGGCGTCTCAATCAGCACGGCAGACGGAAGGGACCGCGCCGGCGAAGATCAGCGGGGCCTGTTTCCCCTTGCTCCAACCCTGCGTGGGCTTCCGTCGCGCGTAGAACCGACCCCTGCGGTACGATTCCGCCCAACGTGATCCGCTGCTCGAGCTGCTCGGCGGAAATTCCTGCCGGCTCGCGTTTCTGCCCCTCCTGTGGCGAAGCGGCTTCCCTTTCCTCCTTCTCGCAGCTGCCGACGAATCTCCCGTCGCCGTCGGTGGCGCAGGCCGCCATGCGGCGCGGCCCGTCTTCCTCCTCGATCGTCGGACGTCTCGCGTCCTCCGATTCGATCGACTCCGGAGGCTTCACGCCGGGCACGATCCTCGTCGACCGCTACCGCATCATCGGACTGATCGGGCGCGGCGGCATGGGAGAGGTCTACCGCGCCGATGACCTGAAGCTCGGCCAGCCGGTCGCGCTGAAGTTTCTCCCGGAGCGCCTCTCGTCGAACGCCGAACTGCTCAATCGCTCTTCGCCGAGGTGCGCACCGCGCGGCAGGTGGCGCACCCGAACGTCTGCCGCGTGTACGACATCGGCGAGACCGGCGAAGGCGGCCGCCACTTCATTTCCATGGAATACGTGGACGGCGAAGATCTCGCCTCGCTGCTGCGCCGGATCGGCGGGCTCACGCAGCCCAAGGCGCTCGAGATCGCCCGCCAGCTCTGCGCGGGTCTCTCCGCGGCGCATGAGCGCGGCGTCCTGCACCGGGATTTGAAGCCCGCCAACATCATGGTCGACGGCCGCGGCCGCTCGCGGATCATGGACTTCGGGCTGGCGGTCGCGGAAGGCGACGGAACCGGCGGGACGGAGGTCGCCGGCACGCCCGCGTACATGGCCCCGGAGCTGTTCTCGGGCGCGGGCGCGTCGTTGCGGAGCGATCTCTACGCTCTGGGGCTCGTCCTGTTCGAGCTGTACACCGGCAAGCACGCCTTTGACGCGCCCACGCTCGCGGGGTATCGCCAGAAGCACGCGGAAGAGACGCCGTCGAGCCCGTCCGCCCTCGTCCCCGGCCTCGATCCGGCGGTCGAGCGCGCGATCCTGCGCTGCGTCGAGAAGGACCCGAAGATGCGGCCGTCGTCGGCGGCGCAGGTGGCCGCGGCCCTTCCGGGTGGAGATCCGCTCGCGGCCGCGCTCGCGGCGGGGGAGACGCCGTCCCCGGAGATGGTCGCGGCCGCCGGCAGCGAGGACCGCCTGTCACCCGCCGTCGCGCGAGGGCTCGTCGTTGCCGCCGTGGCGATCATGCTGCTCCATGCCTTCCTGGCCCCGCGCGTGTGCCTCCTCCCGCTCGCGGGCTCCGAGAAATCGGGAGAAGTCCTTCGCGTCCGCGCGCGAGAGCTCCTGGCGAGTCTTGGAATGCGCGACCGGCCGGCCGACCGGGCCGGCACCCTCGTCAATGAGTACGGGTTCTTCGTCTGGGCGAACGAGCATGATCGCTCCCGCGATCGGTGGCGCCGCGGCATGTCGCGAGACGGCCTGAGTTACGTGTATCGCGAGAGCCCGCTGCCGCTCGTTCCCGGCTTTTTGACCCTGGGTCCGTTTCCCCAACCGGTCGTCACGGAGCTCGATCCGTCGCCCCTGCGGACCGGGATGAAGGAAGTGCGTCTCGATCCGGAAGGCCGGTTGAAAGAGCTCCACGTGGTGCCGGAGCAGGTCGAGAGGCCTTCGGCGCCCGCGGCCGCCGCATCAGCGCCCGACTGGACGCCCCTCTTCCGCGCCGCGGGGCTCGACGCCAACTCCTTCCGGCCGGTCGAGCCGCGATGGAACCCGCGCTCGTACGCCGACGCGCGCGCGGCCTGGGAAGGCCCTCATCCGGAGCGCCCGGGCTTGACGATGCGCGTCGAGGCTGCGGCTCATCGGGCCAGGCCGATTTCCTTCCTCTGGATCGGCCCGTGGTCCACGTCCTCCCGGGATGTCCCCGACCAGCGCGACGCCGCAGCGCGCGTGGGAGACCTGGTGTGGAGTCTGATCCTCCTGACCCTGATGTTCGCAGGGGCGTGGATGGCGCGGCGCAATCTGCGCGCGGGCCGCGGCGACCGGCGCGGCGCCGCTCGCCTCGCTGCGGCCGTCGTCCTCATGCAGTTTGCCATGTGGGCCCTGGGCGCCCACCACGTGTCGACGGTTGACGAGCTCGACGTCTTAGGCGGCGGCCTTGCCGGCGCCGCGGTGATCGGCGCGGTGGCCTGGATCGTGTACGTCGCGCTGGAGCCCATCATGCGCCGCCTCTGGCCCGGGATGCTCATCTCGTGGACGCGTCTCGTCGCCGGAGGCTGGAAGGATCCCCTTGTCGGACGGGATCTCGTCGTCGGCGCGTCAGCGGGCGCCCTGATCGGGATCCTGATGGGCCCGATCCGCCGTTACATCCCGATCTGGCTCGGCGAGCTTCCTCCGATTCCGCGCGGCCTCCTGAGCGATCCGTCCAGCGTCCGGAACGGCGTCGCGTGGCTGATCAACTCCCCGGCGTACGCGATCTGGTGGGTCCTCGCGCTCGTGATGTTCTTGGTGTTCATTCGGCGTCTCGTTCGCTTCGAGTGGCTCGCCGCGATCATCGTGGCGGTCTTCTTCTCGGCGAACTACCTCGGGGCGCCGTTGCCGGCCGTGACGCTTCCGATGGCCGCGGCAACGACCGGCCTGCTCGTCGTGATCGCCATCCGCTTCGGCCTGCTCGCGGCACTCGTCTGCCGCACGTGCGAATACTGGCTCGAGTACTGGGTGATGACGCCGGACCCCTCGGCCTGGTACTTCTACGTCGGCGCGATCGCGATGGGGATGGTCCTCGCGCTCGCACTCTGGGGCCTGCACACGACGACGGCGTCCGGCGGCGGGGCGGTGACAGTTGAGGAGCGCTGAGGGTTACGGCGTCTGGGGTCAGTCCTGATTCGCTGATTTTGACGATGGGATGAACCCGCCCTGGCTGTCGGAGCAAAAGTCAGAATCCCCCAAAATCAGCCGACAGGATTGACCCTGGCCGCCCTCAGCTGGGGAATGCCGAGGGTCCGATAACGTCACGGAAATCAGCGAATCAGGACTGACCACAATTGTGAGCGGAATTATGATGGCGCCAAAATGGCGCGCCATCCCGCTGCACGCGTTTCATGACGGTCGCGCCGGGCACGCGCCTCGGTCCGTACGAGATTCTTTCGCCGCTCGGTGCGGGCGGCATGGGCGAGGTCTATCGCGCGCGGGACAGCCGCCTGGACCGCGACGTGGCGATCAAGGTGCTCCCTGCCGCCCTCGCTTCGAACGCGGAGCGCCTGAAGCGCTTCGAGAAGGAGGCGCGCTCCGCCTCCGCCTTAAACCATCCGAACATCGTCACCGTCTACGACCTCGGAACCACGGATGGCGTCTCGTGGATCGCCATGGAGCGGGTCGAAGGGGACACCCTCCGTAAGCTCCTCGCCTCCGGTCCGCTTCCATTGAAGAGACTTCTTGCCTGCGGCGCGCAGATCGCGGAGGGCCTCGCCAAGGCCCACGCGACCGGCATCGTGCACCGGGATCTCAAGCCCGAGAACCTCATGGTGACCAGGGACGGCACCGTCAAGATTCTGGACTTCGGGCTCGCGAAGCTCACGGCGCCTGCGTCGGAAAGCGAGGGCGGCGACGTTTCGCACTCTCCCACGATGTCACTGGGAACGGAGGCGGGGGTCGTCGTCGGAACGGTCGGGTACATGTCGCCGGAACAGGCGATTGGGTCTTCCGTGGATTTCAGGTCCGACCAGTTCTCGCTCGGATCGATCCTCTACGAGATGACCACGGGAAACCGGGCGTTCTCCCGCGCGACCGCACCGGAAACCATGGCGGCGATCATCCGGGACGAGCCCGAACCGCTCGCGACGGCCGCGCCCTCGACGCCCGTTCCCTTCCGCTGGATCGTCGAGCGCTGCCTCGCGAAGGATGTCGAGGAGCGGTACGCCTCCACGAAGGACCTCGCGCGCGACCTCGGACGCCTCCGCGAGGGACTCTCCGAGGGGAGCTTCTCCGGAGCGGAGGCTGCCATGCCCGCTCCCGCCCCGCGGCGGCAGACGAGGCTCGGTCTCGCCCTCGCGGCGGCCGTCGTCGTGGCCGCCGCGGCAGCGGGCGCCCTCGCGATGCGGAGGCCACGGAGCGGCCCGCCGCTCTACCGCCCCGTCTCGTTTCACCGCGGCTCTCTGGGCGTTGCGCGTTTCGCGCCGGACGGGAAGACGATCCTCTACACCGCCGCCTGGCAGGGCCACGCCCCGCAGCTCTACTCGACGCGCCTCGACAGCATCGAGTCCACGACACTTCCGCTGCCGAGCGCCAACCTGCTTTCGATCTCGAACGGAGGAAAGCTCGCGATCCTCCTCCTCCACGGCAACGGCCCTTCCGCGATCGCGGAGGTCTCTCTCGCCGGCGGCTCGCCGCGCGAGCTCGTCACGAGCGATCCGCCGGGAGCGCTGATGTTTGCGCAGGGGGTGGCAGACTGGTCCCCCGACGGGGAACGTCTGGCGATCATCCGCGACGGCGCCCTCGAGTTCCCGGTCGGGAAGGTTCTCGTGCCCGCCTCCGACGGGCAAATCGCAGGGATCCGGTTTTCCCCGGACGGGCGCCGGATCGCCTATTCCATGGGAAAAGCGCCGAACAACTGGGACGTCGCCGTCGTGGACCTCGCGGGGGAGAGAAAGACACTCGTCACCGGATGGGAATTCATCGCGTCGCTCGCGTGGCACCCGGTCACGGGCGAAATCTGGTTCTCCGGCCGCAACCGGACAGCGAACGTCGGCGTCGTCGAGCTCCACGCCGTCTCGCTGTCCGGGGAGGAGCGCGTCGTCGGCCGCACGCCGCAGCTCTTGATCGTGCAGGACATCGGGCGCGACGGCCGCGTGCTGGCGCGCAGTGACGACTGGCCAGAGACGATGATCTGCATGCCTCCCGGCGGATCGCGCGAGCTCGACCTGACGTGGCTCGACTTCTCGCAGGACGTGGCGCTGTCGAAGGACGGGCAGGACGTCCTCTTCAAGGAGGGAGGCGCGGGGGCCGGCGCGACCGGAGGCGTGTACATCCGAAAGACGGACGGCTCGACGCCCGCGGTCCGCCTGGGCGACGGCTGGGATGCGGAGGATCTTTCCGCCGACAAGAAGTGGGTCGTCCAGCTCCAGCCCGACCGTCTGACGCTGCTGCCAGTGGGGCCCGGAGAGAAGAAGGCGATCCACGATCCCAACTTCCGCTACGTGCGCGCCGCATGGTTTCCGGACGGCAAGCGGCTTCTCGTGACGGCGGCGGAAAAGGGACACGGCAGGCGTCTCTATGTGCGGGACCTCGGGGCCGGGCCGCCCCGGCCGATCACTCCGGAGGGTGTCCACGCGCCGCACCTCCTTCCGGACGGGACGCGCGTGCTCGCGATGGACGCGAAGGAGAACAGGATCCTCTATCTCGTGGACGGGGGGGAGCCGCGACCGGTGCCGGGAATCGGGGCCGACGAGGCGATCTTGGGATTCGACGAGAGGGGCGAGAACGTCTGGGTCGGCCACGGGGTCATACCCCTCCGAATCGACCGTTTCGAGCTCGCGACCGGAAAGCGCTCGGTTCTCCGGGAGATCAACCTCGCCGACCCGACAGGCGTCGAAACGATCCAGACAGCCCACGTCTCCTCCGACGGGCGCGCCTACTGCTACAGCTTCATGCGGAGTCTCTCGCGGCTCTACGTCATCGAGGGTTTGAAGTAGGTTCCTTTGGGTCGTGTCCCGCCGGTGTCCCGCCGGGGTCAGTCCTGATTCGCTGATTTGGTCGGCAGCGGGACCTGACGATCTGGTCGGCTAACCTCAACCCAACAGGCCTGACCCCGCTTCCAGGTCCCGCGAAATCACTGAATCAGGACGGACCCCGGTTCCACGTCACTTCAGTCCCTCGACGAGATAGACATTCGACAGCACGCGCGAGTAGGCGTACACGTAGAAGGATCCGTCTGGCGCCAGGAAGACCGAGGACACTCGTACGACGCCCGCTGCGTCTGCGGGAAGGATCTCTTTCCAGGGCTCTCGACGTCCCGTCGCGAGATCGAGCCGGTCGATGCGGGCGGACGGACCTCCGCGTTTCTGGACGTACAGAGACCGATCGTCCGCCGTCCAGCCAGGAAAAAGCTCTCCCGCTTCCACTCCCGGAATCGCCGACCCCTGGCCCGTCGCGATCGAGTAGATGCGACTCTTTCCGTCTGGGCCAGCCGCCACGAAACGGGTCCCGTCGTTCGAGACCGGTCCGGGAGCGCGAGTGTTCTCCGCCGTGATCGGCCGCGCTTTCGCGCCCTCGCCAGCCGCCATGTCGATCAGGTAAAGACGAGTGCCACGGCCCGCCTCGGTCGCCGTGACGATCAGGTGCCGGCTGTCCGGAAGGAACCGCCCTCCTCCCGTGACGCTGAGGCCCGCGGCCGAGAGCGTTCTCGCCTGCCCTGCGCCGGTCGGGTACAGAACCAGGCGCGGGTCGGTCAGCTTCCGCACGACGGAGGTCGCCCACGCGCCGTCCGGCGAAAGACCCGCCCCCTGTCCCTCGCCGAGCCGCACGGCAGGGGAGCCGTCCGTCTTGCGCACGTACGTCGAATACCCGGCTCCGCCGCCCTCGCCCGCTTCGTAGAACATGACGGTCTGGCCGTCGCGCGAGAGGCCGCTCGGGCGCGACCAGTCGAGCCACGAAAGGTCGCGCTCCTTGGTCTGTCCCGGCGCAAGGGCGGACAGTCCGAGCCGGCGGAACTCGTCGATTAGCAGGACACGCCCGTCTCGAGCGATGTCCTGGAGTGTCAGCGAACCGGTCGACCCCGTCACGACGCGCAGCTTCCCGGACAGGGAGACGGCGTAGAGCGACCGGGTGCCGATCTCCGCTGCGGTGAACCAGATCTCCCGCCCGTCGGGCGACCAGGCGAGACCCTGCGCGCTCCCGAAGGGCTTCGTCAGCGTCGTCTTCTTTCCCGCGCGATCGACGACGGCGGCAGACCCTCCATCGTCCCCGGCCTGCGGATGATCGATGAACGCGACCCGGTCTCCCGCGGGGGCCACGCGCGGGCTGCCGATCCAGCCGCCCGTTTCGTAGAGTGTCTTGCCGATCGGATACTCGAGCCGCGCTTTTCCGGCGACCGTGCGCACGACAGCCAGATCGCTCCCGCCGGGCTGCCAATCCGCGAACTCGACGCCGTCGAGAATCTCGCGGGGCGCGCCGCCTCCGGTCGCGTTCGTGCGCGCGAGCGTTCCCGTTCGCGTGAACTCCGTGGAAATGTAGCTGCGCAGCGTCATGGCGAGGTCGCCCGACGCCGACACGCCGAGCACGTCCGCGCCCGGATAGCCGAGCGGCCGCGACTCGGGGCTCTCCGGAGCGGCGACGAAGATCTCCGTCGGATTGCCGTCCCAGGACGCGCTGTAGAGGATGGTCTTTCCGTCGGACCCGAAGCGCGCCGACCAGACGGTTCCCCTCCGGAACGTGAGCTGGCGGTACCTCGGGGGCCGCGCCGCTCCGCGGCCCTTGCCGGCGAAATATCCCGCCGCGAGCGAGACGAGCGAAGCAAGGACCGCGGCGGCGAGGCCGGCGGAGGGGAACCGCCTTTTTGCCGACGGAGCCGCAGCGATTGCCGCGGCCGCGGCCCCCGGGTGTTCCGATCCCGATCCCGTCAGGGCCTCGAGGTCGAACGCCATGTCGCGCGCCGACTGGAACCGCTCCTCGGGGTTCTTTTCTAGGCAGTGCCGCACGATGCGCTCGAGCCCCGGCTGGATGTTCTTGTTCGTCGCGGAGAGATCCGGCGGCTCTTCCCGCAGGATCGCGGACATCGTCTCCGCCGCCGAGTCGCGGTGAAACGCGCGCGTCCCCGACAGCATCTCGTGGAGGATCGCTCCGAAGGAGAAGATGTCGGAGCGCTGGTCCGCCGGCTTGCCCTTCACCTGCTCGGGCGACATGTAGCCGAGGGTCCCGAGCACGACGCCGGGTTCCGTGCCCGCCGTCGCGGTCGGCAGGTTCGTCTGCTGGCCGCCCGGAGATTCCGGCTGCGTCAGCTTCGCGAGGCCGAAGTCCAGAATCTTCACGCGGCCATCCCGCGTCACGAAGATGTTCTCGGGCTTGAGATCCCGGTGGACGATCCCCTTCTCGTGAGCCGCTGCCAGACCGTGCGCGATCTGGATCGCCTGTTCGATCGCCTTGCGCACCGGCAGCGCGCCGCCGGAAAGGCGGGCCCGCAGCGTCTCGCCCTCGAGCAGTTCCTGGACGACGTAGGGGGCGCCGTCGTGCTCGCCGATGTCGAGCACGGCGGTGATGTTGGGGTGGTTCAGGATCCCGGCCGCCCGCGCCTCCTGCTCGAACCGCCGCAGCCGGTCCGCGTCGGCGGAAAAGGAGGCGGGGAGAACCTTGATCGCGACGTCCCGCCCGAGGCGCGGATCGCGAGCGCGCCAGACCTCTCCCATGCCTCCGGCGCCGATGGCGGAGAGGATCTCGTAAGGCCCCAGACGAGTGCCGGCTTCGATTGTCATGAATTGGCGGTGATTCTACCGGGAGAAGAGAGAGGCTCAGAGACGCCGACGGGTGGGCGTCAACTTCCCTTTCCCCGCGGAAATCAGGATTTCGGGTCTGACCCCGCCCTCAGACGGCTGGACGTCAACTCTCCTCTCCCCGCGCTCGGGGAGAGGGCGAGGGTGAGGGGGCATCTCCCCGTTGATCGAGCGTCGGCAGTCCTTAATACGCCGCGAAGTTTTCCTCGTGACATCTCCCTCGTAATCGAGTCCTGTCAGTCTTGATGCGTCGCCCCTAACCCCAGCCCTGACCCAAGGAGCGCCGTAAATGTCGCTGATCTCCTTGAAATCAGGATTTCGGGTCTGACCCCATTGAGTTCCGGGTTGCGGATTCCGGTCGACTCGGCGAGACGGCTCGCCTACGATCCCCTCGACGCGGGGGTGGCTCTTCAGTCATGACACTTCCTTCCGGAACCCGGCTCGGCCCTTACGGGATTCTCGGCGCGATCGGCGCGGGCGGGATGGGAGAGGTGTACCGGGCGAGGGACGAGAGGCTCGGCCGGGACGTCGCCGTCAAGGTTCTGCCGGCCGACGTGGCGGTGAGCGCCGATCGTCTGAAGCGTTTCGAGAAGGAAGCGCGCGCGGCGTCAGCCCTCAACCATCCGAACATCGTCACGGTCTACGACATCGGAGCGACGGACGGCGTCTCGTGGATGGCCATGGAGCTTGTCGAGGGAGACACCCTTCGGAAGCTGCTGCTCGCGGGCGGCTCCCTTCCTCTCAAGAGACTTCTGGCGCTCGCGGCTCAGATCGCCGACGGGCTGGCCAAGGCGCACTCGACCGGCATCGTCCATCGGGACCTGAAGCCCGAGAACGTAATGGTGACGCGGGAGGGGATCGTCAAGATCCTCGACTTCGGCCTCGTCAAGTTGATCGAGCCGTCGGGGGAGAGCGGCGAGCTGACGCACTCGCCCACGGTCTCGGCCGGGACCGAGGCCGGCGTGGTCGTCGGCACCGTGGGGTACATGTCGCCCGAGCAGGCGCTCGGCCAGCCGCTCGACTTCCGATCGGACCAATTCGCGTTCGGATCGATCCTCTACGAGATGGCCGCCGGCAAGCGGGCGTTCGTCGGCGCGAGCGGTCCCGAGACAATGACGGCGATCATCCGGGAAGAGCCCGCACCGCTCGCGTCCGTGGCGCCGGAAACGCCGGTTCCCCTGCGCTGGGTCGTCGAGCGGTGCCTCGCCAAGGACGTCGACGGGCGCTACGCGTCGACGAAGGACCTCGCCCGGGATCTGGCGCGGCTTCGGGAAGGGCTGACCGACGGAAGCCTCTCGGGGGCCACGGTCGCGTCCCACGGCCCCGGCGAGAAACTCCCCCCGGCGCGGACTCCTGCTCGCGGCCGCCGCCTTGGCGGCCGGGGCGGCGATCGGCGTCGTGGCGACGAGAAGGGCGCCGCCGGGGCCTGCGCTCTACCGCCCGGTGTCGTTCCACCGGGGAGCGATCGGAAACGCGCGCTTCGCACCGGACGGCAAGACCAGTCTCTATTCCGCGGCCTGGGCGGCGAAACCACCGCAGCTCTTCTCGACGCGGGTCGACTCGACGGAGTCCACGGCTCTCCCGGTTCCAAGCGCCGACCTGCTCTCGATCTCGAGCGCCGGCAAGCTCGCGATCCTCGTCCTTCACGGCGACGACGGCGCCGCCATCGCCGAAGTTCCTATGGCCGGGGGAGCGCCGAGGGAGCTCGTCGCGACCGATCCTCTCGTTGCGCTGCAAACTGCCCATCAAGTGGCGGATTGGCTTCCCGGGGAAGACCGGCTGGCGATCGTTCGCGGCGGCCAGCTCGAGTTTCCGGTCGGGAAGGTCCTGGTGCGGAAATCCGAGGGGAAAAAAATCCTCGGCTTGCGGTTCTCACCCGACGGGCGCCGGATCGCGTTCATCGAGTTCACGGGGAAGGACAACGCCGCCGCCGTGGGAGTCGTGGATCTCGCCGGAAAGAAAACGATTCTTTCGGCGGGATGGAGCACCCTCACGTCACTTGCATGGCATCCCGGGACGGGCGAAATCTGGTTTTCTGCCCGAAAGCGGGACCTGAACGTTGGCGTCGTCGCGCTCCATGCGGTCTCTCTTTCCGGCGTCCATCGCCTCGTGGCGCTGACGCCGCAGCTTCTTATCGTCCAGGACATCGGTCGTGACGGGCGCGTCCTCGCGCGCAGCGACGACTGGCCGGAAACGATGATGTGTCTGGCCCCGGGAGCGTCCCGGGAGACCGACCTGACCTGGCTCGACTTTTCCGAGAGCCTGGCGCTGTCGGCGGACGGAAAAGACGTCCTCTTCAGCGAGCGTGGTGCGGGGGCGGGCGCGGTGGGCGGC
>JBBSGZ010000063.1:0-21027 GCA_038253555.1 Thermoanaerobaculia bacterium
CGAACTCGAGCGATCCATCCGTCAGTACATCGACACCCGCAACCGTCACCCAAAGCCCTTCGTCTGGACCAAAACCGCCAACGAAATCCTCGCTTCGATCGAACGCTTTTGTAAACGAACCTCAGGGACGGGACACTAGAGGGTCGATCGCCGGGCCGATCCGCAGACCCCCCCTCTTCTGACGTTTGCGTTCCGCCAGGCCGTTTCCCGCCCCGGGGGGCGAGGCGTCCGGCCCGGTTCCGAGGGTCTGCGGTTTCCGCCGCTTCCGGGGCTCGTCCTCTCCCCGTTACGATAGGGCGATGTGCCCGCGGCCGTCCCTCGTCCTCTTCGCGCGGGTGCCTGTGGCGGGGCGCGTCAAAACGCGGCTCGCGCCCCGACTGACCGACGAAGGCGCTTTGGGTCTCTACCGCGCCTTTCTCCAGGATGCCGCACGGCTCTACGGAGGCGTCCCCGCGTGGGAGCCGGTGCTCGAAGCCGACCCGGATCCCGACGCTGCCGAGCTCGCCGCACTTTTCCCGGCTCCGTGGCGAAGGGAAGCGCAACATCCCGGGAGTCTTGGCGAGAGGCTCGCCGCGGCGTTCTCCCGTGAGTTCGGGCGCGGCGCCCCGGCGGCCGTCGCCGTAGGCTCTGATCACCCCTCCCTCTCACGCCGAACCGTCGCGGAAGCCCTCGAGCGCGTCGCTGCCGGCGGAGCCGCCGTTATCCCCGCGGAAGACGGAGGCTACTGCGCGATCGCGTTTTCGGCCGACGCTCCGTGGGAAGAGGCCCTGCGGGGAATTCCCTGGTCGACCGACGCGGTCCTCGAGACCACGCGCCGTCGGCTCTCCGATTGCGGCGTCGAGCTTTCGATGCTCCCGGCCGGCTACGACGTGGACCGGCCCGAGGACCTGGACAGGCTGCGGCGCGATCTCTCCGCGCGGGATCCGCAATCGCCCGACTTTCCGGCGGCGACGGCGCGCGCCCTGGCGGAGCTCCTATGATCCCGGTCCTGGACGCGCGGCAGATGCGCGCCGCGGACGCCGCCGCGATTCGCGCGGGCACCCCCGCTCTGGAGCTGATGGAAAACGCGGCCTCCGCTCTCGTGATCGAGATCGGCGCCCGCTTTCCGGAATGGCGCCGGGTCGTCGTGGTCTGCGGTCCCGGAAACAACGGGGGAGACGGTCTCGCCGGCGCACGCCTTCTCGCGGCCGACGGGGTGTCGGCGGCCCTCTTCACGATGAACCCTCCCTCGGAATATCGAGGCGTGGCCGCCCGGAATCTCGTACTGGCGGAGGAGTCCGGCCTCGAGATCGTCTCTCTCGCGTCGCGTGGCGGCTGGAAGAAGCTTCGCGAATCCCTCCGGGACTGCGACGGGGTCCTCGATGCCCTCTTTGGCACGGGACTCTCTCGCGCGCTTCGAGGTCGCGCCGCGCGTGTGATCGCCGAGGTGGCCTCCTCCGGGCGCCCCGTCCTGTCGGCCGACGTCCCCTCGGGGCTCTCCTCGGATTCCGGCGAGCCTCCGGGAATATCGATCCAGGCTGTCTCCACGGTCGCGTTTGGTGCCCCGAAGTTCTGTCACGTGCTGTCCCCGGCCCGCGGGCGGTGTGGCCGCGTGGTCGTTAAAGACATCGGGATCCCGGAAGCGGCGATCGAGCGGCAGAAGAGCCGCGTTCGCATCGTCGAGCGTGAGGACGTCGCCCGGCTCCTTCCGGCAAGGCCGCCGGGATCCAACAAGGCGGACTTCGGCCGCCTCGCCATCATCGCCGGCTCGCGCGGCAAAGCAGGGGCGGCAATCCTGGCGGCGCGCGGGGCGCTGCGGGCCGGCGCGGGGCTCGTCACGATCTTCTGCCCGGAATCCATCGAGCGTGTCGCGGTCTCGGGAGTCCCCGAGTCGATGACGCGAGCTCTCCCGGAGCGCGACGGGACTCTCGGACGCGAAGCCGCGGAGGTCCTTCTGGCGGCACTCGCCGGTTTCGACGCGGCCGTCGTCGGGCCCGGCCTCTCGGCAAGCGAGGGAGTGGACGAAGTGCTTGCGGCCCTCCTTGGAGTTCGCCTGCCGCTCGTCTGCGACGCCGACGCGCTGAACGCCTTTTCCGGCCGCCCGGAAATGTTCGCCCGGCGCAGGGCGCCGACGATTCTGACCCCTCATCCGGGAGAAGCCGGCCGCCTGTTGTCGCGGACCGCGCGGCAGGTGCAGGCCGACCGTCTCGGGGCCGTCACGCGCCTTGCCAGGGAGACCCGGTCGATCGTCGTCCTCAAAGGGGAAGGGACGCTGACGGCGAACCCCGCGGGACGCGTGACGGTCAACCCGACGGGCAATCCACTGCTTTCCGCCCCGGGTTCGGGGGACGTCCTGGGCGGGGCGGTCGGAGCGCTTCTCGCCGCCGGTCTCGAGGCGGAGGACGCGGCGATCGCCTCGGTTTACCTGCACGGAGCGGCCGGAGACCGCCTCGCGGAGAGCTTCGGGGACAGCGGAATGCTCGCGGGGGAGCTCGCGGATGCGCTGCCGGCGACACGCCTCGCCCTCCGCACGGCCGCGCCGCGGGAGGGGGGGTGATCCGCGAGTTCGTGTCCCTGTCCCCCGGGGAAACCGAAGAGGCGGGGGCGCGGCTCGGGCGGAGCATCGGGAGCGACGACGTCGTCTACCTTCAAGGGGATCTCGGCGCCGGCAAGACCTGCTTCGTCCGCGGCCTCGCGCGCGGCCTGGGGGCGGCTCCCCGCCAGGTGGCGTCCCCGACGTTCGCGATCGTCCACGAATACGCCGATTCCAATGGGCGCCTCGTGCTCCGGCACGTCGATCTTTACCGGCTGGAGGATCGCGCGGCGGACCTCCTGTCCGTCGGCGTCCCGGATGCTCTGGGCGGGGCGCCCGTCGCCGTCGAGTGGCCCGGGCGCGCGATCCGGGACCTTCTTCCGCCCTCGATCGAGATCGTGATCGAACGGGCGGAGGGCGAATCGCGAAGGATTCGGGTCGGAGAGCCGGGACTCCTGCGTCGCGAGTCCTGAGTCCCGACCCGGGACCCCTTCTTAAAACGCGAAGACGAACCCGCCGTTGACGTCCCCGTTGGTCAGCCAGTCTCGCCGGTCGCTGTTGCAGTCGTCGAAAAAGGAGTCGCACCGGCCGCCGTCGTTTCGGTTCCGGAGCCGGGTGCCGTAGTACCGGCCGTCAAAGCGCATTCCGAAGTTCGGCGTGAACATCGTCTTCACTCCCACCGCGGCGCTCGCCGTGAATTTGTTCTCGCTGCTCGCCGACGATCCGCGCACGTGGGGGTCGAGACGCGCCGCTCCCGCACCGAAGCTCAGGTACGGCGTGATGCGCCGATTGTGGCCGAAGTTGAAGGTCAGGTATCCGAGGTAGTAGTCGATGTCGAGGCGGCCCAGCCGACGCGGTCCGTCTCCGAAGAGCTCTCCGCCGTCGTGCGTGGTGAAGAAGGTTTCCGCGCGCGAGTACTGAAGCTCGAGCTCCAGCGAGCGCGTGACGTTGAACCCGATCCGGCCGCCGTACGTGGCGTGGTCATCGACGTCCACATCCGATGCGAAGAGCGCGTTCGTGCCCCGGGAGAACCGGCCCCCGAAAAGGTAGCCGCCGAACGGGTTGATCTCGACCGAGGTGCTCGATCGTGACTGGGCCGACAGGGCCGCGGCGGAAAAGATCAGAACGAGAACGGACAGGGACGCGATCCGGGTCTTCATGGAGCCTCCAATTGGGTGTGGCCGTGCGCCCTCGACGGGGCGCGGACGGAAAGAGGATGCAAGCGCGGGGCCGACGCGGAGTTGGAAGATCACGGGGCTTTTTTCTGCTCGGAGGAAGCGGTGTTTCGAAGATATCGCGGCTTTTCCGGGGCCGACAGGGCGGCTACCATCATGCGGGCGGCCTGCCGTCTTGGGCCGCGCGGTTAACGCGCTCCCTTTTTCTGCGCCTTGAGGTGTTTTTCGATGATCTGTTTCCACTTGCCCTCGACTTCGGCCGAGTAGCCGACCTGATTGTCAAGAAGCGTGCGGTCGGGTCCGATCAGGAACGTGGAGGGGATTCCGAGAGCGGTCATCTGTCCCGCGTCTTCCGGAGAGGCGTAGTAAACGGGAAGGGAGATGTTGTACCGCTTCATGAAGGGCTCGATGCGCTTGCGGTCGGCGTCGATGTTCACGGCGACGACGACGAAATTCCGGTCGCTGTAACGGTCGTACATCCGTTGAACGACTGGGAGCTCGAGCCGGCACGGGCCGCACCAGGTGGCCCAGACGTTCACGAGAACGACGTTGCCCTTGAGCTGCGACAACCGCACCGCGCCCCCCTCGGCACCGGCAAATTCGAGGTCCGGAAAGGTCCGCGCGTCCTGGGCGAAAGCGACGGCGGCGCAGGCCGCGAAACCGAAGGCAAGCAGGAAGGATCGCATCGGTCCTCCGAAACAGCATTGTGGCGGCTCTTATTTCCCGGACGTTTTCGGGAAGAGCCCGATCAGAATAAGCCCGATCGGTGTTCGTCGAGACGCGCACCCTGGGCGAGAACGTCGCAGGCGCATGATAGAAGGCGGGGCCATGTCGGATGCCGCTCCCGCCCTTCTCGCCCGCGTCGTGCGGGGGAACCGGACAGAGTCCCTGCACCGCGGCTCCGTCGCCGTGGTGGACGAGGACGGCCGCATGGTGGCGTCCTGCGGGGAACCGGGCGCCGAAATCTACCTGCGTTCGGCCGCAAAACCGTTCCAGGTGATGCCGCTTCTCGCCGCCGGCGGCGAGAGCGCCTTTCGGCTCAACGACGACGAGATCGCCCTGATGTGCGCGTCCCACGGGGGAGAGCCGAGGCACGTGCGGGTCGCACGGCGGATCCTGGACCGGGGCGGGTTCGGCCCTGGCGATCTCGGCTGCGGCGCGCACCTTCCGACGCATGAGCCGTCGGCGCGCGCGCTGATCGCCGCCGGAGAAAAGCCTACCGCGCTCCACAACAACTGCTCCGGCAAGCACGCGGGTCTTCTTCTGACATGCCGTCTTCTCGGGCTCCCTTCGCGCGCCTACTGGGAGCCGTGGCATCCGCTGCAGGCGGAGATCATGGCCCGCGTATCGGAGTTCACGGGCGTCCCCTCGGCGTCGATCGGCGTGGCGGTGGACGGCTGCAGCCTGCCCGTCTATTTCCTTCCTCTGTCGGCGCTGGCCCTTTCCTACGCCCGCCTGTTCGCCCGAGGGTGGCCCGGAGAGGGCGGAGCGGCGGCGGCGAGGGTCGTCCGGGCAATGACCGCCAGCCCCGCGATGGTTGCGGGGCGGGACCGCTTCACGACGGATTTTCTCGAAGCCGGCGCGGGGAAGTGGATCGGCAAAGAGGGCGCCGAGGGCGTCTACGCCGTGGGGCTCAAGGGTCGCGGAAAAAACGAGAAGTCCATCGGAATCGCGTTCAAGATCGAAGACGGGTCTTCGCGCTCGCGCGACGCGGTCTGTCTCGCCATCCTGGAGCGGCTCGGCCGCCTCACTCCGAAGATCAAATCGCGGCTCGCAAGCTGGCGCCGTCCGAAGATTCGCAACGTGAAGGGGCTCGCGGTCGGCGAAGTGCGCGCAGAGGTCTTCCTTGCTCCCGATGGATAATCCTCCTGGAGAAATCGTCCGAAAATGCCCTTCCTGCGCACGCTCGCGGCCGCCGCTCTCTGTCTCGCGTTCGCCTGTCCGGCCTGCGTCACCAGTCGGAGGGTCGTCGAGTCGCTGACGGCGAACTGCCGCGAAGTGCAGCCCGGCGTCGCCAACGAGATGATCCGCGACAATCCCCGGGCACTTCTGCTCGACGTGCGCCACGGGGACGAATTTTCGGCCGAGCTCCCGCACCTTCAGCGCTGTCGGGAAGTCCCGCTCTCCGAGCTGCCGCGCCGATACTCCGAAATCGCGGCGTGGAAGAAGGAGACGATCGTCATTTTCAGCCGCGACGGAACGGACGCCGCATCGGCCTGCGAATTCCTGGCGCGACAGGGATTTCTCTACGTCTCGCACGTCGAAGGCGGTGTCGCCGAATGGCAGCGGAGAAGGTTCGGACTGTTCGGCGGAACGGGGGGCTGACGATGGCCTTTCGGAATATCGGCGCGTTTCTCGAGAAGCTGGAGTCGCTGGGAGAGCTCGTCCGCATCGCCGCGCGCGTTTCGGCGCGCCTCGAGATCGCGGAGATCGCGGACCGGGCGGTGAAAGCCGGCGGGCCGGCGCTGCTCTTCGAGAACGTCTCGGGCTCTACGGTACCGGTGGCGATCAACGTGTTCGCCTCGCAGCGCCGGATGCTCGCGGCTCTCGAGATCGATTCGTGGCAGGAGTGGGAGCAGCGGCTCGAATTCTTTCTGGATCCGAGGGCGCCGGAGGGCATTTTAGACAAGCTCAAAGCCATTCCTCGCGTGACAGAGCTCGCTGCCGTGTTTCCGAAGACGGTGCGTTCCGGCGCGTCCCAAGAGATCGTCTCGACCGGCGAGGAGGTGGACCTGACGACCCTCCCGATCCTGACGTGCTGGCCGCAGGACGGAGGGCCCTTCGTGACGATGCCTCTCGTGATCACGAAAGACCTGTCGACGGGGAAAACGAACGTCGGCATGTACCGCATGCAGGTCTACGACCGGAACACGACGGGGATGCACTGGCAGAAGCACAAGGATGGCGCGGGGCAGGCGCGCGGTTACGAACGCGACGGGCGGCGCATGGAAGTGGCCGTGGCGATCGGCTGCGACCCCGCCACCGTCTTCTCGGCGATCGCGCCTCTTCCCCCGGGTGTCTCGGAGTTTCTCTTCTCGGGGTTCGTGCGCGGCGAGGCCGTTCCTCTCGTTCGCGCGCGGACCGTAGACATTCTCGTTCCGGCGGAGGCGGAAATCATCCTCGAGGGCTACGTGGACCCGGGAGAGCGCCGCCGCGAAGGCCCCTTCGGCGACCACACCGGCTACTACTCGCTCGAGGACGACTTCCCCGTCTTCCACGTCACCGCGATCACGCGGCGGAGGTCTCCCGTCTACCTCACGACGATCGTGGGACCGCCTCCGATGGAAGACGGATTCCTCGGCGAGGCCGTCGAGCGCCTCTTTCTTCCGCTGGTCAGGAAGACGATTCCCGAGATCGTCGACATGCACCTTCCCGTCGAAGGCGTGTTTCACAACCTGATGGTCGTCGCGATCGACAAGCGCTTCCCGGGGCACGCGCGCAAGACGATGCATGCGATCTGGGGGACGGGCCAGATGATGTTCACGAAGGTCATCGTGGTGGTGGATCACGACGTGAATGTCCGCGATCCCGGACGCCTGCTGTGGAAGGCGCTCGCGGCGATCGATCCGGAACGAGACATCGAGTTTGTCCACGGACCGGTCGATGAGCTCGACCATGCTTCGCCGCTGCCCTGCCTCGGAAGCAAGATGGGGATCGACGCCACCCGAAAATGGAAGGAAGAAGGGTTCATGCGCCGCTGGCCGGACGAGATCCGTATGACGGCCGAGGTGCGCGCCCGGGTCGACGCGCTCTGGTCCTCGCTCGGGATTGCCGGAGGCGGAGGTCAGGGGGACCGCCGACGCTGATCCGGGGGCTCTCGCGCCGCGGGCGAGGGCCGGATTTCTCGACGTGGAGAGCGTTTCTCCAGGTAGGAGAGCGTTTGAGGGAGGCTTGCTCCGGTTACAATCGGTCTCTCCATGAGGACCCTCGTCGTCGACCCCGTCGCTGACTCCCGGGACGCTCTGCGCCGCGCGCTTTCGGCGGCTGGGGAGCAGGTCCGGAGTGTCGAAGGTTTTTCGGAAGCGCAGCGGATGCTTCCGGATTACGCACCGGACATCGTCGTCATCGCTCTGGACGCTCCGGACGGCGATGCATTCGAGTTCCTGGAACAGCAATCGCGCCACGAGGGTCGCTCTGTCTTCGCGCTTGCCGACGCGGGATCTCTGGAGAGCGGGGTTTCTGCCATCAATCGGGGTGCCGCGGATTTTCTGTGGCGCCCCGTGTCCGACGCGCGCGTGGCGGGCCTGATGTCCCGACTCCGGGAGCAACGGGAGCGCGAGGCTTCCGCCGAAAGGGTTCGGGTGGCCCTGGTGCGCTCCGAAATGGCGGCATCGCTGGTGGGGCAGTCTCCCCGGTGGCAGTCCGCGATCTCGGCCATCGAGCACGCCGCCGCGGGCGACTCGCCGGTCCTTCTCGCCGGAGAAGCCGGGACCGAGCAGGAGGAAATCGCCCGCGTTCTCCACGGGCTCTCGTCCCGCGGCTCTGGCGCCTTTCTGAAAATGGCCGACGTCGACGGAGCGGCCGCCCCTCGTCCCGCGGGAAGGGGAACGGTATTTCTTCCCTCCGTCGAGCGCAGGGCGCTCCTGCACCAGCAGGCGCTCCTTTCATGGATCGAGCGGCCAGGGCCGTTTCGGGCCGTTCTCGCTGTCAACGAGTCGCCCGACGAAGCCGTCGCCGCCGGCAAACTCCTGCCGGAGCTCGTCGAGGCGCTTCGCGACAGCATCGTGAACCTGCCGCCGCTGCGGGAACGCGGTGAGGACGTCGATCTTCTCGCCCGCCGCTTTCTCGTCGAGCGCGGTCCCGCCCTCGCGTTCGACGCGGAGGCGCTGGACGCCCTGCGCGCTCACGACTGGCCGGGCAATGTCCGCGAGCTGCGGGACGTGGTGCGTCGCGCCTCCGCGCTCGCCGATGGCGATGTCATCGGGCCGACCCTGGTTCTGTCGCTGCTCGCGGGGCCCCGGGCCCGCCGCCGGTCGCGAAGAAAAAAGCCGCCCGTGGTGAGGATCGCCGTCGGCGCCTCCCTGGCGGACGTCGAGCGGCGCCTCATCCAGAAGACGCTCGAGTTCGCGCGCGGCAGCAAGCCGAAGACCGCCGAGCTGCTGAAGCTCTCCCTGAAGACGATCTACAACAAGATCAAGGAGTACGGGCTGGAGATCTGAGACGCTGTCGGCGCGGATCCCGCCCGCCCGCCCGCGCCTCGCGGCGGCCGTGCTCGTCCCCGAATTCGCGTCCTCTTTCCCCGGGACTGAGACCGGGAAGGCCTTCCGTGCGGTCGTAAGGTAACCGGTTCCCGCGATCTCCGTTGCGGCGCTCGTTCCCGGAGGTCGCGTCCCCTGCGGCTCGACGAGGTCGCTGTATGGTTTGGAAAACGGCGCCGGGCGCTTCCGGCCGGGAGGCGGGATTGAGCGAAGAATCAAAATCTCTCTGCGGGATCTGCGGAAAAACGAGCACGCCGGGGCGGCTCACTTCCGGCGAGCTTCTGCGCCCGCACATTTTTCAATCGGTGCGGGATGAGAATCCCGCCTTCGGACCCAAGGACGCGATCTGCGCAAGCGATTTGAACCGGTATCGCGCCGCGCACATGGAACGTCTCCTCGAAGATGAAAAAGGCGAGCTCTCCGATCTCGAGGAGCAGGTCATCCGGTCCATCCGCGAGGAAGAGATCCTGACGGAGAACATCAACGAGGAATTCGAGCAGGGCCTGACGTTTGGCGACCGGGTTTCCGACAAGATCGCGGAGTTCGGCGGAAGCTGGCGGTTCATTCTGAGTTTCGGCGCCGTGCTGATCGCCTGGATCGTCGCGAACTCGATCTTCCTGGCGCGGCGTCCATTCGACCCGTTCCCTTACATCCTGCTGAACCTGGTGCTCTCGTGCATCGCCGCCCTGCAGGCGCCCGTGATCATGATGAGTCAGAACCGGCAGGAGACGAAGGACCGGCTCCGCTCCGAGAACGACTACCGCGTCAACCTGAAATCGGAGCTCGAAATCCGGGTGCTGAACGAACGGATGGAGCACCTGCTCAAGAAGCAGTGGCAGCGGCTCCTCGAGATCCAGGAGATCCAGACGGACCTCATCCGGCAGCTCGTCCGCGACCGGCCCGTGAGACCCGAGCGCTGAAGGGGGCACCGTGCCGGGGCCGGCTCCTTTCGGGGGACGGGATATCCCCCTTGCGTGGTGGCGGAAGGCAGGCGGACAGGGCAGCAGGCGAAGACACCCGGAGCGGCCCCCCGACGTTGCCTCCGGGCGCCGGAGGGGGCCGAGCGGCGGGAGAGGGTGCCTGCCGATTGTCCGGCCCGACTTCCGCGTCGTTTTCGGACGAAGGCCGAAGCAACCGGTGATCCGATGAGGCGGGTTCAGCCTCAGTGGGTGTTCGAGCCCGGAGCGGTGTTTCCGCGCCTGCGGCCGCGGCGCGCCCGCTTCGAGTCCGCCCGGTTTCGGAGCCGGGGTTGGTGCCGGAGGAGGGATTCGAACCCTCATGCCCTTGCGAGCGGGGGATTTTGAGTCCCCTGTGTCTGCCATTCCACCACTCCGGCGCGGCCGCCGATGATAGCGGGTCAAATCGGGGAAGGGAACGCGGCCGTCTCCGGCTGCCGTTTCGGGGGGCCATGTTTGTGGTTTGACCGGGCCGATACCCCCCCTGAGGTTCGGGATTCCCGATGGGCTTCGGGGAAGCCCGGAGTCGTTTTCTTCTAAACACTTCGGAACACGTGTTTTGTCGGCCGCAGGCTCTCGCGAGGAAGGCGAACGCGCCTCTAAACGTTGCATTTTCCGACGTTTGGCCCTATAATCGGCGGTTCGGCAAGCTTCTGGTTTTATTGAACAGGAGGACTCTGTGAGCTTCAGAGTAGGAGAGAAGGTGGTTTACCCCAACCACGGCGTTTCCGTGGTGGAAAAGATCGGCGAAGGCTTCGCAACGGGGCCCGTTTCGCCTCGGAGTTTCTATCACCTCCGTCTTCTGTCGAACAACTCCAAGGTGATGGTGCCGATCGGCAACACGGACCTGATCGGTCTGCGGCGGCTGACCCAGCGGAAGGACATTACGGGCCTCATGAAGCGACTGGCGGACAGCCGGTTCTCGGCGTCGGGCGACTGGAAGGGGCGTTACAAGCAGAACCTCGACAAGATGAAGAGCGGCAAACTGCACGACATCGCCGATGTTCTAAAAACGCTCAATTTCATCAGCTCGCGCAAGACCCTCTCGTTCCGCGAGAAGAAGATGTATGAGCGGGCGAAGTACCTCATCGTTTCCGAGATCGCCGTGATCAACGGACTCGACGAACCGGAGGTCGAGCGGCAGGTCGACCGCGCTCTGACCAAATCGGCGGCATTGAAGGCGGCTGCTCACTGAGCCCGGAGGCGCCTCGAGGGCGCCGGACCGGCGATCGCGTCGAGGATTTAAAATAGCGCCATGGGGAAAACCCTCATGGCGCTTTTCTTTTCCATGGGCGAGAGGCCACCATCGTGCGCTCTCTCTCGATAGCCCTGCCCACGGGTCGCGGGCCGCGGCACCTCGGCCGCCTGGCTCCGTTACCTTCTCGCGCGGAGGTCGCCCCGTGACCGGGCACGCGCCCCCGGCGCCGCGCGGACGCCTCGCGGCCGCTTTTGCGCCTCTCTTCGTCGGGCTGCTCCTCGGGTTCATCGGCGGTTACTTTGCAGGCGGGGCCGGGCAGCCGGCGGCGCCTCGCTCCGCCAACGCGGGGAGCTCCGCGGCCGGTGGCACCCTCGAGTCGCTCCGCGCGGAAATTGCCCGGGATCCCGAGAACCCCCGGCTGTGGACCGCCCTCGGAAACGCCTCCTACGACGCTGAAGATTGGGACCACGCCATCGAAGCCTACGAAAAGGCGATACGGAAAGCGCCCAAAGATGCGGCGGTGCTGTCGGATCTCGGCGCAGCCTACCGAAACCGCGGCGAGTTCCGCCGCGCGATCTCCACATTCGAGCGGGCCAGGGCGGCCGACCCGAATCACTGGCAAGCGCTTCTGAATCTCGTCCTCGTCCAGGCATTCGACACGAAGGACGCGGCGGCGGCGCAGCGCGGACTGGACGAGTTGAAGCGCCGGTACCCGGACATTCCGAACACGGACAGGCTCCAGGAACAGATCTCCCGCGTCCGAGCGGGGTAGCCATGGCCCGGATCGCCATCTTCCTGTTTCTCCTCTTCGCCATCCTTCTTGCGCTGAGGCTGATCGGATTTCTGCTCCGTTCTCTGTCGTCCCGCGGCCGCGGGGCGGGCCCGCTGGTGCACGGCGAAATGGTGCGCGACCCCGTGTGCGGAACGTGGATCGACCGCCGACTCGCAATGGCCGGTCGCTCCGGCAGCCAGTGGCTGCCCGTCTGCTCGGAAAAGTGCCGCCGCGAGCTCGAATCCGCATGAGCGACCTGTTCGACGTTGAGCCTGTTCGTTCGCCCTCCAAAGAACCGGCCGCCGATTCCCCGCTCGCGGACCGGATGCGCCCGCGGTCGCTCGACGAGGTGGAAGGCCCGGAAGAGGTCGTCGGCTCGAACGGGTTTCTGCGGCGCGCGCTCGCGGAAGACAGGATTCCGTCGCTGGTCTTCTGGGGACCCCCTGGAGTCGGAAAGACGACGCTCGCGCGTCTGATCGCGGCGCACACGTCTTCGGCGTTTCTCTCGTATTCCGCCGTAGCGACCGGCGTCAAAGAGATGCGCGAGGTGCTCGAAGGGGCGCGCAGGCGGAGAGCCGCCACGGCCCAGCGGACGATCCTCTTCTTAGACGAGATCCATCGGTTCAACCGCGCCCAGCAGGACGTCTTCCTTCCGTACATCGAGTCCGGCGAGATCGTTCTGATCGGCGCCACGACCGAAAACCCCTCCTTCGAGTTGAATGGCGCTCTTCTTTCCCGCTGCAAGGTCGTCGTGCTCGACCCGCTCGCCCCCGAGGCCGTCGCCCGAATCGCCCGGCGGGCCCTGCGGGACCTCTCTCGAGGGCTCGGCGCGCGCGACTTCCGAATGGACGACGAAGCGCTCTCGTTCATCGCGCAGACCTCGGGGGGCGACGCCCGGCGCGCCTTGAATCTTCTTGAAGCCGCCGCGGCGGATGCCGAAGCCGGAAAGACGAATCGCATCGAGGCGTCCCGGCTTCGCGACCTTCTTCAGCGCAAGGTGCTCCTGTACGACAAGGCGGGCGAGGAGCACTACAACCTCATCTCCGCGCTTCACAAGTCGATGCGGGAGTCTGACCCGGACGCCACGATCTACTGGCTGGTCCGGATGCTCGAGGCCGGGGAAGAGCCGCTCTACCTCGCGAGGCGGATCGTCCGATTCGCCTCGGAGGACATCGGCCTCGCCGACACCCGCGCGCTGCGCATGGCTCTCGACGCCAAGGAAGCCTTCGAGTTCCTGGGCCTGCCCGAAGGTTCTCTCGCGCTCGCCCAGGCTGCGGTCTACTGCGCCATGGCGCCGAAATCAAACGCCCTCTACGAAGCGGAGAACGAGGCAAAGCGCGACGTTGCCGAAAAGCCGGCGGAGCCGGTGCCTCCCGTGATTCGCAACGCCGTAACGCGCCTCATGAAGGAAGTCGGGTATGGAAAGGGATACCGGTACGCGCATTCGGAGCCGGAGGGCGTCGGCGGCATCGAGTGCCTCCCCGAGACTCTCAAGGGCCGCCGGTACTACCGCCCCCGTTCGTCGGGGGAAGAGGCGGATCTCGCGCGTCGGCTCGAGCACATCATGAAGAAACGCCAGGAGAAGTGGGCCAGGGAGGAGCACGCGGCGGAGGAAGCCGGCCGCGCGCGCCGCTCGACTCGCCCTAAGGAAGAGTAGCGCTCGTTCCGCGCTGCGCGCGGGACGCCGGGGATTGTCTAGGCTTTCTCCCCGCTGTAATTGGGCGCTTCCTTCGTGATGATCACGTCGTGGGCGTGAGATTCCTTGAGGCCCGCCGACGTGATCCGGATCATCTGCGCGCGTGTGCGGAGGTCCTCGATCGTCGCGCATCCGGCCAGACCCATTCCGCTGCGGATCCCGCCGGTCATCTGATGCACGAGCGCCTCGACGCTGCCTTTGTAGGGGACCATGCCTTCGATTCCTTCGGGGACGAGTTTGGAAAGCGGGGAGCCGTTGCCGTTGGCGGTGGCGCTGTTGTCGGTTTCAACCGACTCCTGGAAATAGCGGTCGGACGACCCGGCCTTCATCGCGCCGAGAGACCCCATGCCGCGATAGGCCTTGAAGGTGCGGCCCTGGTAGAGGATCGTCTCGCCCGGCGACTCTTCTGTTCCGGCGAGCAGGGACCCGACCATGACCAGGTGAGCGCCGGCGGCGATTGCCTTGGTGACGTCCCCGGAAAACTTGATTCCTCCGTCCGCGATCAGCGGGACGCGTCCCTTCGTCGCGCGGGCGCACTCCCGGATCGCATGAATCTGGGGGACCCCGGCGCCCGTCACGACGCGGGTGGTGCAGATCGAGCCTGGGCCGATGCCGACCTTGACCGCGTCCGCACCCCGCCGGACGAGGTCCCGGGTCCCCGCCTCCGTGGCCACATTCCCGGCGATGACGGGCGTCGACGGCAGCTTGCTCTTCAGCAGTTTCAACGCGTCTAAGACTCCCTGGCTGTGGCCATGCGAGGAGTCGAGCACGAGCACGTCGACTTTCGCCTGGACGAGTGCGCGCGCCCGGTCCAGCATGTCGCGAGAGACGCCCACGGCCGCGCCGACGCGAAGGCGCCCGAGCGGATCTTTCGCGGCATTGGGGTACTTGATGGCCTTCTGGATGTCCTTGACCGTGATCAGGCCTTTGAGATTTCCGGCGCGGTCCACGACGAGGAGTTTTTCGATCCGGTGCTCGTGGAGGAGCTCTTTCGCCTGCTCGAGCGTCGTCCCGACCGGTGTCGTGATCAGGTGGTCTTTGGTCATCCGCGCCGAGATGGGAAGGTCGAGTCGCGTCTCGAATCGCAGGTCCCGGTTCGTCAGAATGCCCACGAGTTTGCCGCGGTCGTCGACCACCGGAACTCCGGAGATCTTGAACCGCGACATCACGAGGAGGGCTTCCGAGATCTTCTGCTCGGGACGGCACGTCACCGGGTCCACGATCATCCCGGACTCCGACCGCTTCACCTTGTCGACCTCGGCGGCCTGCGCTTCGATCGTCAGGTTCTTGTGGATGACGCCGAGCCCTCCCTGCTGCGCCATCGCGATCGCGAGGCGGGATTCCGTGACCGTGTCCATCGCCGCGGAGATGATGGGAACGTTCAAGGCGATGCCCTCGGTCAGCCGGGTCGAGAGGTCAACTTCCCTCGGATGGACCCGGGAGTGGGCGGGGAGAAGAAGGACGTCGTCGAAGGTCAGGGCCAGAGGGATCTCGCGGTCCTGGAAAGCGCGGCGGGCGGGGGCTCTCGCCCGGGTGTTCTTTCTGCGGACCGCCATCAGGCGCCGGCCTCCGCTTCCGCGCCGGTCGGTTTCGACCCGCCCTTGGCGCCGCCGCCGGCGGGGCCGCCTTCCGCTCCGTGGCACTTCTTGTACTTCTTGCCGGAGCCGCAGGGGCACGGGTCGTTGCGGCCGACCTTCGGCGCCTGGCGCTGGACCGTCTCCGGCTTCGCATCCTGTCCCCCGGAAGCCGCGGCCCCATACGAGTAGTTCACATTCGACGCCTGGCGGCGAGGCGGCAGTGCGACGGGCTCCTGCCGCGGAACGGCGACATCGCCTTCCGCCTCGCGGACGACGGGCTGGAGCCTGAAGAGGTACTGCACGATCTGGTCTTCGATGCGCTCCTTCATCACCGTGAAGAGCTCGAAGGATTCCTTCTTGTACTCGACGAGCGGGTCGCGCTGGCCGTAGCCGCGCAGGCCGATCCCTTCCTTCAAGTGGTCGATGGCGAGAAGGTGGTCCTTCCATTGCTGGTCGACGACCTGCAGCATGACGAACTTCTCGTGCAGCCGCATGGTCTCCGGACCGAGGAGGGTCTCCTTGTGCTCGTACCGGCCGGTCAGATCTTTCAGAAACATTTCGCGGATCGTCTCGCGATCTTTCCCCGCGAGGTCAGGCGGGTCGACGCCGAAGAATTCCTTCATGTCGATCGAAAACCCGCTCATGTCCCATTCGTCCGCGCCCTTCTCAGGATCCAGATGCCGGTTGAAGCTGGCGTCGAAAATGGTTTCCGCGAGCCGGAGGATCTCGTCCTTCCCCTGGTCACCCTGGAGGATCTCGCGCCGGAGCTTGTAGATTTCCTCGCGCTGGCGGTTCATCACGTCGTCGTACTCGAGCAGGTGCTTGCGCGTCTCGAAGTTGCGTCCTTCGACCTGCTTCTGCGCGCGCTCGATCGCGCGGCTCACCATCCCGTGCTCGATGGGGACTCCCTCTTCCATGCCGAGCTTGCGCATGATGTTCTGGAGCCGGTCGCTGCCGAAGATCCGCATCAGGTCGTCCTCGAGCGACAGGTAGAACCTCGACGCGCCGGGGTCTCCCTGCCGGCCGCTGCGTCCGCGCAGCTGGTTGTCCACGCGCCTCGATTCGTGGCGTTCGGTACCGACGATGAAGAGCCCGCCTTCCGCCAGGACCTTGTCCTTGTCCGCCGCCGCCGCCTCGCGGAGACCCGTCAGGAGCTTCTGAAACTCCTCTTCGCTGCCGAGCTGGTTGCGCTGCTGCTCGCCCATCGCTTCAGGATTTCCGCCGAGCACGATGTCCGTGCCGCGGCCCGCCATGTTCGTCGCGATCGTGACCGAACCGGGCCGCCCGGCCTGGGCGACGATCTCCGCTTCTTTTTCGTGGAACTTCGCGTTCAGGACGACGTGCGGGACTTTGCGCGTCTTCAACAGGTTCGAAAGCCTTTCGGACTTCTCGATCGACACCGTGCCGACCAGAACGGGCTGGCCCCTTTCCCGCAGCTGCACGATTTCGTCGGCGACGGCCTCGTACTTCTCGCGCTCCGACGCGTACACCACGTCCTGGTGGTCCGCGCGGATCATCGGACGATTGGTGGGGATCACGACGACGTCGAGCTTGTAAATCTGGTGGAACTCCGATGCCTCGGTGTCCGCGGTTCCCGTCATCCCGGCGAGCTTCTCGTAAAGTCGGAAGTAGTTCTGGAGAGTGATCGTCGCGAGGGTCTGGTTCTCGCGCTCGATCTTGACGTTTTCCTTCGCCTCGACCGCCTGATGGAGGCCGTCGGACCACCGGCGGCCGGGGAGCACGCGGCCCGTGAATTCGTCGACGATCAGGACCTGGCCGTCCCGCACCATGTAGTCGACGTCGCGCCTGTATAACGCATGGGCGCGCAGCGCCTGTTCGATGCCGTGAAGGAGGTCGATGTTCTGGAGCTCGTAGAGGTTTTCGACGCGGATCAGTTTCTCCGCCTTCGCGACGCCCTCTTCCGTCAGGACGGCGGTGCGGGACTTCTCATCGACGAGGTAGTCGCCGGTCGTCGTCTTGTTGCCGTGCTTGTCCGTTTCTTCCTTGCCCTTGGCGAGACTCGGAATGACGCGGTTGCACTTGTAGTAGATGTCGGTGTTCTCTTCCGACGGTCCCGAGATGATCAGCGGCGTTCGCGCTTCGTCCACGAGGATCGAGTCCACTTCGTCCACGATCGCGAAGACATGCGCGCGCTGGACCATGGCTTCGATCTCGAACTTCATGTTGTCCCGGAGGTAATCGAACCCGAACTCGTTGTTCGTGCCGTACGTGACGTCGCAGGCGTAGGCGGCCTGACGCTCGTCGTCTAAGAGGCTGTTCTGAATGCAGCCGACGGTGAGCCCCAGAAACCGGTAAACGCGCCCCATCCACTCGGCGTCGCGGCGGGCGAGATAGTCATTGACGGTGACGACGTGGACGCCGCGGCCCGTCAGGGCGTTCAAATAGACCGGCATCGTGGCGACGAGGGTCTTTCCCTCTCCCGTCTTCATCTCCGAGATCTTTCCCTGGTGAAGCACCATGCCGCCGATCAGCTGCACGTCGAAAGGACGCATCCCGAGCGCACGGACGGAGGCTTCGCGCACGATCGCGAAGGCCTCTTCGAGCAGGCCGTCGAGCGTGGCGTCCCTGAGCGTCTTCAACTCCTTCGGGTCTTCGGGGGCGTCCTTCAGGGCCGCGGCGATCCGTTCGCGGAACTCGGCCGTCTTTCCCCGCAGGGCCTCGTCTGAGAGAGCCTTTACGGCCGGCTCGAGGTCGTTGATGCGGCGCACCCTCGGCAGGAGCTTCTTGATGTCGCGCTCATGCTGGGTGCCGAAGACTTTGGCGAGGACGCGGTCGATCATATTTCGAGCCTAAACCCTTCTCGGAGGGAGTTTATTCGCTTTCCAGGGTGCCGGGTCGCGGGCGCCGGGGCAGCGGCGGCGGGAGAGGGCAACAGGCGACACGCGAAGGGCGAAGGGCGAAAGGCGACGGGACGGCGGACGCGGATGGGCGACTGGCCCGACTTTCGATTCCGGCGGCAGGCCTACTTCGCGTCCAGAATGTATTCGAGGGGATTCAACAGGTGGTCGTCCTGCCGCACTTCGTAGTGGAGGTGCGGCCCCGTCGAGCGGCCGGTCGATCCGACGAGT
Organism: Thermoanaerobaculia bacterium; assembly: GCA_038253555.1. Classification (GTDB taxonomy): domain Bacteria; phylum Acidobacteriota; class Thermoanaerobaculia; order UBA5066; family Gp7-AA6; genus JALYUA01. Next base: position 18,174 of record JBBSGZ010000063.1, read on the forward strand.
CCGACGCGCTCTCCGCGGCGGACTTTCTGACCCTCTCGGACGAGCATCGCGTCCAGGTGCCCGTACACCGTGCGGAATCCGTTTCCGTGATCGATCTCGATGGCCTTTCCGTAGTCGCCGGCCCATCCGCTCTTGACGACGGTCCCCGAGGCGGTCGCCAGGACGGGCTCGTGCCTGCGGGTCGAGATGTCGAGCCCGGGATGAAATGCTCCCTGACCGGTGATCGGATCGCGCCGGGCGCCGAACCCCGAATTGAGCAGCCCGTGGACGGGCGCGACGGTCGGCATCGACGAGACGAACATGTCGCGCCGCGCGAACTGCCCCTCGAGCGCGTTCAAACGCGATCCGAGAAACGCGCTGCGCTCGTCTAAGGGAGCCGGAGACGCGTTGATCGCGAAAGGGCCTCCCGCGCCGGTCCGTCCGGACTCCGCCAGCCCGGCGACGATTGCGAGGCGGCGGGTGCGAGCCTCGAAATCCGAGAGCTGCCGCGAGAGCCCCTCGAGTCTCCCGTGGAGGGCGGCGGACGTGGATTTCAACCTCGCGTTGTCCGCCAGGACCTGCAGGTACTGGTGGTCGCGCCGCGTGGAGGAGAGGAACGCCCAGCCGAAGGTGATCGCGGCCAGCAGCACCAGGGAGGCGCCCCCCGCGGCCACCGACAAGAGGCGGGTCGACACGGTCAGCTTCCGGAATTTTGCCTTTGCATGCGGCACGAAGATGATCGTGTTGTACTTCAACGCCTGCCTCCTCCAGCCAATGGCTCCGCCGGTACGCCAAGTTGCGCGCTACCGGGAGTGTCAGTTCCTTGAGTGTGTCGGGTGGGGACGATGTTAGGGGGTGGGGATGGCGCTGTCAAGCCGTTCCCAGTCCTCTTCCGCTCCGCGGCTGCGATAGCCCAGCGCTTCTGCAAGATGCTGATTTGAAACAGGGTCGGAAGCCTCGAGGTCGGCGATCGTCCGTGCGACGCGCAGCGCCCTGTGAACCGCCCGGACGGAGAGACCCATGCGGTCCACGGCGGCTTGGAGGATCGCGCGTCCGCCTCCTGCCAGCCGGATCGTGCGCTCGATGTCGGTCGACGGCAGCTCGGCGTTCCGGTAGCCGGCACGTTCCGGAAATCGTCTCGAAGCGAGGGCGCGGGCGGCCTCCACCCGCGCGCGAACGGAGGCCGAGGACTCGCCTCCCGTCTCTCGCTGGAGGTCGCCCCACGGAACCGGAGGCACCGGGACGTGGAGGTCGATCCTGTCGAGCAGCGGACCGGAAAGTCGGCGCGCGTACCGGATCCGCTCGCCTTCCGAGCAGCGGCACATGCGGCGGGGGTCCCCGTGAAAACCGCACGGGCACGGATTCATGGCTGCCACGAGGAGGAAGTCGGACGGAAAGACGCACGCGCCGCCCACCCGAACCAGGCAGACCCGCTTTTCTTCGAGGGGCTGTCGGATGCCTTCGAGCACGTCCCGCCGGAATTCGGGCAGCTCGTCTAAGAAGAGCACCCCGCGATGAGCGAGTGAGATTTCCCCCGGGCGGGGCCGCGTGCCTCCTCCCACGAGACCGGGCCCGGAGATTCCGTGATGCGGGGAACGAAAAGGGGGCTCCCAGAGAAGCCCGCCGCCCGCCGGAAGCGCGCCCGCGATCGAGTGGACGGAGGTCACTTCGATCGATTCCTCCCGCGTCAGGGCGGGGAGGATGGTCGGCAAACGCCGGGCGAGCATCGTCTTGCCGGTTCCGGGCGGGCCGGACAGCAGGACGTGGTGCCCCCCGGCCGCCGAAATCTCGAGCGCACGGCGCGCCAGGGCCTGGCCCCGGATGTCCGCGAAATCGCCGGGAGAGGGGGACCGGAGCTCCGTCGCTTTCCCGTCCCCGGCGTCTGACGGATCGGGCGGCTCTCCGAGAAGATGCGCGACCGTTGCCGCGAGAGACCGGACGCCGACGGTCCGGATTCCCTCGACCGCGCTGGCTTCTGGCGCATTCGCGGCCGGCAGGATGAGCTCTTCGAAGCGGGCGTCGCGAGCCGCGAGCGCCAGGCAGAGGGCCCCGTGGATCGGTCGGACCTCGCCGTCCAGGCCGAGCTCGCCGACGTAGATCCTGCGCTTTTCCGTCGAAGGGATGAGTCCGGCGACGAGAAGGAAGGCGACGGCGATCGGCAGATCGATCGCGGCGCCCGCCTTGCGCAGCGTGGCGGGGGCGAGGTTCACGGTGATCGCCCCGCCGACCGGGGCGTAACCGCTGTTGCGCAGCGCCGACCGGACGCGCTCCCGCGCCTCGCGGACGCCCGCGTCCGGTAACCCGACGATAGTGAACGAGGGCAGACCGCGGGAGACGTCGAGCTCCACGTCCAGAACGTGGGCCTCGATTCCAAAGGTTGCCGCCGAATGAACGCGGACGAGCATCGAAGCCTCCTTGAGGGGAGGAGGACGCCCGGCGCGGAACCGGAGAGGACGGGGAGAGAGTAGCACCTGGCCGCCGGCCGCGCGAGCCCGAATAAAGGCGAGCGCGGCTGCCTACCCGCGAGGCCCCCTTGCTGAACGCGGGGAGAGGGATCGCGTCATCACCGGCATGGCGCACGCGAGAGTTACCTGCGGGCCCCCTCACCCCAACCCTCTCCCCGAGCGCGGGGCGAGGGAGCAGCGCTGCGCTCAACCTCGATGGTGGCTAAGCTCGCCCCGAGAGGAGTCTCCCGACCAGAGGGAGGGAGGAGCCTCTCGGGGCGGGAGCCGCAGCGAACGTAGGGACCAGCCCGGGCGGTCGAGCCCCCAGGCGAGCCGCCCGGCGGTGGGGGGGGGGGGGGGCGACCCCCCGCCCGCCCCGGGCGCCCCGGCCCCCCGGCGCGGGGGCGGGCCCGCCCACGCCCGCCGCCCCG
>JBBSGZ010000064.1:0-21026 GCA_038253555.1 Thermoanaerobaculia bacterium
AACGCACCGCCGGGCGGCTCGCCTGAAGGCTCGACCGCCCGGCTGGTCCCTTCGTTCGCTGCGGCTCCCGCCCCGAGAGGCTCCTCCCTCCCTCTGGTCGGGAGACTCCTCTCGGGGCGAGCTTAACCACCATCGTGGTTGAAGCGCAGCTCTGCTCCCTCGCCCCGCGCTCGGGGAGAGGGTTGGGGTGAGGGGGCCGCAGGCAGGCGGTGCGCTCTCGCCAATGCAGCTGATCATGCCGCCCGGGAGAGGGCGGCGTAGGGCTCCTTTCCGCGAACGATCAGCGCCGCGGATTCCTCTCTCTCAACTGAATCGTAGCCCGCGCGCGCCGGCCTCTCCGCTCCGTTCGTACGCCTGCTCTGGGATAATCCGGCCATTGGCCAGAATTTCCGGCGCTCCGACGATCCACAAGTTCGGCGGAGCCTCGCTCGCCGACGGGAGAGCGCTCCAGCACGCGCTCGCGCTCGTCGAATCGGCCTCCCGCCCCGCAGTCGTCGTCGTTTCCGCGTTCGCCGGGGCGACGGACGCGCTCCTGGCAGTCGCTCACGCGCCGCCGTCCGAAGACGCGGCCGCGCGGGACGGGGCTCGAAAACTTCGCGACCGCTATCGGGCGGCCGCGAAGCAGGTCCTCCGGCGTCCGCCGGCTCGCCGGCGCGCAATCGAAGAGATCGACCGGTCGTTTCGTGAAGTGGAAGCCCTCGCCGAGGCTCCGCGGTTTCTCCGGGAGTTGTCCGCGTCGGGCGTTGATCACATCCTGGTGCGCGGTGAGCGGCTCGCCGCGTTGATCTTTGCGGCCGGCCTCTCGGAGCGCGGCCTCCGCGCCGAGTACGTCGACGCAGTCGGCCTGGTCGCGACGGACGGCCCGCCGGGACAGGCTTTCCCGGATCTCGCCGCGACCGACCGCAACGTCCGGGCCCGCCTGCGGCCCATTCTCGCCGCCGGAAAGATCCCGGTCGTGCCGGGTTTCGTCGGCACGGCGCGAGACGGGCGGCCCGTCACCCTTGGCCGCGGTGGATCCGACCTGACGGCCACGCTCCTGGGGCGGGCGTTGGCTGCCCGCGCCGTCCTGTTGTGGAAGGACGTCCCCGGTTTCCTGACGGCGGATCCCCGGGTCGTTTCCGACGCGCGCGTGATTCCGCAGTTGAACGTGCGGGAGGCGGCGGAGCTCGCCTATTACGGCGCCCGAGTCCTCCAACCCCGCGCGCTCATCCCGCTCGCCGGCCGCATGACGCCCGTATTCGTCCGGCCCTTCGCCGACCCGGCGCGCGCGGGTACCGAGATCTCCCGGCGCCGCACCCTCGCCGGCTATCCCGTCAAGGCGATCTCGGCCATGACGGCGCAGGCGCTGGTCACCGTGACGGGCAACGGCATGCTCGGCGTGCCCGGCATCGCCGCGAGGACTTTCGGCGCTCTTCAGCAGGAAGGCATTTCCGTCTCGCTGATCTCCCAGGCCTCCTCCGAACACTCGATCTGTCTATCCGTCCCGGCGGAGCATGCCGAGGGCGCGCGACGAAGCCTCCAGGCCGCGTTTTCCGGCGAGCTCACCCGCGGGGAGCTCGACCGCGTGGACGTGTCGCCCGATCTCGCCACGATCTCCGTGGTCGGTCTCGGCATGGCGGGCACGCCCGGCATCGCTGCGCGCGTGTTCTCTCCGCTGGCGCTCGCCGGAATCAACGTCGTGGCCATCGCGCAGGGTTCTTCGGAGCTGAACATCTCGTTTGTGGTGTCGTCGGCGCAGGCCTCCGACGCGCAGAGGCGGATTCACGAGGCCTTCCAGCTCTCGAAAATCGGCGGGGGGGCGGCGGCCGAGAACGTTCGGGCGGACGTCGCGCTTCTCGGTTTCGGCCAGGTGGGCCGAACGCTGGCGCGGCTTCTCGTGACGCGCGGAAAGCGCGTTCGCCTGGTCGCCGTCATCGACCGGGGCGGCCTTCTTTTCCGGCCCGAAGGGTTCTCCGCCCGCTCGCTCGCGCGCCTCGTCGCGGCGAAGTCCCGCACGGGATCGGTGGCGCCCGGAGGAACCCGGCTATCCGCGCGCGATGCCGTGGCCGTCCTCGCCGAGCACGCGCTCTCGCGGCCGATCCTGGTCGACGTGACCGCGGAGAACACCGCGAATCTTTTGGAACAGGCGGCACGCACCGGGTTTGACCAGGTGCTCGCCAACAAGCGCCCCCTCGCGGGCCGGAGCGAAGACGCGCGCGCCGTTCACGCGGCCGTGAAAGCGAACGGACGGAAGCTCCGCTTCGAAGCCACTGTGGGCGCCGGCCTGAGGGTCCTCGACACGTACCGCAAGCTCATCGAGTCGGGTGACCGCGTGCTGAAGATAGAAGGCTGTCTCTCCGGGACCCTGGGATTTCTCCTGACGGAGATCGGGAAGGGCCGCCGATTTTCCGAATCGCTGGCGCTCGCGATGCGCCGCGGCTACGCGGAGCCGGACCCGCGCGAGGACCTCTCCGGCGCGGACGTCGGCCGAAAGGCCTTGATCCTCGGCCGCCTGCTCGGGTTCGCGGGAGAGCCGGAGTCGGTGCCCGTGGAGAATCTCGTTCCGAAGTTTGCCCGGGGAATGCTCCTCGCCCGGTTTCTCTCCCGGCTGGAGGCGGGAGACGCCGAGTGGGAACGCCGCGTCGCGGCGGCGACGGCCCGAGGGCGTGTCCTGCGGTACGTCGCGTCGGTGACTCGCCGGCGCATCCGGGTGGGTCTGGTCGAGGTCGGCCCGGGAGACCCCTTCGCGAGCCTCGCCGGCACCGACAATCAGGTGGCGTTTACGACCACCCGATACCGCTCCAATACGCTGATCATCCAGGGGCCCGGCGCCGGGCTCGAGGTCACGGCGGGAGGCATCTTCAACGACGTCGCGATGCTCGCCGGCGGATGAGCGGCTACCGCGCGTTTGCTCCCGCGACGGTGGCGAACGTCGGGCCAGGTCTCGACATCCTCGGCCTGGCGCTCGCGGGAGGAGAAGGCGACGAGGTCACCGCGTTTCTCGAAGAGGGCGGGGGACTCGTGCTGCGGTCCTCCGGGCACCCCGGTCTTTCGTCCGATCCGCAGCGGAACACGGCCGGTATCGCCGCGGCCGCGGTGCGCAGGAAGGCGGGCGCGTCTTCGACGGGAATCGTTCTGGAAGTCCGCAAGGGGCTGCCTCTCTCGGGCGGGCAGGGCGGCAGCGCCGCCTCGGCCGTCGCGGCCGCATTCGCCGTCAACGCGCTCCTCGGGTCTCCGCTTTCGCGCGCGGAACTGCTCGGGCCGTGCCTCGAGGCGGAGGAGGTCGTCTCGGGCCGCCATGCCGACAACGTGGCGCCCGCTCTCTTCGGCGGGATCGTCCTGATCCGGTCGATGGACCCGCCGGACGTCGTCACTCTGCGCTGTCCCCCGGGTCTTCTGGTCGTTCTCGCGGAGCCCGAGCAGCGCGTCTCGACGGAGATGGCTCGATCGCTCCTGCCGGCGGAGGTCAGCCTCGAGACGGCCATCTCTCAGGCGGCGAACGTCGGGGCGCTCGTCGCCGCGCTCGCCGCGGGAGACTTCGAGCTCCTGAGGCGATCGGTCGAGGACCGCATCGCGGAGCCCGTCCGTAGCGCTCTCCTTCCCGGATTTCCCGACGCGAAGGCCGCCGCGCTCGGGGCGGGCGCGTTCGGGTGCTCGATTTCCGGAAGCGGACCCGCAGCGTTCGCCTTTGCCGACGGAGCGGAGATGGGCGAACGGATCGCGGCGGCGATGCGCGACGCCTACGTCGCCCGCGCCGTCCGGGTCAGGGTGCGGGTCGCGCCGCTCGATCCCGAAGGGGCGAGGCTGCTCGCGCCGAAAGCCGCGTGAGCGACGCCGTTAGATCGAGCTGGCAGTTCTGCCCGCGCGAGGGTCGCGAGATCGACATCTCCTGGCCGAAGCCGCGCTGTTCGTCGTGCGGGGGCCTGCTCGAGGTTCGCCACGCTCCCCCCCGGGAGCGCGGGAGGGAGCTTGCCGCGCTCTTTGCCGGCCGCTCCGCCGCGCGTCGCGGACTGGATGGCTCGGGCGTCTGGCGGTTTCGAGAGCTCGTGCTGCCCGGCGCGGACTCCCACGTGGTTTCGCATCCCGAAGGGAACACGCCGCTGCTGCGCAGCCCCGCGATCTCCCGCTGGGCGGGCGTGCCCGAGCTGTTCGTCAAGCACGAGGGTCACAACCCCACGGGCTCGTTCAAGGACCGCGGGATGACGGTCGGGATTACCGCGGCGCGGCGCATCGGAGCGACGGCGGTGGCGTGCGCGTCGACCGGGAACACGTCCGCCTCGCTCGCCGCGTACGCCGCCCTCGCAGGAATCCCGGCCCTCGTCTTCGTCCCGGCCGGGCAGGTTTCGACGGGCAAGCTCGCGCAGACCCTCGCTTATGGAGCGCGGACCCTGGTCGTCCGGGGCGACTTCGACGCGTGTCTCGCGCTGGCGGTCGAGGCGAGCGAGAAGCTCGGCGTCTCTCTCTTAAACTCGGTGAACCCGTTTCGCCTCGAGGGACAGAAGACGATCGTGTTCGAAGCACTCGAGCAGCTCTCGTGGGAGCCGCCCGACTGGATTGTCCTTCCCGCGGGCAACCTCGGAAACACTTCGGCGTTCGGAAAGGCCCTCTCCGATGCGCGGGAGCTCGGCCTGATCGCCCGCGTGCCACGGCTGGCGGCGGTGCAGGCGACGGGCGCCAATCCGTTCGCGCGCAGCTTCCGGGACGGCTTCGCCGCGGCCCACCCGGTCAAGGCGGAGACACTGGCGACCGCCATCCGCATCGGCGATCCCGCTTCCCACGAGCGGGGAGTGGCCGCGATTCGATCGACCGGCGGGGTCGTGACGGACGTCACCGACGCCGAAATCCTCGAGGCGAAAGCCGTCGTCGACGCGGCGGGAATCGGCTGCGAGCCCGCCAGCGCGGCGTCGATCGCCGGGACGCGTCGTCTCGTCGGCGAGGGAGTCATCCGGCCGGGGACGAGCGTTCTCGCGGTGCTGACGGGTCATATCCTGAAAGACCCGGGGTTGATCCTCGCCTATCACCAGGAGATGGAACCGCCTCCCGCGCGCGCCAACCGTCCCGTCGAGATCGAGCCCTCCCTTTCCGAGGTCGAGCGGGCGATGGACCGGCGCTGAGGAGGCGAAGGGCGGAGGCCTCAGGAACACGACCGGCCCGCATCCTGCACGACATCCTGCCTGGCGCGCATGGCGAAGGTGCTTCACGACAGGTTCGGTATTCTTAGCGGGTCGATGACCACCGTGCATGCCGACACGCGGGACCAGGAGTTGCTCGGAGGACGGGACTGCGCAACGACTCCGGTCCGTCAGATCATGACCGGGAGTGTGATCACGACGGTCCCGATTCGGACATCGTGTATGCGGCCAGGGTCATGACCGATCGCGGCATCCGGCACCCGGTGTCCCGGGACGACCGGGTCGTCGGAATCATCTCGATCCGGGACATCGTTCGCTGGGGGTTGATGGCGCTCGCCAAAGAATCCTCGAGCGAGGATGCCCGGCACGTGTTTCAGACGCTGAGATCGGGCGGCGGGACCCGCGCCGAATGAACGGCGACCGCTCCGGCGCAGCAGATTCCGCCACGCCCCAGCCGGGGAGAGTCGAGGTTCTCCCGGGCACTCCTGGCGGGATCGCCGCGGGCTACGTCGAAGAGGGGATGCGCGTCGGGCTGGGCACGGGGCGGGCGGCAGAAAGCTTCGTGCGCGCTCTGGCCGGGCGAGTCCGTGAGGGGCTGGACCTTCTCGGTGTGCCGACTTCGGAGGAAACGCGCAGGCTGGCCGAGGGTCTCGGCGTTCCTCTGACGACGCTGGAAGCGGCCGGGCAGCTCGACCTCACGGTGGACGGCGCGGATGAGGTGGATCCCCGCCTCGATCTCATCAAAGGGCTCGGCGGCGCCCTGGTGCGCGAAAAGATCGTAGCCGCTTCGTCCGCGCGTCTCGTCATTCTCGTCGGTGAGGAGAAACTCGTCGAACGTCTCGGAGTCAGGACGCCTCTGCCGGTCGAGATCGTTCCTTTCGGGTTGACGCTCTGCCGGCGACGGCTCGCCGCCCTCGGGTGTCAGCCCGTGCTTCGACCGGCGAAAACCGGCCCCGGAAGTTTCGTGACCGATAACGGCAACGCCATCTTTGACTGCAAGTTTCCCGAGATCGACGACGGGAGGCGTCTCGAGACAGCCATCCTCGAGATTCCCGGCGTGGTCGGAACGGGTCTCTTCCTCGGCATGGCCGCGCGGGTCCTCGTGCAGCAGGGCAATTTCGTTCGTGTTCTCAAGCGCGCATGAGCGGACTCTTTCAGGAGGGGGAATAGAAATGGAGGCCCGTGAGCTCGACCTTCTCGTCGTGGGCGCCGGTCCCGCCGGCATCGCGCTGGTCGCCGAGGCACGCGCGGCGGGTGTGCCCGCCGAAAAAATCGTCGTCCTCGAGAAGGCGGACACGCACTCGTGGATCATCCGGAAGTACTACGCACCGTCGAAGCCGGTCCTTGCCAACTACAAGGGGATCGACGCGCGCTGCGACGGCGTGCTCTGCATTCCGGATCTCTCCCGCGAGGAGACACTGACGTATCTCGATGCCGCCATACGCGATTCCGGAGTGGAAGTCCGATACCGGGAAGAGGTTTACAGGATCGCCCGGGAAGAAGACGGGCGCTTTCGCGTCGAGGGAAGCAGCGGCATTTATCGCTCCCGGATCGTCGTGATCGCGATCGGAGTTCTGGGTCGGCCGGCGAAGCCTTCCTATCCGATCCCGGCTGAGCTCAAGGGAAAGGTGTTCTTCGACATCACGAGCGAGCCGATGAACGACCTGGATGTCCTCGTCATCGGAGGAGGAGACACGGCCTGCGAATACTGCCAGTTTCTCGTCCAGGAGCGGAACCGAGTGACGCTCTCCTACCGGGGAAACGAGCTGACCCGGCCGGCTCCTGTCAATCGGGAAAGCGTTCTCGCCCTGGAACGCCAGCGCAAGCTACGGGTCCTCCTCGGCTCGAACGTTTCCGGCCTCGAGAAGGCCGGCGAAAAGGTCCGGGTCGCTTTCGGGGGGGCGGAGCTTGAGTCCCCGGAGTTCGACCGCCTCGTCTACGCCCTCGGAGGCACGACTCCGGATAATTTCCTGAAATCCGCGGGAATCGAATACGACGGCCCCTCTCCCAGGCTGACGGAAGGGTTCGCCACCAGCGTGCCGGGCCTTTTCGTCGCGGGCGACCTGACGGCTGGAAACAAGGGCGGCTCGATCATCCTGGCCTTCAACACCGCCGCGGCCGCGATGCGGCGGATCTGCGAGGAGCATGGGATCTGTTCCCTGGACCCTCGAGGCTGATTCCATGCGATTCTCGACGCAAGTTTGCCGGCGATCCGGCACAGGGCCGGCATAAGACCCGGGTCAGCGGATCGGGCCTCCCGGCCGGCGGCAAGTTGCGATCCGCGCTGGTTCGCCCCTTCCCAAGCTCCGCCGATCCCTGGTTCAGACACAGGCCTGTCGGCGGCAGCGAGCCGTCTAATAAGATGCGCGCCGATGGGCAACTCCGTGGGCAGCCGCGCGCCGTCGCCGAAGCCTTTCCGCATTGCGCTCATCCAGATGGCCTGCAGCCCGGATCCGGAGGAGAATCTCGAGCGGGGCGCGACGAAAGTCGAGGAAGCCGCGCGCCAGGGAGCCGCTGTCGTCTGCCTGCCGGAACTTTTCAAGTCGCAGTACTTCTGCCAGAGGGAAGACCCCGCGACGTTCGACCTCGCGGAGCCGCTGCCCGGGCCCACTACGGAGAGGCTCGCGGAGGCCGCGCGCCGCGGCGGCGTGGCCGTCGTCGCCCCCGTTTTCGAGCGCCGTGCCGCGGGCCTGTACCACAACAGCGCCGCGGTCATCGACGTGGACGGGCGCATCGCGGGCGTGTACCGCAAGATGCACATCCCGGACGATCCCGCGTACTACGAGAAGTTCTACTTTGCTCCCGGCGACCTCGGATTTCCGGCGTTCGACGTCGGGCCCGGCCGAATCTCGACGCTGATCTGCTGGGACCAGTGGTATCCGGAGGGCGCGCGGATGGCGGCGCTTCAGGGCGCGAGCGTTCTGTTCTATCCGACCGCGATCGGTTGGCACCCTCACGAGAAAGAGGAACATGGGGCGGCTCAGCTCGACGCGTGGCGCACCGTCCAGCGCGGGCACGCGATCGCGAACGGCCTCTACGTCGGTGCCGCGAACCGGATCGGGCACGAGACCCCCGAGGGCGGGGGAGCCGGGATCGAGTTCTGGGGGAATTCGTTCATTGCGGACCCGCAGGGGGTCATCCTGGCGCAGGGTTCGGCCGACCGCGAGGAGATCCTGATCGCGGAAGTCGACCCGGCGCGGATCGAAGACGTGCGCCGAAACTGGCCTTTTCTGCGGGACCGGCGGATTGACGCGTACGGAGGAATCACTTCGCGGTTCCTGGCGGGCGAGCCCTGGCGCGACCGCCGCTGACCGCCGGACGCCGCCGCTCCGGCGACCTGTTCTCGATGCCGGCCGAGTGGGAGCCCCACGAGGCGACCTGGATCGGCTGGCCGCACAACACGTCGGACTGGCCCGGACGGTTCGGGCCGATCCCGTGGGCGTACGCGGAGATCTCTCGCTGGATCCTGCGCGGCGAGATCCTGCGCGTGCTGGTCGATTCTCCGGCGCACGAAGCGCGCGCGCGCCGTGTGCTTCTGCGGTCGGGGCTCGACCTCACACGAGCCGAGTTCTTCCGCGTGCCGACCGACCGCGGGTGGACCCGGGACTCGGGCCCCGCCTTCGTGCAGCGGGACTCTCCGCGCCCGGAAGTCGCGATTCGACGCTTCCGCTTCAACGGCTGGGCGAAGTATCCCGACTGGCGCCGGGACGATCGCGTGCCCGAACGGATCGCGCGCGCCCTGCAATTGCCTCTCCTCCCCGCGCTCGAACGGGAGTGCGAGGTGGTCCTCGAAGGGGGAGCGATCGACGTCAACGGACGCGGCAGCTTGATCACGACGGAGGAGTGCCTCCTCGATCCTCTCGTGCAGGTGCGCAATCCCGGCATGGACCGAGCCGCATACGAGCGGGTTTTCCGCGATTCGCTCGGCGCTCGAAACGTTCTCTGGCTCGGCCGCGGCATTGCGGGGGACGACACCCACGGCCACATCGACGACCTCTGCCGCTTCACGGGGCCACGCACCGTTGTCCTTTGCCGCGAGGCGAACCCCGCCGACGAAAACCACCGTCCGCTCGAGGAGAACCGCGAGCGTCTGGAAGGAGCGCGGTTGGAGGACGGAACCCGGCCGCAGGTCGCTTTTCTGCCGATGCCGGCGCCGATCTTCTTCGACGGGCGGCGTCTTCCCGCCTCGTACGCGAACTTCTACGTGGCCAACGCCGCCGTGCTCGTCCCCACGTTCAACGACCCGAAGGACCGGGTGGCACTGGGAATCCTGGCGGAGCTCTTCGAACGCCCGGTAGTGGGGATCCACGCGTCCGATCTGGTGTGGGGTCTCGGCACGATTCACTGCCTGACGCGGCAGCAGCCGGGGAGTTTTTCAGGCTTTTCGGGCCGAAAGCCGCGCGGGGCCCGGACGAGAGCTGAAATCTATTTGACCGACCCCACCGTGAATCCGGCGATGAACCGGTCCAGGAAGAGGTTGTAGAGGATCCCGATCGGCAGGGCCGAGATCAGGCAGGCCGCCATCAGCGAGCCCCAGTAGTACACGTCGCCCCGCACCAGGTAGATGGGGACGCCGACACCCACGGTCTGGTTCGATGCGGACGAGATGAACGTCAGGGCGTAGACGAATTCCTGCGTCACCAGCGTGAACGTGAAGATGACCACGGTCAGGATCCCGGAAACCGAGATCGGGATGACGAGCTTGATGAAGGCCTCAAAGCGCGTCAGCCCGTCCACCATGGCGGCGTCCTCGAGCTCGCGCGGGATCGACTTGAAGAACCCCATGAGGAGCCAGATTGAGAACGGAATGGTGAAGCTCGGGTACACCACGATGATCGACCAGAGGCTGTCCTGGAGCCCGAGCAGCGCGACGATCCGTGACAGGGGAATGAAGAGCAGGGTCGGCGGGACGAGATACGTCAGGAAGATCGCGATTCCGACGCGTCCGCCCCAGCGTCCCGTCAACCGGGCCAGAGCGTATGCGGCGGGCACGGCGAGGACGAGAGTGATGACCACGACGCAGACCCCGGCAAAAAGCGTATTGCCGAACCAGCGCAGGAAAAGGGTCTCGCGGAAGAGAAAGGTCAGGTGGTCGAGCGTCGGCTTGAGAGTGAAGATGAAGGGGTTGTTCTTCAGGTTGTAGAGATCGGGGTTCTGCTTGAAGCTCGTGATGACCATCCAGTAGAAGGGAAATCCGAGCGCGACCGAAAAGAACAGCAGCACCAGGACGTGCACCGCGCGCCCCAAGGCTTTCCGGGTCTTGAGGCCGACTGCCACGGGCTAGGTCACTTCCGCGCGGTGGGCCGACCGGAGCATCAGCCAGGCCACGACCACCAGCAGGGGAACCAGGAAGAGAGAGATGGCCGCTCCCTCGGCGAGGTCGCTCCCGAGGATGCCCGTGAAGAACGCCAGGGAGGGGAGGACCTGAGTGGTGTCGTACGGACCGCCGCGCGTCAGGATGTAGACGACCGTCATGTCCGTGAAGGTGAAAATCACTCCGAAGAGCACCGCGACATTGATGATCGGCAGCATCATCGGCAGCTCGATCTGGAAAAGCTTCCGGAAGAATTTCGCGCCGTCGACCTCCGCCGCCTCCGGAATGTCCTTGGGAATGGCGGTCCACCCGGCGAGGATGATCACGGTCGCGAACGGGAGCATGTGCCAGGTGTGGACGAGGATGACCGAGATCATCGCGAGCTTCGGCTCTCCCAGATACATGGGTGGCGAGAACGCGTTGGCGAGGTGAAAGCGGATGAGCACCCAGTTGATGACGCTGTAGAGGGAGTCGAGGATCCACTTCCACCCGATCGAGCCGATCGAAACGGGCGCGACCCACGGGAGCAGGATCAGGAAACGGATGAATCGCCGCCCCGGGAAGACATTCTTCAAGGCCATCGCGAGGATGTTGGCCCCCAGAAGCACGAGCACCTGCGACGCGATCGTGAAAACGAAGGAGTTGCGGAGAGAGCGGAGGAACGTCGGGCTGTGCAGAACCGAGTTGAAGTTCGCCAGGCCCACGAAGTGATAGCCGACGCTGCCGACCTTGACGTCCCCGACGCTGTAGAGGAATGCGAGAACGAACGGGACACCGACGAGCGCCACCACATAGAGGATCGCCGGCAGGAACATGGCCGGCCCCAGCCAGCGCTGCCGACCGAGGCTCATGCCGGAATTCGCCGGGTCGTTCTGGTTCCGGCGGCCTGGTCGAAGAACTTGAGATCCCGCTCCGCGACGGCAAAATCGTTGACCGTGCCTTTCTCGATGAGGGCGCCGCCGTGAGCCGCCATTCGCGACACGACCTTCTTCGCGTCGAATCGGCCTCCCTGGACTTCTCCGTAGAGGATCCGTTCGGCGCCGAGGTACTCCACGTTCTGGATCTGGAACCGGACCGGAACCGCCGTCCCTTTTTCGCGAGCCTCGGCGAGCGGGAGCAGGTGCTCGGGACGGAATCCGACCGTCACGTCGCCGACGTCGATGAGGTTCATGGGAGGGGACCCGAGAAAAGTCGCGACGAATGTGTCGGCGGGATCGTCGTAGACCTCCGCCGGGGTGCCGATCTGCCGGACCGATCCCTTGTTCATGACGACGACGCGGTCGCCCATGGCCATCGCCTCGACCTGGTCGTGTGTCACGTAGATGGTCGTCGTCGCTACCCGCTTCTGGAACTGCTCGAGCTCGGTGCGCGCTGATGCCCGCAACTTCGCGTCCAGATTCGAAAGCGGCTCGTCGAGCAGGAAGAGCGAGGGCTCCCGCACGATCGCCCGCGCAAGCGCGACGCGCTGACGCTCTCCTCCCGAAAGCTCCCGCGGTTTCCGGTGAAGGAGGCGGCCGATGCCGAGCAGGCCCGCGGCCCATTCCGCCTTCTTCTGCCGCTCGCCCTTCTCCATGCCCTGCGCCTTCAGGGGGAAGACGATGTTTCCGAGCACGGTGAGATGCGGGTAGAGCGCGTAGCTCTGGAAGACCATCGCAATCCGGCGCTCGCGCGGGGTCATGTCGTTGACAACGCGCCCGCCGATCAGGATTTCCCCCGAGGTGGGCTCCTCGAGCCCCGCGATCATCCTCAAGAGGGTCGTTTTGCCGGACCCGGACGGGCCGAGGAGGACGAGAAACTCGCCCTCCCGGCTCTCCAGGTCGACGTTGTTGACGGCCCCGAGCTCCCCTTTTTTGAAGACTTTGGTGAGCGCCCGCGTCTGGACTATGGCCATGGCGCGGGGAGCTTACCTTCTTACTTCCATTTCGCGAAGATGCGCTTGATCTCCGCTTCCGCCGTCTTCACGGCCTCTTCCGGCGTGACCTCGTCCCGCGCGGCGCGGGCGAACATGGTCGGCAGCACGAAGGTATTGAAGACCTCGTCGATGCCGGCGGTCGCGTATCCCGGGTACCCCACATTGGTCGCCCACTCGAGGACATTGCCGAGGACCTTGTACTTGTCCGGCGGAACCGCTTTGGGGTCGTTCGCGAGCTGCGCCTTGATGTCCGGCACGGTGCTCGGGAACGACGGGAAGTTGTAGAACTCGCTCGCCTTGAACGCCGCGCCGAAGTTGTCGATGTAGTCGACTAAGAACTGCTTGGCGCCCTCCTGGTTCTCGGCGAAGTTCCAGATGACGTAGCAGTCCATGACGTGCTCCGCGGCAATCCGGCGCACGGGGCCTTTCAGGGCCTGCGCCACCTGGATGTTCTTCGACATCTCCGGGTTGTCCTTCTCCGCCGTCCGCGTGACGGAGATCGCGTTGGCGACGAAGGACAGCTTGCCGGCGAGGATCCCGCGGTTGTTGGAGGAGGGGTCCCAGGTGAAGACCTCGGGCGTCATGCACTCCTTGAACATGGCGCGCATGTACTTGATGGCTTCCAGAGTCTGCTTCGAGTTGATCGTGACGTTGCCGGCCTCGTCCTGCTCGGACCCGCCGTACGACCAGAGAAGCGCGCGCACCGCCATGTTGGTGTCGAGCTCCTGCGAGAGCCCGATCCCGACGGGGTTTCCGACGCTGTCCTTGATCTTCTTGCCGCCGATGCGCAGGTCCTCCCACGTGTCCGGGCCGTTGGGGTACCCGACCTTCTCCCAGAGGTCCTTCCGGTAATCGCCCGGGTCGGGAACGTAGGAGTCCGAGAACGCGAAGTACTTCTTCGTTTTCGGGTTGTAGGTCGACTTGTGGGCGAGGTCGATCTTCTTGCCGTGCTTCTTCTCGACGGTCTGATAGATCTCGGAGTGATCGATCACCTGCTTCTCGTAAGCCGCGGGAGGCGAAAGGAACATGAAGAGGTCGTGCCCCTTCTTCGCTGCGACTTCCGCGGCCGCCCGCGCGTTGACCTCGCCGACCGCGATGTGGTCGACGACCACGTTCGTGTTGTTCTTCGCGCCCCATTCCTTGGTGTACGTGTTGTCGAACCACTTGTCGTAGCCCGGAACGAAATGGCTCCACTGGATGATGCGAAGCGTTTTCTGCTGCGCCGCCGCGCGCGCCGGAAAGAGGAAGTTGGCGCCCACGCCTGCGGCGAGCGCGCCCGTTCCCGTCACCTTCACGAACTGCCTTCGGGTCAATCCCGCTTTAATTTTCTTCGACATGCGGTCCTCCTTCGCCCCCTGGGCCCACCCGATCAGAAATAAAAGAACTGCAGCTGAACGACGAAGTGGTTGGTGTTCTTGACGGTCGCAGTTGCCGGCTGGCTCCCCGGGACGATCCGTTCGTACGCCGCCGTGATCTTCATGCTCTGCTGCGCGACGTAATAGTTGAATCCGCCCATGTAGCGCCGGATGTTGCGGGGATGTTCGATCCGGTCCGTGAACTGCAGCGTCTCGTAGCGAACGAACGGCTGGAGCTCGAGAGGCTTGAAATAGAAGCCGACGTCCGTGAAGAGCTCCCGCTGTGGCGGCAGAGCCGAGATGAGGCAGTTCGTCGCGCGGGTCCCGGCGGGCGTGATGCCGCAGCCGCCGTCGAAATGGATGAAGTCGACGTGGGCCGTGAACGCGCTCATTCCCGTCTTCATGTCGCCCGGGCCCACCGGCCAGTCGAGCATGATGTCGCCGCCGTACGCCTTGTAGCCGTCGCCGGAGGGAAGAGTCGCCGTCGAGGGCGCGGTGTACCCGCCCTGAGAGTCGTAACCGGCGCCGAACGCCAGGATTTTCCTCTTGCCGAGGTTCGTGCCGACGGGGACGTAGCCTTTTTCGGTGTCGAATACGTTGTAGACGATCCGGCCGGCGAAGCGGTACGGGTTGCGGGAACCATTCGTGGTGCCCACGGTCGCGTTCGTCGGGGCGCGGAGCCCGTCGAAGAGGCCCGTGCGGATCTCGAGGTGATCGCCCGCCAGATACGATTTGAGCTGGATCCCGACGTCGCGCCCGGCGTCGCCCTGCAGGGGAGCCGTCTGGAGGAACGTCCACGTGCCGCCGTCGAGAGAGAGGTGGCTCGACGTGCTCTGGAGCGAGTTGCGGGTGAACGGAATGAGCATCTTGCCGAAATCGAGGATGAACAGGTCGTTGCTGAAGGGATGCCACTCACCGAACGCGTCCTGTACCAGGAAGCCGGTGTTGATGGCCTTCGCCGCCGTTCCGACGCTCGCCCCCATGTTCGGGTTGTCCGTCTGGAAGAAGAAAGTCACGTTCTTCGCGACCTGTCCGGCCGCGATCAGACGCACGCGCCGAAGCTTGAAACCCTGCTGGTAACCCTGGGTCACCGGGTCCTGAAGCCATTCCGCCCAGCCCTGCAGCTGGAAGCCGAGCCGGAAATTGACCGTGTCGCTGACCTTCACGACGACCTGGGCCGGCGCGGCGGCGGGCGCAAGCCCGGCGACCGCAAGCGCGACCAGGGCGAATCGGAGAAACCGTCGAGTCATGCTCTCCTCCTTATTTCGTTTCGTTCCATACGACCTTCCGGTCGAAAAAAAACCGGCGGCTGGTCGCCGCCGGAGACTGCACTCAGATCGCCTGGATGTCCCGGTCCTTGGTCTCGCGGAGGAACAAGGCCCCGATGACGAAGGTGACGGCCGCCACGATCACCGGGTACCACAGGCCGGCGTAGATGTTTCCGCGCGACGCCACGAGCGCCGTCGCAAGAAGCGGGAGCATGCCGCCGAACCACCCGTTGCCGATGTGGTAGGGCAGGGACATCGAGGTGTACCGGATGCGGGTCGGGAAGAGCTCGACCAGGAAGGCCGCGATCGGTCCGTACACCATCGTCACGTAGAGGACCAGAATGACGAGGACCAGGAGCGTCATCGGATAGTTGATCCGGGCCTTGTCCGGCGTCGCCGGGTACCCCGAGGCCTTCAAGGCGGCCTTGTATTTGTCTTCGTCATACCCCTTAAGCTCGGTGGTTCCAAGCTTCGTGACGACCGTCTCTCCCGGGACCGCCGGGGCCGACGTGAAGGAGAGGCCCGCCTTGGTCAGGAAGTCTTTCGCCTTGTCGCACGGGGAAAAGACCGTCTTGGGAGTCGGGAAGATGTGCATCTTGCAATCGTCGGCCGCCACCGTGATCGGCGTCGAAGCGGCGTACTGCTCGAGCCCCGGGTTGACGAAATGCGTCAGGGCCTTGAAAAGGGGAAAGAAGGTGAGAGCGCCGAGGAGGCAGCCGATGAGGATGATCCATTTCCGGCCGATCCTGTCGGACAACGACCCGAAGACGATGAAGAACGGCGTCGCGATCAGAAGCGAGGCCGCGATCAGGATGTAGGCCGTCAGGTAGTCGAGCTTCAGGTAGAGCGTCAGGAAGAAGAGGGCGTAGAACTGCCCCGCGTACCAGACGACGCCCTGTCCGGCCGTCGCCCCGAAGAGGGCGAGAAGAACGACCTTCGCGTTCGACCAGTTGGCGAAGCTCTCGGTCAGAGGAGCTTTCGAACCCTTTCCTTCGGCTTTCATGCGCTTGAAAATGGGGGATTCCTGCAGCTTCAACCGGATGTAGATCGAAAAGATGAGCAGGACGACCGAGAGCAGGAACGGTATCCGCCAGCCCCAGCTCTTGAACTCGTCCGGTCCCAGCTTCCAGCGGCAGAGGCCGATGATGAGAAGAGAGAGGAAGAGCCCCAGTGTCGCGGTGGTCTGGATCCAAGAGGTGCTGTATCCGCGGCGGCCGGGCCGCGCATGCTCGGCCACGTACGTTGCCGCTCCGCCGTATTCCCCCCCGAGCGCGAGCCCCTGCAGGAGCCGCAGGAGCACGAGAAGGATTGGCGCGACGAACCCGATTTTCGCGTAGGTGGGCAGGAGCCCGACGGCAGCCGTCGAGGCGCCCATGACGACGATGGTGACGAGGAACGTGTACTTGCGCCCGACGAGGTCTCCGATGCGCCCGAAGAAGAGCGCGCCGAACGGCCGCACGAGGAAACCCGCCGCGTACGTGACGAACGAGGAAAGAAGAGCGGCGGTTGCGTTACCCGGGGGGAAAAAGAGCGCGGCGAAGAAGGGAGCCAGTGTCGCGTAGAGGTAGAAGTCATACCACTCGAAGACGGTCCCGAGCGACGACGCGAAGATGACCCGTCTCTCGTCCGAAGTCAGGGCGCCGGTCGGCGGCGCCTGTCTCTCCATGGTTCCGGTCGCCATGAACCCTCCCTCCTAAAAGTTTAAAGATGCGCGAAGTCCGAATCGCAGGACACCAGGGACTTCGACAGGGAATCTTATTGTGGGAGAACAGGCGGGGGTCAGGGGACCCGGGGCCCGCGCGCGAGATCTCATGGAGCGACCGGACTCCGGACCGCGGCCGGCGCGTCGGGAGGGGGAGGCCACGCCCGAAAACGGGTACACGGGAACCGTCGGCCCTGACGGTTCTCGCTCTCCGCGAGGGCGGCGTCCGGCGGCAGGCACCGGGCATTGATCAGTCGTGGGCGCAGAGTGGTTCAAACGCAGAACCGAAGTCAAGGGTTCTTCCGTGGGGAAGGCGGTTTGGGAATAACATTCGGGCCGAGGTCTCGTCCCTCCTCCGAGGGCGGCCGTCCTCGGAAGGAGAACAGTCGGCCATGGCGACCAGAGCGGACGAAACGATCGAAGCCCTGCTCCTCGAAAAGCGCCGCTTCAAGCCCCGAAAGTCCTTCGCCGCTGGGGCGAACGTCTCGGATCCCGCGGTCTACCGGAAGGCGGATCGAGACTTCGAGAAGTTCTGGGCGGGGTTCGCGAAAGAACTCGAATGGATGAAGCCCTGGCGCAAGGTCCTGGACTGGAAGCCGCCCCGCGCGAAGTGGTTCGTGGGCGGCAAACTGAACGCTTCGGTCAACTGCGTCGACCGCCACGCCCGGGGGGCTCGCGCCAACAAGGCCGCCCTCATCTGGGAGGGGGAGCCCGGGGACACGCGGACGATCACGTACCGGGAGCTGCTTCGCGAGGTCGGAAAGTTCGCGAATGTCCTGAAGTCGCTCGGCGTCGGAAAAGGCGACCGCGTGACCCTCTACATGCCGATGATTCCGGAGCTGCCGATCGCCATGCTCGCCTGCGCGCGCATCGGCGCGATCCATTCCGTCGTGTTTGGCGGATTTTCAGCGGAGTCGCTGCGCGATCGCATCAAGGACCAGGGCGCGAAGATCCTGGTAACCGCCGACGGCGGCTGGCGGCGAGGAAACGTGGTGCCTCTCAAGAAGATTTCCGACGAGGCGTTGACGGACGCCCCGACCATCGAGAAGATGATCGTCGTCAAACGCACCGGCGCGGAGGTGAGCTGGCGCGCGGGCCGCGACCTCTGGTGGTCCGAGATCATGCGCGAGGCGCCCGCGAAGTGTTCGCCGGAGAAGATGGACTCCGAGGATCCGCTTTACATTCTTTACACCTCGGGAACGACGGGGAAGCCGAAGGGCATCCTTCACACGACAGCGGGGTATCTGCTTGGCACGTACGCGACGAGCAAGTGGGTGTTCGACCTGAAGGAAGACGACGTCTACTGGTGCACGGCCGACATCGGATGGGTGACCGGGCACTCGTACGTCGTTTATGGCCCTCTCGCCAACGGCGCCACGTGCCTGATGTATGAGGGAGCGCCCGACACGCCGGGCCGGGGCCGCTTCTGGGAGCTCATCGAGCGCCACGGCGTCACGATCCTGTACACGGCCCCCACCGCGATCCGCGCGTTCATGAAATGGGGAACCGAGTGGCCCGAAAGGCACGATCTTTCGTCGCTCCGGCTTTTGGGGTCGGTCGGGGAGCCGATCAATCCGGAGGCGTGGATGTGGTACCAGACCCACATCGGCGGCGGGAAGTGCCCCGTGGTCGACACGTGGTGGCAGACAGAAACCGGAATGATCCTGATCACGCCGCTGCCGGGCATCACCACGACGCGGCCTGGCTCCGCGACGCAGGCGTTCCCGGGAGTACGCGCGGAAATCCTGGATCAGAACGGCCGCGAGGTCGCGGTCGGCGGCGGCTACCTCGCGATCACTCGTCCCTGGCCCGCGATGCTCCGCACGATCTGGGGAGACGACGAGAGATACGTCAGCACCTACTGGTCGAAGTGGAACAAAAACACGTATTTCCCGGGCGACGGGGCCAAGCGGGACGAGGACGGGTACTTCTGGCTCCTCGGACGCGTCGACGACGTCATGAACGTCGCGGGGCACCGCATCGGAACGATGGAAGTCGAATCGGCGCTCGTGGATCACCCCGCCGTCGCCGAGGCGGCGGTCGTGGGAGTCAACGACGAGATCAAGGGGACGGCCATCGCGGCGTTCGTCATCCTGAAGGAAAAGTCGCAGACGGGCACGGCGGCTACGGGAGGAAGCGGGCTCCGCGCGGAGCTCTTCGCGCACGTCGCCAAGAAGATCGGCGCCATCGCGAAGCCGGACCGGCTCTTCTTCACAGCCGACCTCCCGAAAACCCGCTCGGGCAAGATCATGCGGCGGCTGCTCCGGGACATCGCGGAAGGCCGCGTGCTCGGGGACACGACGACCCTGGCGGATCCGGCGGTGGTGTCGTCGCTGAAGAGCCAGTACGAGGACAAGGAGGGGTAGGACCAGGGAGCGCGTCGGGCCGCAAAAGGAGCGCGCCGGCCGCGCGGATCCCTGTTCGGTCGCGCGCGTCCCACGCGCGCCCGAACAGGCTGAGAGGCCGCGATGTGGTGGCCGAGCCGCTCTCAGGTGTTTCGTGAGTGCCTGGCCTCACCCCTATTTCACGACATCGCTGACTCTGAAGCATCTTCGGGCCCGGGTGGGGTGCGCGGCCCCGAAGATGAATTCGCGCGGCCTGACGCGCTCCGGGGGCCCGCGTGGGACGCGCGGGCCCGAAGGTGAATTCGCGCGGCCTGACGCCATCCGGTTACAATTCCAACAGTGCTCTTCACCGGCGGGGTTCTGGACGCTCGGACTCTGGGACGACTCGAACGCTGGCGGAAAGCGCGTGCTCTCTTTGTCCGGCCGGACGGGCCTGACGCGGAGCGCGCGCTTTCGGCCGCGCTCGGCAAGGTGTGGTCCCGGGGACAGATCTACGGCCGCTCCCGGCGCATCGCCGTCGAGCGCACAGCCTCTGACCTTCTGACGCGGATGGAGGACGCGCTGGGGCCTCTGGCCGAGCACGTCCGGGTGGCGCCCGAGGACCCGGCACAGACCAAATGGGATGCCGTCGGAAATCTGGCCCCGCTTCCCGCCTCCGCGCGGCAGGTGGGCGCGCTGTGGCTGGTGGACGCTCTTTCGGCGAACGCGCTGTTCGTGGAATTCCAGCCGATCTTTGACTTGAGGTCGGGCGAAATCGTCGGCTTCGAGGGGCTTCTTCGCGTCCGCACGCCCGAGGGAGCGACGCGTCTCGCCGCGGAGATTTTCCCGGCCGCACAGCGTCTCGGGATCGCGCTCGCCTTCGAACGGATTTCCTGGGTCCACGTTCTCGAGGCGGCGGCGCGGCTTCCTCCCGACTCGATGCTGTTCTTGAACGTCAACCCTCGGCTCCTGACCGGCGAAGGGGGGCTGTCGGGCCTCGGGGTCGAAGCGGAGAGGGTTCAGTTCCCTTACACCCGCCTGGCGCTCGATCTCGTCGAGGTCGAGCGCGTGGAGTCGCTCGAAAGGCTCGGGTCGGCGCTCGCGGTCCCGCACGATCTCGGCGTCTCGATCGCGCTCGACGACATCACGTCGAGCTACGAAACGATCCGATACTGCTCGGGCCTCGCGCCGCGGTGGATCAAAGTCGACAGCGAGATCACGCGGGGGGTCTCGAGCGACGCGCCGCGCAGGTCCGTTCTCCGGCTGCTCGCGCAGGTCGCCCGCGACGCTTCGGTCGGGCTCATTGCCGAAGGCATCGAAAACGCCGCCGACCTCGACGTCTGCCTGGCGGAGGGCGTCTTCGCCGCGCAGGGATATTTCCTCGCCCGCCCGGCGGAGGAACCCACGGGCGGGACGCCCGAGTTTCTGTCCTGGCTCGCGGGGGCGGCGGGAGGCCTGCGGGATGCCGGAGAAGGGAACGCAGACGCTCGTCCCCCCGTCGGCGCCCCGGCGGAAACGGAAGAGGGGTTCGAACTCTGAGCGACCCCGCCCCGGCGGCGACCGTCCGGCTCGATGTCTGGCTGGATGTCGCGTGCGTCTATCCGACCAGGTCTCAGGCCAAGGCGGCGATCGAGGGGGGAAAGGTCGACGTCAACGGCGCTCGCGCGAAGCCACATCGGGAGGTTCGGATCGGCGACCGCCTGACGATCAGTTCTTCCCGCGGAGATTCGCGTGTCCTGATCGTGAAGGCGATCGCGTCGCGGTCGATCCCGAAGGCGGCGGCGCGGCAGCTCTACGACGACGCGACACCGCCGCCCTCTCCCGAGGTGGCGGAGGCGAGACGGCTCGACCGGATGCTCGCACCGCGAGAGGATGCGGGCCGCCCCGACCGCCGCGAGCGCCGCGAGCGAAGGGAAAGGAAAGGCTTCTAAACCGTCGCCAACCGTCGCCTCCGCTCACTGCGGGAGCTGCCTTCGCCGTGCGCGGCGAAGGCACCGGCGAGCGGCTCGCCTGTTGGCTCGACCGCTCGCCTGCTCCCTT
>JBBSGZ010000065.1:0-20839 GCA_038253555.1 Thermoanaerobaculia bacterium
GATGAAGTAGTTCAAGAACTCCAGGCCGGCGAGAGGGCCATCGAGCCGGATCCGGCCGCTGATCCGGGGCCAGACCGCATTGCCGCGAAGCTGCCGCGGATCGTACTGACGGATCACCGCGTTCACTTCAAAAGCCGCGCGGCGGGCGATCACGTGTTTTCCGAGCGTCAGGTCGCCGCCGGCGAGAGCCAGCCGCGCCGGCCCGACCTGCGCGTGCCGTCTGGTGAGGATGTTGAACGAGCCGTCCAGGGTCCCCTGGCCCCGGAACCGGTAGATGTCGATCCAGACCTGTCGGACTCCGTCGATGTGGAGGTTGTCGAAGTTCAGCCGGAACGGGTGTGACGAGGACGTTTCCGACCTGGAGGACGCCGGCGGCCCTGGATTCTCCTTCGACCTCGACGCCCCGGCAGGCCCCGGGGCCGGGTCGGAATCCTCTTCCGCGATCAGGGGCCGTTCCGGGAACCCCGGGATCGGCGCCAGAGCGGCGAAGTGCTCCTTGGCCTTCAAAGACGGGTCGGGGCGGATCCTGAGCCGGTAATCGAGCCCCGTTCCCCGGACGCGCGTGAAGTGCAGCTCGTGGGACAGCAGACCGAGCACGGAAAACGAGAGTCGTGCTTCGTCCAGCCGGAAGTAGAACTCGACGTTGGGGTCGCGGTTGCGAAGCTCGAATCCCGAGACTTGAACGTCCCAGGGAAACCATCCCGACGCGGACGCATACTCGATCCGCAGTTTTTCGGGATTCTTGTTCGCCCATTCTTTGATCTTTCCGGTCGTCAGGATGCGGTGGAGCGCGATCGACGCGCCGCCCGCCACGAGAAGAAGGAGCAGCAGCACGCCGCAGGACACCCACAGCGCGATCCGGCCTGGCCGCGCGCGATCCCCGTTCTCTTTCTTTCTGGAAGTTTTCGCCATCTCCGCAGCGCCTACCCGCAATCTGCGGGCCAATTGGCTCGGGCGACGCCCACGCTCGTCCTTCGCGGTTCTGGCTGTCGCCCGCCTTGGGAACTTTGGCGGGCTTTTTTCGTTATAGGGAGGCATGAGAGCCCTGCCCATCGAAGCGAGAGGTCTGCGCAAGACCTACCGCGCCGGCTTGAAGGGTAAGACGGTGCTCGCTTTGGACGGGCTCGACCTCGACGTGCGGCCGGGCGAAATGTTCGGTCTGCTCGGGCCAAACGGCGCCGGGAAGACGACGACGGTGAAAATCCTGCTCGGGCTGACACGGGCCACGGCGGGCGAGGCCCGCCTGTTCGGCATTCCGGTGGGACACCCGGAGAGCCGCCGCCGCGTCGGGTACCTCCCGGAGGGACACCGCTTTCCCGGTTACCTGACCGCGCGCGAGACGCTCGCGATCTTCGGCCGGATGTCGGGCGTCGACCGCGCCGCCCTTCGGACCCGGATCCCGGCGCTTCTCGACCGCGTGGGTCTGGCGAACTGGCGGGACGTGCGCGTGAAGAAGTTCTCAAAAGGCATGACTCAGCGGCTGGGTCTTGCCGCCGCGCTCGTCCATGAACCCGAAGTCCTGCTGCTCGACGAGCCGACCGACGGGGTCGATCCGGTCGGGAGGCGCGAGATCCGCGATCTCCTTCGGGAGGAGGCCGACCGCGGCCGGGCCGTCCTGGTCAACTCCCACCTGCTTTCCGAGATCGAGCGCACGTGCGACCGCGTCGCGGTCCTCCGTGCCGGCCGGGTTGCCGCCCAGGGAACGATCGCCGAGCTGACGGCGCAGACCGCGAGGTACCGGATGGCGGTTTCTCCGATCGACGATCCGCTGCTGGAGTCGCTGCGGGAGACGGGCGCCGTCGTCACACGGGTCAACGGGCACCTGGAGCTGTCCGCCCGCGATCTGGCGCAATTGAACGCCGCCGTCGACCGGGTCCGCGCCCGCGGCGCGCTGCTCGAAGAGCTCTCGCCGATCCGCGCGAGCCTTGAGGACGTTTTCGTGGACCTCATCGCCCCCGCTGGCGCGCCAGCAGGGCCCGGACAGAAGGTTTCCTCATGAGAGCGCTCGCGGCGAGCGTCGAGGAAGTCTTCCGTGAGGCGGCGGCGCGCTGGACGCTCGTGGCGTACTTCACGCTCTCGACGCTCTTCATCCTCCTCTTTGCGACCGCCGTGAATCTCGACATCGTCAATGGCGCTCTTGCCGGGGCGAAGCTCTTCGGGCAGTCGGTCGAGATCGGCCGCGGGTCCGTCGACATCGACCGGCTCGTTCTCGGGTTCGAGTCCGGATTCTCGGGATTTCTCTACCTCGTGGGAACCTTTCTCGCTCTCTTCGCCACGGCGCACCTGGTCCCCCGCCTTCAGGAGAAGGGCACCATCGATCTTTACCTCTCCCGTCCCGTCGGACGCGTCCCGTTGCTGCTCTCGCGATATGCGGCAGGCCTGCTCCTGTCGGCGGCCAACCTCATTTATCTGATCGGGTCGCTCTGGCTCATCATCGTGTGGAAGACGCACGTGGTGCATGGCCGCTTTTTCCTCGCCGGCCTCTCGATCCTCTTCACGATCGCGACGCTTCTCGCATTCGCCTTTCTCGTCGGGGTCGTCACTTCCTCGACGGGCGTCTCGCTGATGGCGACCTACGCCATCTTCTTTTTCTCCGCCATCCTCGTGAACCACTCGCGCATTTCCGCGGCGATGTCGAAAGACTGGGCGGCGAAGCTGGTCGAGGCGCTCTACTGGATCTTTCCCAAGACGGCCCAGCTCGGCCGCGCCACGGTGGCCCACGTGGCCGGGAACCAGGTGTTCCGGGGAATCGGCGACATGAACCTCATGGCGGTCTACGGATCGACTGCGATCTTCGGACTTGCTACGCTCACTCTCGCCTGCTGGCTCTTTTCCAGAAAGGATTTCTGATCATGAAGACGCGCCGCGCTCTCGCGGTTCTCTCTCTCCTCGTTGCGGCGGCCGCCTCCGCGCCTGCCGCGAGGGCATCGTCCGACGACGCCCTGTCGCTCGTTCCCGCCGATGCGGCATCCGTCGCGGTCGTGCGGTTCAACGAGCTGCGCTCGAGCCCCCTGGCGGCCAGGCTGTTCGCGGATGCCGACCATATGAATGGAAACGGGGACGCCGCCCGTTTCATGGCCGAAGCCAACCTGAAGCCGCGGGAGGATGTCGATACGGTGGTGATCGTCGGCCTTCTGCCCCAGGCGGCTGCGAGCGAGACCAACGTGCTCGCCCTCTTCGAAGGCCGCTTCGACCCGGACCGGCTCGCGACCGCCGCGCAGACGCGGGGAGCGACCCGCGTCAGCGGTTCTTCGGGCGACTACTGGCTCGTCCCGGAAAAGGAGCCGCGGCACGCGGGCGGAAGAGGCGCCGTGGCGTTCGTTTCCCCCAGGCTTCTCGTGGCGGGAAGTGAGACCGCGGTCCAGGTTGCCCTCGCCGCGCGCGCCGGCGGCGGAACCACATTTTCCTCGGGCATCGGGCTTGGCCGGCAGCTCTCCCGCATCGATCGCTCCTCTTCGATGTGGGCGCTGATCGATGTGACCCGTTACCCCGCCCTCCAGAAGGGCCTCAATCGCTCTCCCGGCGGCGCCGGCGGGAGCGAGGCGGCGACGGCGTTGATGGGCGCCATGAAGTCCGTGACGCTCTTCTCGTTCCAGGCGAGGGTTCATTCCGATGACCTGTCGCTGACGGCGAGCGGCGTCTCTCCCGATGCGGAGACGCGGCAGCTTCTCGAGGACTCACTGCGCGGCGTCGTCGCCATGTGGCGCCTGGCCGTCCAGGAAAAATCTCCCGAGCTGGTGTCCGTTCTCCGCAGATTCAAAATCGACAACGACGGCGATGCCGTGACGGTGAGTGGGACTCTGCCCGCGAGCGCCCTGCGCGCGCTCGGCGAAAAGCGGAACGCCCGCAACTAGCGCCCGGGGGACTGCCCCCTCCCCCCGCGCGGGGAGGGGACGCGGGCCTGGCGCAGCCCCCTCTCGAGAGCGCGATAAGATGCGCGTTCGTGCCGACATCCGACCCCAATCTTCCCGAAGACATCGCAAGCCTCGTCGACCATAAGAAGTTCACCGAGATCGAGGACCGTTGGGTCCGCCTGATGGAAAAGGACCCGCGCGATCTGCCGGTTTTCTTCGCCGTCGCCTCCGCGGTCAAAAGAAAGGGAAACGTCACCGGGGCCGTGGGCTGGATGCGGCTGCTCGCGGATGAGCTCGGAGGTCAGGGGGACCGGGAACGAAAGCTCAAGGTCCTTCTCGAGATCGCCCGCATCGCTCCCACCGATCCCGGGGTGAAGCCGGAGCTCGAATCGGCGCTGAAGGAGCGGTTTGCCGGGCACCCGTCGCTGGCGGCGGTCCTCGCCAGGCACCCCGTCGTTCCTCCCGACCCCGCCGGGGCCGCGGGAAAGGTCGAGCGCTGGCTGCAGTTCGCGCCCGGGCAGATCCACTACCTTCCCGGTCGAGGCCCCGGCCGGATCGTCGAGATGAATCCGGCCCTCGACGTTCTTCGCCTGGAGATCGGCGGAACCCGGCTTCCCCTGTCGCTCGTGTCCGCCGAGAGGACTCTGGAGCGGCTGCCCGAGGGGCATTTTCTGCGCGACAAGCTGGAGCGCTCCGACGAGATGCGGGCCCTGGCCGCCTCCGACCCGTCCGAGGCCGTGCGGTGCCTCCTCGCGAGCTTCGGCCGGCCGCTCACCGTGAGTGAGATCAAGGAACACATGGGCGGGCTCGTCGAGGAGCCGCGCTGGACTGCCTTCTGGAGTGCCGCCAAGAAGCACCCGCAGTTGCTGGTCGCCGGAGCGGCTCGGTCCGCGAGGGTCAGCTGGTCCGACAGTGCCGCCTCCGCCGACGACTCCATTCGGGCCTCCTTTCAGGCGGCCGATCCGCGCCGGCAGATCGATATCGCCCGCAAGAACGGGAAACGCAGCAAGGACCTCGGACGGGAGTTCGCGCGCGTCCTCTCCGCGCGCGCTTCGACGGCGGCGGAATCGGATCCCGCCCTGGCCTGGGAGCTCTCGCAAGCGGCGGCGCGCCTGGTCCCCGGAGACCCCGAGGCCTTTTCGGCGGAAGCCCTGGTCGCGGCGGGGGACCCGGGCCCCCTTCTCCTGAAGATCCACGACTCGGGGGCGCGGGAGCGCGCTCTCGAAGCGCTGCGCGGACTGCCGCGGTGGGCAGAAATCTTCGCCGACCAGTTCCACCGCGAGGACGACTCCCGCGTGCTGACGTTTCTCTACCGCGAGCTCGCGGCGGCGCCCGACAAGCGGGACGAGATCGTCCGGCGGATCCTCCGGTCGCCCCGCCTGGCCCCGCGCGGCTTCGTCTGGCTGTGCGACCGGATCGCGGCGGACGAGCTGCCGGCTCCGTCGGGGCTGTTTCTGGTGCTCGTCGACGCGCTCCGGCAGGACGAGTTTTCCGGCCTGCGCTCCCGGCTGAAGGAGTTTTTCGAGCCGGGCGGCCTCGCGGTGCGGCTCGTCCGGGGGGCGGGCGAAGCCGACGCCCGCGATTTTCTCGCCGCCTTAACGCGCGCGAGCGGTCTCGAGGAGCACCGGCGCTCGGTGGTCCGCGAGGCGCTCCTGATGGCATTTCCGGAGCTTCGCGCCCCCGCCGTCGACTACCTCTACGGGACCGCGGAATCGATCGAAGCGCGCCGACGCGAGCTCATCCACTTGAAGCAGGTCGAGCTGCCTGCCAACGCCGATGCGATGAAGACGGCGAAGGAGCACGGCGACCTCCGTGAGAATTTCGAGTACCAGTCCGCGCGACAGAAGCACGAGTACCTGTCCGCGCGCGTCAACGCGCTCTCAGACGAGCTCTCCCGGACGCGCGCGCTCGACCCGACCCGCATCGACGTCTCCGAGGTCCGCGTGGGGACGCGCGTGCGCCTGCGGGAGCTCGAAGGGGGGGCGGAGCGGGTGGCGGTGATCCTGGGACCGTGGGACTCGAAACCGGAAGAGAACGTCTACTCCTACGAGTCCGAATTCGCGCAGGGGCTCCTCGGGCGGCGCCCCGGCGAACGCGTAGGACTCTCGGGCACGCCGGCGGAGATCGTCTCCATCGAGCCGTGGACGACGTAGTTTCCCGTCTTTCGTTCCGAGTTCCGCTTTGAAGGCCCAGCTCCCCGCCTGAAATCGTCCCGGGAGACGAGCGGCTTTTTCGCTTGAATTGGAACCGATCCCAGAGTTGAGAGTCCGGAGATAGCGACGGACACGGGAGTCAGCGCCGACACGCTCCGGTTCTACGAGAGACGGGGGCTTCTTCCGGCGCCGAAACGGCTCGCGAACGGAGGGGGAGTTCGAGGCGCCTGCTGTACGGCCGGGTCCCCCGGCGTCGACGTGATGAAGAAGCGGCCGTCCGCCGTGACGTGGAAATTCCGTGAGACGGATCGTGGCGCCGTCGTCGAGGGACGGGCAGCGATCGCGAGAGTCTGGAGGCCTCCACCGGTTCCTGCGGTTTCAGATCCAGGACCACAAGACCGGCGACCCGGACGTGGTGACGGAGCAGAAGCCCTGGCAGGCTGCTGAAAAAGGGTGTGGGATGGCGTTGCGAGCGCCGCCGCAACCCGCAGGGTGGACAGGCTTTTGCTCACGGAGTCAAGAAAAACGATCCTGGAGTGGGAACAAGGTGAGTCGATGAGAATGCGAAATCGATGACGAATGCAAAAGCCTGGACACGACGCCCGCAGGCTTTTTTCAGCAGCCTGCTAGATCCCGCGCGCGGCGGCCTCCTCGATGCGCCGGCGTTTCGACCCCGCCCATAAGCCGAGGGCCGTCTGAACGGGGCCGTTGGCGAAATAGATGAAACCGTTCCAGCCGTTCGCGCCCTGTCCGAGCAACAGAGTCAGCGCGATCGAAGCCACCCCCACGGAGCCGGTCGCGATCGCGGACACGAACCCCGCGAGCGTGTCGAAGGTCTCGATGTCGTTCAATTCGAGCGCGCGCCGCTTTGCGTACGCGTGGAGGTAGAGCAGCGCAAAAACGAGGAACACGGCGACGTATCCCGCCCCAAAGATCAGGAAGAGCGTCGGCGCATCGGCTGCGCGCACCATCGGCTCGATGAGTCCACCGGGGTGCCGGACGCCCGTGTCGTACCCCATCAGCGTGCCTACGAACATCGTGAACACGAACTTCAGCGGGTACACGTAGAAGAGCACGACGAAGAGGAGAGCGCCGTTCAAAGCGACCACGACGGTGTCGTCGAGCCCGTATCGTCGGGAGTACCGGTAGTGCTCGTACCAGATCAGATACAGCAGCGTGAAGCAGATCGCGAAGGCAAAGAAGCCGCGCATCGCGGTCAGGAGCTCGCCGAACGTGCGCGGCACCTCCAGCGAGACGATCAGGAGCGTGACGGCAAAGGCGAAGACGGCGTCGGTGAAGCCTTCGAGTCTCGAAACTTCGACACCTCGCCAGCGAAAACCGTCTCGGGCGCCGGCGGACCTCCCGGCGAGAAGCTTCCGCGGGGAGTGGGGCATCGCGTCGTATCCTATGTGACGTGCAAAGCGCGCGGCTCTCACTTGTCGGCGCCCTGCTGATGACGATTTCGCTTCGTGCCGCTTGTCAGACCCGCGATTCCCCAAGCGGGTCTGACCCGAATGCACCCTCGCATCCGCCCCACGCGATCCAGGACAACAGTTTCCTGGTCGAAGAGGCGTACAACCAGGAGGCGGGTGTCGTGCAGCACATCAGTCAGTTCACCCGGTTTCGCGGCACAGGAGAATGGATGTTCACCTTTACCCAGGAGTGGCCCGCACCGGGAATCCGGCATCAGCTGAGCTTCACGCTGGCCGCGGCGGGGGGCAGAGATTCCGGGTCGGGTATCGGCGACGTCGCTCTGAACTACCGATATCAACTGGTGGGAGACGACGAAGCCCTCGTCGCGGTGGCTCCGAGACTGACCGTGTTTCTCCCGACGGGCAGCTCGCGACGGGGACTCGGCGCCGGCGCCGCGGGGTACCAGGTCGGACTCCCCGTCAGTACCCTGCTCTCCACGGACTGGATAGCGCATTGGAACGCGGGTGCGACGTGGACCCCGTCGGCGCGGAACCAGATGGGTCAGCGAGCCGACACGCTGGGTTGGAATGCTGGCGCGAGCCTCATCTGGATCGGCAGCCCGATTCTGGACGTAATGCTCGAATCTGTCTATTCGAAGTCGCAAACACCCACCGCACCGGGGAGGACCTCTTCCGAAGGAACATTTTTCGTGAGCCCGGGCATCCGATGGGTATACGACTTCGACAGCGGGCTTCAGATCGTACCCGGGATCGCGGTGCCATTGGGAGTGGGCCCGAGCCGCGGCCGGCGCCAGATCCTGCTTTACCTGAGCTTCGAGCACCCTTTTCGAAGCCAGAAGCGGCTCAAACCCTCTTGACACGTCTCGTATAGTCTCCGCCGATGCTTTCGAATCGCTGGCGGCGGATTGCAGCCGCATACCTCGCCTTTTTTTATCTGGCTGTCGCGGCGGCCCCGCATCATCACTTAAATGGTCTCGAGGATTTGCTTCTCGACCAGCGGAGCGACTCGGGCGTGGTCGAAATTGATAATCCAGTTGGAACTGCCGCCTCGCCGGCGTGGGGCACCTTCTGGCTCGTCGATGATGACCCTTGTCTTGCCTGTTTCAATTCGGATTTTGTTTCAGCCCCTTCGCCCTCCGTTTGTTTCACCGCCCGGCTGGAACGTATCGGCACGTACTCTGCGGCGCTCGTCAAACTTACGCCGCCCGCTTTCTCCAAAGAAGCCCCGTCCCGCGCTCCTCCCGCGCTCGGCTGACCGTCGGCTCCGGCGCCGCATTCGGCGCGAAGGAGTTTTCGCCGGGAGGTCCCATGTCTCGAACTCGTTTCTCCATTTGTCTTCGCTTTGTCGTGGCGGCCATCGCCGCTCTCGCGGCATCGGGGGCCCGCGCGCAGGCGCCCCTCAGTCTGACGGGCGCCTTC
Source organism: Thermoanaerobaculia bacterium (assembly GCA_038253555.1). Taxonomy (GTDB): domain Bacteria; phylum Acidobacteriota; class Thermoanaerobaculia; order UBA5066; family Gp7-AA6; genus JALYUA01. The sequence continues at coordinate 8,860 of JBBSGZ010000065.1, forward strand.
GCGCTCGCCCGGGACCGTAATCCGGATCTCGCCGCGGCCCGGGAGGGAGTCGTGTCCGCGCAAGCGCAACAGAACATTGCAGGACAGTTTCCCAATCCGGTCCTGACCGCGACAACGACAAAAATTCCCACGGACGGGACTTCATCCAGAACGGTTTTCGGGAATGGCTATTCAGACCGTTCCTACGATTCGACTGTAGGAGTCTCCCAGCTCTTCGAACTGGGAGGAAAGCGACGCAGCCGCAGGGTGTCGGCGGAGGAGGGCCGGGTCCAGGCTCAGGCGCGCCTGGCGGATGCCGAGCGGACCTTGATCTCGTCCGTGGTTCGAACCTACGTCGCTGCCGTTTCGTCCCGTGAGATCGCGCGCATCGGGCGGGAATCTGCGGAGTCCTTCCGAAGAAGCGCGGAACTGGCGGCCAGCCGCGAGACGGCCGGAGACATTTCCCGGTCCGATCGAACACAGGTGGAGATCGCGGCGGGTCGTTCCCGGGCAGACGCGGCGTCCGCCGAAGCCGCGTTCCGAAGCGCCCTGCGCTCACTCGGCGCGATCCTCGCGCTCCCGCCCGGCTCCGAAGGGGAGCTGGCGGACACACTCGACACTCTCCTGACGAACCGAATGGAACTCGAAACTCCTGACGATACGCGGGTCCTGGAGCGCAGGCCGGACCTGATGGCGCTCGAAGCCGCCGTTCGCCGGGCGGAGGCCGATGTCCTCCTGCAGCGCGCGCTCCGCGTTCCGGATCCCACAGTCATTGCGCAGTACGAGCGGCAGCCGCCCGACCAGCGAAACACGGTTGGATTCGGGATAGCGATTCCGATGCCCTTGTTCAGCCAGAATCGGGGAGGGATTGCGGCCGCGGAGTCGGCCCTGTCCGGCGCGAAACGCGAGCTCGAGACGGCGAGGCTGCGCGTCCGGGCTGAGCTCGCATCGACTCGCGACGTTCTTCACGCCGCGGAGGCCCGAGCGGCCGAGTATTCGCAAAAACTCCTGCCGAGCGCGGAACAGGTTCGAAGCTCCGTCGAATTTGCCTACGCGCACGGGGCGGCATCGCTCCTCGAACTCTTCGAAGCGGAGCGAAACGCCAACGAGATTCGAGTGGCAGCCGCGGGCGCAAGGGCCGATCTGGTCGCGGCACGCGCCGATTTCGCCGCGGCCCGGATGCTCGCATTTCCGGTCGGGGCCGGGTCATGACGCCTGTAGGGCGCCCCGTTGCCGCCGCCACGTCCTCCCTGGTCCTCGTCCTCATCGCCGCCGCGGGCCTGCCGGCCTGCCAGAAAGCGGCCGCCCCTCCGAACGCTCCTCCTCACGCCCGAGCCGTCGGCGAGAGCATCGAATTTCCTCCGGGGTCACCGCAATTGAGCGCGCTCAAGGTTGAGATTGCCGTCCAGAGCAGCGCCGCGTCTCTGCCGCTCACGGGACGTCTGACCTGGGACGAGGACGCGACGACCCGCGTGTTTCCCCCCTTCAGCGGCCGCATACTGCGGCTGACGGCGAAGCCGGGTGCACGGATTCGCAGCAACTCGGTGCTCGCCGAAATCTCGGCTCCCGATTTCGGTCAGGCCCAATCCGACGCGGGCCGCTCCGCCGCCGATCTCGCCGCCGCCGAGCGTGCACGGGACCGGATCGCAAGCCTCTTCGAGCGTGGTGCGGCTGCCCGCAAGGATCTCGACGGGGCGGAAACCGATCTCGCCCGCGCCCGCATCGAAGCGCAACGGACGCGCGGGCGATTGGTCCGGTGGGGAGGGAGTCCGAAGTCCGCTCCCGACCAGATCTACCGGCTGACCTCTCCGATCGGAGGAGTGGTGGTCGAGCGCAACGCGAACGTCGGGCAGGAGGTGCGTCCGGACGCCGCATCGCCTCTCTTCGTCGTGACGGATCCAGGCCGCCAGTGGGTTCTGCTCGACGTCACCGAGCGCGACCTGCCGTCGATCCGAAAAGGGGATCACCTTTCCATTCGCTGCATGGCATACCCGGAACGCACGTTCTCCGGAAGGATCGACTGGATCGGTGACTCACTCGATCCGGCCACCAGGACCGTCCGTGTTCGTGGAAGCGTTCGAGATCCTTCTCTCTCGCTCAAGGCGGAAATGTACGTCGTGGTCGAGGACAGGGGAGACCGGCCGCGCCCGATCATCGCGGTGCCCGCTTCCGCGATTTTGACCGAAGACGGGAAGTCCTTCTGCTTTTTGCAGGAAACTCCGAATCGCTTTCGGCGCGTCGCCGTCGAAATCGGCCCTGAGCGGGAAGGGCGCGTGCCGGTGCGTTCCGGGATTGCGCCCGGCTCTCGCGTGGTGACGCAGGGAAGTCTCCTGCTCGCGGCTGCCGTCGCATCGGGGCCCGGCGCTTGATTCGAACTCTGGTCACTTACGCGCTCCGCCATCGGATCATCGCGCTGGCGCTGCTCGGCGCCTTCACCGCCGCCGGAGTCGGCGCCTTTCGACGGCTTCCCATCGAAGCCTATCCCGACGTGACGAACGTTCAGACGCAGATCATCACGCTGTTCCCGGGACACGCCGCGGAAGAGGTGGAGCGCCTGATCACGATACCCGTCGAGAACCAGATGAACGGCATCCCGAAGCGCGCTTCGATGCGTTCCATATCCATCTTCGGGCTGTCGGTAGTCACGATTGTCTTTGAGGACGATGCGAGCCCGGCGTACGTGCGCAGCCAGGCCTTCGAGCGCCTCCAGTCGGTCACGCTTCCTGCCGGGGCCCAGGCCAGCCTCTCGCCGGATTCGACTCCCGTGGGTGAGATCTACCGCTACACCGTGACAGGCCCGCCCGGTTTTTCGCCACTGGAGTTGAAGTCCCTCGAGGACTGGGTCGTCGAGAGGAAACTTCGGACCGTCCCCGGCATCGTCGACGTCGTCGGATTCGGAGGCCCGACGAAGCAGTATCAGGTGCAGGTCGATCCGACGCGGCTCAAGGCCTACGGACTGACGCTGGCCCAGGTTTTCGACGCCCTCGCCAAGGGGAACCGCAATGCGGGCGGCGCCTACATCGAGCACGGCTCGGAGATGGAGGTGGTGCGAGGCCTGGGGCTCGTCCAGGGACTGGACGACATCGGCAGAATCGCCGTTGTATCCCGAAATGGCACGCCGATCTGGATCCGGGATCTCGCGTCAATCCGGATCGGCCCCCAGCTGCGCCTCGGCCGAGTGGGGAAAACCCATGCTCGATCGGACGAGGACGACGTCGTCCAAGGCATCGTGTTGCTCCGCAAGGGCGAGAACGCCCTCGAAGTTCTGGGGAAGGTCCGTCAAAAAGTTCGGGAGCTCAACGAGACCGGCCTTCCTCAGGGGGTCCGAATCGTGCCGCACTACGACCGAACGGAGTTGATCCACCGAACGCTCGACACGGTCCGCAGAAACATGGCCGAGGGGATCGGACTCGTCCTCCTGGTCCTCGTGGCGTTTCTCGGCGTCCGCCATGCGATGTCTGCCCTCGTGGTGGCGGCCGTCGTCCCGCTCTCGCTGATTGGCGCCTTTCTGCTGCTGGATCTTCGCGGAATTCCGGCCAACCTGATCTCAATGGGAGCGATCGACTTCGGAATCATCGTCGACGCCGCGGTCGTCGTCGTTGAAAATTTTCTCCGGATTCGCGCGGAGCGCGGCCTCGCCTTGAGGCCGGCGATTATCGAAGCCACCGCCCAGGTCGGAAAGCCGATCCTCTTTTCGAAAGCGATCCTGATAACCGCCTTTCTGCCGCTGTACACCCTCCAGCGCGTCGAAGGAAAGATCTTCCGGCCCATGGCTCTGACGCTGACCTTCGCGCTCCTGTGGGGGACCCTGTTCGCGCTGACAATCGTTCCCGTGCTGGAGAGCCTCGCGGCGGGAAAAGAGAACCGTCACGAGGGTGATCCGCCTCCGATCACGCCGCACGGAAACGACGAGTCGCGCCTCGTGACTACTTTGCGCAGGGCATATTCTCCGGCCCTCGGTTGGGTCCTCGCACGCGGTCAGTGGACGGTGTCCTTCGCCGGCGCCGCGCTCCTGGCCGGCACCGTGGTCGCCCTCACGATCGGCTCCGAGTTCCTTCCCAAGCTCGACGAAGGAGCGCTCTGGGTCAGGGCGTCGCTGCCCGGGGCTATTTCTCCCAGTGAAGCTGCCCGACTCACCCGGCAAATTCGGCAGATGCTCGCCTCCTTTCCAGAGGTCCGCACGGTGGTGAGCCAGCTCGGGCGGCCGGATGACGGCACGGACGTCAACGGCTTCGACACCGCCGAGTTTTACGTCGATCTCGCACCCCGCGAAGAATGGAAGACCGCACGGACCCGCGACGCTCTGTCGGACGCAATCAACCGGAAGCTCTCGCAGATTCCGGGGATCGAATTCAACTTCTCGCAGGTCATCGAAGACAACGTCAACGAGGCCGTTTCCGGAATCAAGGGCGAGCTCGGCATCAAGATCTACGGCGATGATCCCGCGGTTCTTCAGGAGCTCGCCGAAAAAGTGGCCTCTGTTCTCCAGGGGATTCCAGGCGCCGCGGACGTTTCAGGGGAGCGCCTGTCCGGACAACCGCAGATTCAGATCGCGATGGATCGCGAGGCGATCGGACGATATGGGTTGTCGGTGTCGGACGTTGAGACGGTCATCGAAACAGCCATCGGGGGCGCCGTGGCGACCCAGGTTCTGGAGGGCGAGAAGACGTTCGATCTCGTTGTTCGAATGAACCCGGGCGCAATTTCGGACGTCGATGCGATCCGGGCGCTCCCGGTGCCAGGCGGAAGCGGTGAGAAGCTGACGCTCGGCTCTGTCGCCGCGGTGAAAATAGCTCCGGGGTCTGCCCGCGTGTACCGGGAAGAGAACTCTCGACGGATCGCTGTGCGGCTCTCGGTTCGAGGGCGGGACCTCGGGTCGCTGGTGAACGAGGCGCGTTCGCGCGTTTCGGCCGGGGTCCCGCTTCCGACGGGCTATCGTCTGGAGTGGACGGGCTCATTCGAGAACCAGCAGCGCGCGGTCCGGCGGCTGGCCGTCGTTCTGCCGCTCACACTCGGAGTGATTTTTTTCCTCCTCTTCGCGGCCTTCGACTCGGCACGACTCGCGCTGTTGATCCTCTTGAACGTACCGTTCGCGGCGGTGGGTGGGATCGCCGCTCTTCCGGCGGCGGGATTGGCGCTCTCCGTTTCGGCGCTCGTCGGTTTCATCGCATTGTTCGGAGTATCGATTCAGAACGGAGTCCTTCTCGTCGAGAGGATTCGCGAGCTGCGTCGCGGCGGGCGAGATCTCGACGTCGCGATCCGAGATGGCGCGGCCAGTCGCATGCGACCTGTTCTGATGACGGCTTGCATGGCGGCCTTCGGCTTGCTCCCGGCTGCCCTTTCGAAAGGCGTCGGGGCCGAGACACAGCGCCCCTTCGCCGTCGTCATCATTGGGGGTCTGGTTACCGCGACGCTGCTGACTTTGTTCGTTCTCCCGGTGCTTTATGGTCTCTTCGAGGGGCGTCAGGGAACCGGACCGGACGCCGGCTGAGGCGCGAAACACGACCGTTTCTACAACATCACCCCATCGACATAGCACCAGCGCCAGTCCTCTCCCGGCTCGAACGACTGGATGATCGGGTGCTTCGCCGCGCCGAAGTGTTTCGTGGCATACCGATTCGGAGAGGAGCCGCAGCAGCCCGCGTGTCCGCACGAGAGGCACAGGCGCCGGTCGACCCACTCGTGGTCGGTCTTCAGGCATTCCTCGCAGCCTCCGGCGCGTGCTATACAGGCTTCGTGGTGCCTGGCGCAGGACCGGTCGAGCTCCGACCGGCCAAAACCCGTTCCGCGAGAGGCTGAGTCCGGGGCCGAAGCTCGACGTCCCACCTCGCATGAACCCCGTTCTCACAGACTGCGGCCGCCAGTTCATGGCCGTGCGCGACCGGATTGGCCGCCTCGTGGCAGGGCTCGAGGAGGAAGACCTGCAATGGCGCCCCGCGCCCGAGCAATGGTCGATGGTCGAATGTCTCGAGCATTTGAACTCCGGCTGGATGGTCCTCCCGAAGCTCGACTCCAAAATTGCAGAAGCGCGGGACCGCAATTTGATCGGAGAGGGGCCCTTCCGGCAGCCACTTCTGGGAAGGCTCTACATCCGCCTGGTCGAGCCGCCGGTGCGCTTCCGGGTGAAGGCGCCCCGCCAGTTCCGTCCCCGTCCGCAGCCCCCGTCCGTCGAGGTCGTGCCGAGGATCCTGCAGCTGCAGGAGGAGCTCGCGGAGCGCGTGCGATCCTGCGACGGACTCGATGTAGGTGCGGTCGCAATACGTTCTCCCATCAGCCGCCGGTTCAAGATGACACTCGGTCAGTGGTTTGCGTTTCTCGCGGCCCACGAACGGCGTCATCTCTGGCAGGCAGAGAACGTGAAGAGACAGAACCTGGAAGTCGACAGCTGAGAAGCGGCGGCCGAACGGGCGCGCGGGCGAACCGGATCGATCCCGGACACCTGCTTCGGTATGCTCTCCGGATGACGATCCGTCGCCGGGATTTCCTTCTGGCCCTTTTCCTGACCGTCGCGGCGGCTTGCGCTCCCGCGTCCGCGACTCGCCGATCCTCTGCGGGGCCTCCTGCCGAGAAAGGATCTTTCCGAAAACCCGATCTCGTGGAGCTCGTGCACCTCGACGGGACGGTGCACCTCGACATCCGGTATGCCACGGCGAATAATTTCACCGGGCACCCCGTGTACCGGCAGGCGCGGGCCTTCCTGCAGCGGCCCGCCGCCGAGGCGATGGTGCGGGCGCATCGCGCTCTGGCCGCGAGCGGTTACGGAATTGTCGTGTTCGACGGCTACCGGCCCTGGTCGGTGACGAAGCTTTTCTGGGAGATCGTCACGCCGCAGGACCGGGCGCGCGGCTTCGTCGCGGATCCTGCGAAAGGCTCGAAGCACAATCGGGGCTGCGCCGTCGACCTGTCGCTGTACGACCTCGCAACGGGCGCCGAATCGGAGATGCCCAGCCGCTACGACGAATTCTCCGACCGCGCCGGTCCCGGCTACACGGGCGGCCCGCCGGAGCTCCGCGCCCGGAGGGACCTGTTGCGAAAGACGATGGAAGCGGAGGGATTCGAAGTCGACCCGGGCGAGTGGTGGCACTACAACTACCGGACCTGGCGTGAGTATCCGATCCTGGACATCCCGTTCGAATCCATTCCGGCCGACGCCCCCCGCGCGGCACAGCGGGGCCGATGGCGCCAACCGTTCTGATTCTCCCGGGCCTGCATGGGTCGGGCTCGAGCCACTGGCAGACCCTCTGGGAACGGCGCCGCGAAAACTTGAGGCGCGTGGCGCAGAGGGACTGGGCGCGTCCGGAGCGGGAGTCGTGGGTGGAAGCTCTCGAGAGCGCCATCGCCGGGTGCTCGGAGCCGCCCGTCCTTGCCGCGCACTCGCTCGGATGCATCACGGCGGTGCTCTGGGCCGCCTCGGGCTCGAAAGCCGCCGTCCGCGGCGCGCTCCTCGTTTCGCCGAGCGACACGGAGCGCGACGATGTCCCTCCGGAGCTCGCCGGCTTCCGTCCCATCCCGATGAAGCGCCTTCCATTCCCGACCATCCTGGTCGCCTCTTCGACCGACCCCTACCTGTCGGTCGAGCGCATCTTCGGGTTCGCCCGCGCGTGGGGCAGCCGCCGGGTCGAGATCGGCCCGGCGGGACACATCAACGCGGCCTCGGGTTTCGGCCCGTGGCCGCAGGGCGAAGCGCTGCTCGACGAGCTGCTCTAACCGGAGCGGGAGCCCGTCCCGGGTGCGGAGTTGTTCCCGGGCGGCGCCTGCCGGACCCCGGTCTCGCGGGGGGAAGGCGGCTCGGGAGCTCCCGCCTGGCCGGGGGCGCCCTTCCCTCCCGGCTGCCGGTCAGTCTCTTCCACTTCCTGCGGAGTCGAGGCGCCGGCGGCTCCGCCCGGTTTCTGTTTCTGCATGCGTCCCCGATCCGCAAGGTCCGCGCCAGATCGGGTCGGGAGGCTTCGCCGGGGGCGGTTGACGCTAAGATGCCCGGTTCCATGAGTACGCGCCCGCCGGATGCCGGAACGATGCAGGGTCGGACAGAGAACCTCCAGGAGGCGCTCGCGGAGAGAATTCTCGTGCTCGACGGAGCAACCGGCACGTGGATTCAGTCGCAGGACCTGACGGCGGAGGATTTCGGCGGCGACGAGCTCGAAGGTTGCAACGAGAACCTCGTGCTCACCCGGCCGGACGTCGTCCGCGCCCTCCACGCCGCCTATTTCGAGGCGGGCGCCGACATCGTGGAGACCGACACGTTCGGCGCCACGCCGCTCGTGCTCGCGGAGTACGGCCTCGAAGACAAGGCCTTCGAGATCAACCGCCGCGCCGCCGAGCTCGCCCGCGAGGTGGCCGCGAAATTCTCGACGCCCGAGCGGACGCGCTTCGTGGCCGGCTCCATGGGGCCGACCACGCGCTCCGTCACGGTCACGGGCGGCGTCACGTTCGAAGAGCTGATCGGGCACTACCGCGTCCAGGCGGCCGGACTCCTCGCCGGCGGCGCCGACGTTCTTCTCGTCGAGACCACGCAGGACACCCGCAACATGAAGGCGGCCTTCATCGGGATCCAGGAGGCATTCTCGGAAATCGGGTGGAGCGTCCCGATCATGGCGTCCGTGACGATCGAGCCCATGGGCACGATGCTCGCCGGACAGGCGATCGACGCGCTCTACGCGTCCGTGATGAACGCCCCGCTTCTTTCCGTCGGGTTGAACTGCGCCACGGGCCCCGAGTTCATGACGGACCACCTGCGGACGCTCTCCGGCGTCGCGCAGAGCTACGTCTCCTGCTATCCCAACGCGGGCCTGCCGGACGTGGACGGAAATTACTCGGAGTCTCCGAAGATTCTCGCGGAGCGGCTCTCGCGCTTCATCGACGAAGGCTGGGTGAACGTGATCGGCGGGTGCTGCGGGACGACCCCCGAGCACATCCGGCTGCTCGTCGAGGCGGCGCGCGGAAAGAAGCCCCGGCGGATACCCCACCTCTCGAAGACAGTCGTGTCCGGGATCGAGGCGCTCGAGATCGACGTGGACAACCGGCCCGTGCTGGTCGGGGAGCGGACGAACGTCCTCGGCAGCCGGAAATTCAAGAGGCTGATCGCGGAGGGCAAGTTCGAGGCGGCCGCGGAAATCGCGCGCGCGCAGGTCAAGAACGGGGCGCAGGTCATCGACGTCTGCCTGCAGGATCCGGATCGGGACGAGGCCGCCGACGTGAACGCGTTTCTAGAGCGCGTCACGAAGATGGTCAAGGTCCCCCTCATGATCGACTCGACGGACGCAAAGGTCCTCGAGCTGGGACTCAAGTGGAGCCAGGGCAAGTCGATCCTGAACTCGATCAACCTCGAGGATGGCGAAGAGCGGTTCCGGTCCGTCGTGCCGATGGCGCAGAAGTACGGCGCGGCGTTTGTCGTCGGCACCATCGACGAGGACCCGGAGCATGGCATGGGCGTGACGCGGGACAGAAAGCTCGAGATCGCGCGGCGCAGCTTCACCCTGTTGACGGAGAAGTACGGAGTCCCGGCGACGGACATCTTCTTCGACCCTCTCGTCTTTCCATGCGGCACGGGTGACGAGAAATACGTCGGCAGCGCCGTCGAGACGATCGAAGGGATCCGTCTCATCAAGGCGGAGCTCCCCGAGACGAAGACGATTCTGGGGATCTCGAACGTGAGCTTCGGTCTGCCGGAGGCGGGGCGCGAGGTCTTGAACTCGGTGTTCCTCTACCACTGCGTCAAAGCGGGGCTCGATCTGGCGATCGTCAACAGCGAGCGGATTATGCGGTATCCGTCGATCCCGGACGAGGAGAAGGCGCTCGCCGAGGACCTTCTCTTTTCACGCGGCGACGACCCCGTGGCGGCCTTCGCGGCGCACTTCAAGGCGAAGGGCTCGACGCCCCGCACGGCCGCGCGCGCCGGCACTCCGCTCGAACGTCTGCCGCGCTACATCCTGGAAGGGTCCAAGGAAGGGCTCCTCGAGGACCTCGAGGCGGTGCGCAACGGAGGGATGTCCGCTCTCGAAATCATCAACGGACCCCTGATGGATGGGATGCGGGAGGTGGGGCGTCTCTTCAACGCGAACGAACTGATCGTGGCGGAGGTGCTCCAGTCGGCGGAATCCATGAAGGCGTCGGTGAACCATCTCGAGCAGTTCATGGAAAAGGCCACGGACTCGCGGAAGGGGAAGATCCTTCTCGCCACCGTCAAGGGCGACGTCCACGACATCGGGAAGAACCTCGTCGAGATCATCCTCTCGAACAACGGGTACGAGGTGGTGAACCTCGGAATCAAGGTGCCGCCGGAGCGCCTGGTCGCCGCGTTCGAAGAGCACCGACCCGACCTCATCGGCCTCTCCGGACTTCTGGTGAAGAGCGCTCAGCAGATGGTCACGACGGCGCAGGACCTGACGGCGCGCGGGGTGACCGTTCCGGTGCTCGTCGGAGGCGCCGCGCTTTCCCAGAAGTTCACGGACCAGCGGATCTCGCCGGCGTACGGCGGCCTGGTGGTGTACGCCGTCGACGCGATGCGCGGTCTGGCGCTCGCCGACCGCATCCTCGCCGGAGAGAGCGAGCGGGAGGCGCTTGCGGCCGAGTCGCGCGCGCGCGTCGCCGCGGGGGTGGTCGCCACCGAGGTTCCCGCGGAGAGTCCGCTGTCCGCGCCCGCCGTGAGAAGCGCCGACATTGACGTCGTGGCGGCCCTCCCGGCGCCCGATCACGACCTGCACGTTCTTCCGGACCTCGATCCGGAGGCCATCGGCGAGTTCGTCAACCCGCACATGCTCTACGCAAAGCACCTCGGGCTGCGGGGCAGCTACCGGAAGCTGAAGGAGGCGGGCGACCCGCGGCTGGCGGAGCTCGAAGCGGTCATCGGCCGGGTGCGCCGCGAGGGCTGGATTCGTGCGCGCTGCGTCTACCGGTTCTACGACGCGGAGTCCGATGGCAATTCGGTCCGGCTCTCGATCGGCGGCCGCGAAGAGGCGGTCCTCCATTTCCCGCGTCAGGTCGCTGGCGAACGGCTGTCGTTAGCCGACTTCGTCCGTCCGGCATCGGCGGGCGGGCAGCCGCCGGACAGCGTCGCGCTCCTGATCTCGACGGCGGGCGAGGGTATCCGCGCGCGCGCGGAGGACTTGAAGACGCGGGGCGAATACCTTCTGTGCCACTCGCTCCAGGCGCTCGCGGTCGAAACCGCGGAAGCGGCCGCGGAGTGGGTCCACGGGGAGATCCGTGCGAGATGGGGATTTCCGGACGACCCCTCGGTGACGATGACGGACCGCTTCCAGGCGCGATACCGCGGCAAGCGCTACAGCCCGGGGTATCCCGCGTGGCCGGAGTTGAACGACCAGACGACGGTCTTCCGTCTTCTTCCCGGCGAAAAAATCGGCGTCGAGCTCACCGACGGCTCGATGATGGATCCGGAAGCCTCCGTCTCCGCCATGGTCCTGCACCATCCCCAGGCGCGTTACTTCGGCGTTTGAAGGCGGGGAGGCGGTCGCGCGGCCGACGTGGCGCGCAAGGGACGGCGCGATGGAATTGACAGATCCTTCTCCAGTCGGGGCGCCCTCAGGGCCCGGGCGCGAGATCGCGCGCGCGTGGAGATCGCGGGCTCCGCAGCAGACGCTCCGGCTGCTGGCCATCTTTCTGGCGTCCTTACTGGTCTTTCTCGCCGGGCCGGACGCCGGCAGCGGCGATACCGAGCCCGCGGAGCTCCTGCCGATCTCGATCCTCGTCGATCACCGGCTCGATTTCGACCGCTTCTACGGAGCGCGACAGGACCTGCCGTACCCGTACCGCCGGGTAGGGGGTCACGTCGTTTCGGCGTACCCGATCATGGCGGGGCTCGCCAACCTGCCCGTGTACGCCGCGGCGCGGCTCGCCGGGGCGGACCTGCTAGGAGTCTGTCCGAGTAATCAGTTTTGGGTTTTGGTTTGGAGTGCGCTGTGGATAATGGATTTCATGGGGAAAATCTTCCGAGCGTACGAGCCGGATCAGATGTTGCTGATGCCGCCGAGCCTGTCGGAGTGGGTGC
>JBBSGZ010000066.1:0-20690 GCA_038253555.1 Thermoanaerobaculia bacterium
CGCTCGCCTGCTCCCTTCGTTCGCTTCGGCTCCCGCCCCGAGAGGCTCCTCCCTCCCTCTGGTCGGGAGACTCCTCTCGGGGCGAGCTTAGCCACCATCGTGGTGGAAGCGCAGCTCTGCCCCCTCTCCCCGCGCGCCGGGGGAGAGGGCTGGGGTGAGGGGCGGGACTTATAGGGAAGGCGCGCGCCGAGAATCAACCTGGCTTACGGCGTCCCCGCGCTCGGGGAGAGGGTTGGGGTGAGGGGGCCCGCAGATAAGCGTTGCGTGTTTACTACCATTGTCGTGAATCCGGGCGATCGAGGAGAGGGCGAGAGAGATCGCCAGCAAGAGAAGCGTCGACAGCGAGGCGCCGGCTCTTCTTCGGGCTGGTCCAGCTCTGCCTTTTAGCGGCACTTCAGGATTTCGAGCCTTCGAGATCTGTTCCACGATCCGCCTGCGCCCGTTCCTCCTGACTCCATGGGACGGCTTTCGGCGCCGCTCAATGCCTTCCCGTGCACTGAAGGCCTGCGTTGTACTCTCCCCCGCGGGAGACAGTCTGAAGAACGTTCTCTACCTCCACGGCTTCGCCTCCTCGCCAGCCGGCCGGAAGATCGAACTGCTGCGCGGAATTCTCGAGCCGCGCGGGCTCCGAATCATCGCGCCTGATCTGAACATCCCCTCATTTCAGAAGCTGGAGTTCAAAGCGATGGCGCGCGTCGCCTTCTGGGAAGCGAAGAAGCACATGCCGGCCGTCGTCGTGGGAAGCTCGCTTGGCGCCGTCGTCGCGCTCGAGCTGGCACGGACAGCGCCGATCCCCGCCGCTGTGCTGCTCGCGCCGGCGCTCGGCTTCGGCCAGCGCTGGACGGAGAAGCTCCCGGCCGGGGACCTCGTCCCGATGTTTCATTTCGGCCAGTCCCGCGTGGTGCCCATCCACCGCCGGTTCTTCGAGCAGATCGCCAGGGTGGACGTCGAGACGGAGCCTCCGCGAATTCAAACCGTCGTGATCATGGGAACCGCGGACGAAAGCGTTCCGTATGACGGCGTCGCGGCGGTCTGGGAGCGGTGGCGGTCCTCGGGCGCGCTGGTGCCCGGCTCCCGGCTGATCTCCATCCCGGGGGGGGATCACGGCCTCGTCCCGCACATCGCACGAATTGCCGACGAGATTGCGGCGGCCGCGGGAATGCCGGTCGCCCGCCCCTGAACGGCCGGTTCGCGGCAAGGCTCTATCTCCCTCAGCGAGGACCGGGCGGTTGCATCCCGCTTCCCGTAAGATCCGTCGCTCACCATGGCGCTCGGCGGCCTCGGACTTTTCCTTCTCGAAGGAGCGGCGGGAACTGCGCTCCTTCTGCTGTTCTTTCCGGTGCGCACGCTCGGAAAGGGGTTCTTCTCCCTTCACGCCGCAATTGCCTTCGCCTTCGTTCTGCTGGCGGTGTGGGTGCGACCGGCGGGGCTTCCCCTGGCCGTGACAGCCGTCGCTGCCGTATCGCTGGCCGGATACGCTTTGGCCGCGCATGCGGACAGGGCCGGACTCGGCCTGCCCCTCTTAGCCGCCGGAGGCGGGTGCGCGGCATGGTCGCTCGGCTGCGTCGCGGTCGCTGCGCCCAGGGGAGCCGGAGACGCTTGGGTCGTAGCCGGCGCGGCGCTCGGGGGTCTGTTTTTCGGCGCCGTACTCCTCGTCATGAACCTCGGTCACTGGTATCTGGTGTCCCGATCGCTTCCGTTCCGGCTCCTCGCCCGCGGCGCGCGTCTCTTCGCGCTCATCGCCGCCGCCCGAACGGCGCTTCTCGGCGCGGCGATGCTCCTGGACCCCGGCGACGGCCTGTCGTCGCTCCTGTCACTCGAGCGTGACGCCCTCTTTTTTCTCTTCCGGGTAACGTGGGGGATCGTCGGACCGCTCGCGTTGTCCTGGTTCATCTGGAAAACGGCGGACATGAAATCCAATCAGGCGGCGACCGGTCTTCTCTACGTCGCGCTCGTGTTCGTCTTGATCGGCGAGCTGCTGTCCTCCTACCTGACGGTCGCGACGGGATTCCCGGCGTAAAACTCCGGGCACCGCGACGGACTCTGCCGGCGGAGTCGGGTACGCTCCGGGGCGACACGGATGATTTTCCGCCAGGGGGTTTTTGCATGATCGCGGCCACGGCGCGGCTTCCCGCCCGGCGGGGAGTCTAGGATGCGTGCGAGGCACTACTGCGGGGAATGCCTGGCGCACCGGGAGTTCACGGGAACGGAGGCGGGAGAGATCGCCTGTGAGAAATGTCAACGTCCGTACGGGGTGGACTTCTCCGGCGTCCCCGGAGCGGAGGGCGTGGATCGATGCGCTTTCTGCGGGAACCGGGCGTTCTTCCTTCAGAAGGATTTCGATCAGAGGCTCGGCTGCCTCTTCATGGCGATCTCGCTCGGGGTGGCCCTCTTGGTCGGTGCGCGCTCTGGCTGGATCTGGTTTACGCCCGTTCTCCTCGCCACTGTCGTCGTCGATTGGATCGTGGCGGCGCGCATCCGTCCGGTTACGATCTGCTACCGATGCGACGCCGAGTACCGCGAGATCCCGCCGAACCCGCGACATCGAGGGTACGACCCGCACGTGGCGGAGCGGGACGCGCAGACGAAGACGCTCCGCCGAATGCGCTGACGATCTTCGACATCTCCCGTCCGTTGAACGAACGGACGCGGGCGTGGCCCGGGGACGTCCCCTTTTCCTGGAGGCCCACCGCGAGCCTCGCGGAGGGCTCCCACTTCGAGTCGAGCTGTTTCACGATGAGCGCGCATCTCGGGACGCACGCCGACGCGCCGTCCCACGTCGTCCCGGGCGGAACCGGCGCCGGAACCCTGCCTCTCGAAAGATTCCTCGGGCGCGCGCGCGTGGTGGACCTCCCGGGGCGCGGAGAAGTCGGGCCGGATGCCCTGCCGGCGCGCTCTCTCGGCGTCGAGAGGATCCTCTTCCGGACGGGCGGGCTCTCCTTTCTTTCGCCGCTCGCCGCCGTCCGGCTGGCCGAGAGGGGCGCTCGCCTCGTGGGCACGGACGGCGCGTCGGTCGACCCGGACGACGCGGAGGACCTTCCGGTGCACCGCGCCCTTCTCGAACGCGGCGTGCTGCTCCTGGAAAACCTCGATCTCTCGGCCGTCGACTCCGGCGAGTACACGCTGATCGCGCTGCCCCTTCGTTTGACGGATCTCGACGCGGCGCCCGTCCGGGCGGTGCTCCTGCGCGAAAAGACGCCGGGGCGCGGCTAGGTCCGAAGCTTACGGGCGCGGAGGCTCCCTTCCGACGCCGAGGGAGTCCCAGTTCAGGATCGCGTTCCAGACGAGAGCGTAGCTTCCCCGGGTCTCTCCCCGCCAGATCGGGTTGTTCGAGAAGAGGACGACGTGGCCCTGCTCGACGGGGACGTCGATGACCGCGGGGTGCTGCGCGATTTCCTTGCCTCCCTCGACGAGGCCCGAGACCAGAAGGTCCTTGGCGTCGCCGTACCGCAGGACGACGCGCGGGCGGGCGCCCTCGGGAATGACGAAGATTCCGTTTCGCTGCTGTTCGTCCGTCAGCGGCAGGGCTTCCCACGGTTCCGCTTCCGGCTCCTCGGGAGGTTCGGCATAGGCCCGGCCGGTGGGTCGATCGGGGTCCTCCGCCGTGCCCCTTCCGGTCGCCCGTTCGCGCTCTTCGCGGGGCCGGCGCCGGCCGCCGCGACCGCCCGCCACATGCTCAGATTGAAGATGGGCCCGTCGAAGGAGTAAATCGACGGCGGTTCCGCATATCCGTACGCGATCGGGCTCGCCCGGTCCACGAGCTTCGAGCGCACGACGGCGCCGGTTAACTTCAGCTGGTTCGCGCGCGCGATCGAGACGCCCGGCGTCAGCCCGAAGTTCACGGCCAGCTCGGCGGTGTCCATCACAGACACGAGGAGTCCTCCCCGGGCGACGAAAGAGCGCAGGTGCTCGAGCCCTTGGAAGCCGAGGCCGGGGCGCATGTCCTCGGTCGTGTCCACGGAGGCGAGGTTCGGCGTTTCGGGAGTCTTCTTCCAGGGCAGCGGATTTCCCCACATCGGCATTCCCGCCACGATCGCCTGGGCTCCGCGGCCGACCGGCGGGAACAGGAGGACATCGAAGCGCTCGCGCAGGTCCGGCGTGGCCGCGATTGTCTGCGTGCTGATCGAGACGTAGGGGATCGCGAGCTCGTCGAACGTGAGGCGCCACCAACCTTCGTCCTGGGTCGAGAGCCACGTGTGGACCATCGCGATCCGGGGCGCCCTGAGGGGGTGCGTCGCGACGCGAGGGGCGGCCGACAGCGCCATTCCCGAGAGGCCGAGCTCCTGGAGCGCCCGCGAGAGCTCCCCGGCCGGCACACCCCGGACGAGAAAGGTGCCGCGCGGAAAATGGCGGCCCGCGGAGTCGAAGGGCTGCTCCGCCGCCTGAAGGTCGGCCTTCGGAAACCGGTATCGAAGGGTCGCGAGTCCGGAATCCGCGTTGTGCGGAATGGCCACGACCGCGCCGGACCCCTGCATTCCGCCCGCCGGCGCCAGGGGCGCCGCAACGGAGACCATCGGGGCGGAAAGAACGGCGAGATCCGTGACGCGGCGCACCTGCACGCCGAACAACTCCCCGAGCGTCCAGCCGGTGTCGTCGTAGGGGCTCTTCTGCGGGTCGTCGGGGCTCCAGTACTGATAGTCGAGCAGCATGTCCGCGACGCGGCTGTACGGCTGGTCCATCCGGACGATGTAGCTGCCGGCGGGAAACGTCCTCAATTCCTTCACCCACGTCCTGCGCTTCTTCGCGGAATTGCCCCCGTCCGCCGCCGCGGCCTCCCGGGGACGCGAAGGAGAAGGCGCTCGCGGGGCACTCAGCGCCGTTTCCGCCGCGTCCTTGCTGCGGTCCTGCTCGCGGGCCGCCTCCTTCGCGGACTCCCGATCGCGAGGGACGTCGGACGCCGGGGCCTCGTCGTCCTTTTTTGAAGGTTTGCTCCTCACCTCGACGGTCGCCTTGAATACCGCCGTCGCCCTGAAAACTTCGCAGCCCTGCATCTGCAGGATGCGAAGGAGCTCCGCCCGCGCGCCGGGCCGCCGGTCGTCCGCGGGAAAAACGTAGGCCGCGGGACCCTCGGCGGCGGGCTTCTCGATCGATCGCTTCGCCTTCCGATAGAAATTCCTAAGAAACTCCTGCCCGTGCTCGGCGAAGTAGTGGAGCGACACCAGAAGTCCCGTCTGCTGGTAATTGTTGTTGTTCCGCTGCGACCACTTCGCGCGGGGAAGAGGCGGATTCTGCCGGTACCAGTTCCGGGAGTATTCCTGCGGAGTGAGGGTCCTCTCGACGGTGTCCGCGCCCGCATTTCCGAAGGTCTCGTACAGCCGGCTGATGCCGTTGTGCGTCGCGGCGATGAACATCAGGTAACCGGGCGTCCAGGTGTCGAAGGTACCGTGGGTAAACACGCCCGGCATTCCGAAGCGCGTCATCTCCGCCACGTTGTTCCAGCCGAGCATCTGCCACTCGTTCGTCAGGATGGGATCGAGCCACGCGTTGTACGGGCCGTCCCCCACGGTGTTGTCGTACAGGTAGGGCACGGATTCGTGCAGGTCGTGCAGCACCGTCGCCTTCTCGTACAGGAACTCATTCAACACGTTGCGGGTGAGCGCGAGGGCCAGTCCCATTGCGTCCCGGTTGTTGTCATGCGCGACATATTTGCCCCAGTACACGAGAGGGGGCCAGTTCTCCTTCGGGTGCGCGAGGTGCCACCGGTAGACGTCTACCTGGCGGTCGCGGCCGTCCACTTCGACGACCGGGGTGATGACCGTCACGACGTGGTCGCGGATGTCGCGAACGTAAGGGCTTTCATCGACCGCCAGCCGGTAAGCGAGCTCCATCAGGGCCGTGGGCGCTCCGGTCTCGGGGGAGTGGATCGTCCCGGTAATGTAGTAAACGGGGGCCGACGCGGCCACGAGCGTCTCGGCCTGCTCGTCGTCCATGTGGAGGAGCCGGGGATCGGCCAGCCGGGTCAGGCGGGACCTGTTCTGATCCATCTCCGCCATCAGCTTTTCGGACGCGACGGTGACCGCGATCATCTCCCGGCCCTCCTCGGTGTGCCCGATCGTCCGGACCCGAACGCGCGGGCTCGCCTTTTCCAGCAGCCGGAAGTACCGGTAAATCTCCTCGGAATACGGCAGCTTGCCGGGTGCTCCCGCGACGTCTCCGAGCACCGACCAGGGCGTCGGGACCGAGGCTGACGCCGGCAGGTAGTCAATCAGGGGCGAGAGGAAAAAAGTCTCGGTCGTGTACTCGCGGATCTTCTTCGTGTATTCCTCGTCGACGGGCTGGGCGGGGTTGCGTCCAGAGCCGCCGTCGAGGGCGAGGAGGGAAGTGGCAAGAAGCCACGCGCCGCACAGCGCAAACGAGGTTCTACGGGTGGTCAACAGAAGACGCTCCTTTTCTGTGCCCCGACGCATGAGGCGGGGATTCTCTCAAAGACGTTCGCGCGGTTCTTACGGGAAAATGCCGCGGATCCGCGTCGCCTCTTCGACGCGGGCGATCGCGAGGACGAGGGCTCCCGTGCGCAGGTCCGTGTCGTGTTTGCGCGCGGTCGATTCGACGTCCTCGTAGGCGCGCCGGATCGTCTTCTGGAGGTGCGTGCGCACCATCTCGGCGTCCCAGAAGAAAGAGTAGAGATTCTGGACCCATTCGAAGTAGGAGACGGTCACCCCGCCCGCATTGGCCAGGATGTCCGGGATCACGACGATGCCCTTTGCGCGGAGGATGTCGTCCGCGTCGGGCGTGGTCGGGCCGTTCGCGGCTTCCGCGACGATCCTCGCCTTCACCTTCCCGGCGTTCTTCCGCGTGATGACGCCCTCGAGCGCCGCCGGGACCAGCACGTCGACGGGCAGCTCGAGCAGCTCGTCGTTTGAAATCCGGTCGCCCTTGCCGGCGGAGACGCTTCCCTTGCGCGCCTTGGCGTCCGCGACGGCGTCGAGCGGGATCCCCTTCTCGTTGTAGAGCCCTCCTGCCGAGTCGGAGACGGCCACGACACGTGCGCCCGCCTCGGCCAGGAACTTTCCGACGAAGGAGCCGGCATTGCCGAATCCCTGGACCGCCGCCGTCGCGCCCTTCAGGTTCAGGCCCTGCCGCCGGGCGGCCTCTTCGATGGCGACGAAACAGCCCTCCGCGGTGGCCTCGTTGCGCCCGACCGACCCGCCTAAGGAGAGCGGCTTTCCGGTCACGACCCCGAGGCTCGCATGCCCGGAGGTCATGGCATAGGTATCCATCATCCAGGCCATCGTCTGGGAGTTCGTGTAGACATCCGGAGCCGGGATGTCCCGGTCGGGTCCCAGGATGATGGCGATCTCGGACGTGAAGCGCCGGGTCAGGCGCTCGTTCTCGCCGGGCGAAAGCGCTTTCGGGTCCACCGTCACGCCGCCCTTGGCGCCGCCGAACGGGATGTTGACGACGGCGCACTTCCAGGTCATCCACATCGCGAGCGCCTTCACCTCGTCGATCGTGACTCCGGGATGGTAGCGAATACCCCCCTTGGACGGACCGCGCGCGATCGAGTGCTGCACGCGGTGTCCCGGAAAAACCCGGATGGAGCCGTCGTCCATCTTGACGGGAATCGAGACTGTCAGCTGTCGCTTCGGGTTTCGCAGGACCTCCCGCATGCCGGGATTCAATTCGAGCGCATCGGCGGCCCTGCCGAACTGGCGCAGGGCGAATTCGTAGGGATTCAGGTTCTCCGCTGTACCGACCGGCTTCGGGTTCACCGCCATGGGTCCTCCTTTTCTCGTGCGGGGCGAGAGGGGCCCGCCCCGATGTAGAACGACAGGGTTTCCAGGTTGATCTTCAGGTCGACGTTCTTGACGTGAACCTCGGGCGGCGGCGTGAGCCGTGCGGGCGTGAAGTTGAGGATTCCAAGAATGCCGGACTCCCAGCACAGGCGCGCGGCGCCGATCGCCGCGTCTTCAGGCACCGTCAGCACGGCGATCTCGATCGCCAGTTCCGGAACCTTCTCCGGCAGTTCCCCGACGGAGGAAATCGTCAGGCCCGAACGGGTGCGCGACCCGATCATCGCGGGGGTGGAGTCGAAAACCGCCGCCACCGCGAAGCCGCCCGAGCGAAAGCCGGGATAATCGGCGAGCGCGGTGCCGAGGCGGCCGGCGCCGACGATCGCGATGTGACGCGTGCGGTCGAGACCCAGAAGGGCCAGCAGGTGCCGGCGCAGAGAAGAGGTCTCGTAGCCCACGCCGCGCACTCCGAACTCTCCAAACGTCGCGAGGTCCTTGCGCATCTGAGCGGAGTTGAGCTCGAAACGGCGGGCGAAGGACTCCGAAGAGATGTGCCGGACCCCTTCCCCTTCGAGGACCTCGAGCGAACGCACGTAAAGCGAAAGCCGCGCCGCCGTGGACTCGGACACGGACCGGCGGTCGAGGGTCATTCGGCTTTCGGGTGCTCCGCCCGCGTCAGGGGCCGAAAAAGGGAAAGCCGTCGGCCGCGCCGCGCGCCAGCTCCCACAGTCTGGACGGAAAGAGTCCGAGCGCGAAGATCAGGATTGCGCAGAGGCCGAGCGCCAGCCCGTCCGCCACCGGGAGGCGGGGAGGCCGCTCGTTGTCCACCGGCTCCCGCATGTACAGGATGTAGACGATCTTCAGGTAGTACCCGATGGAGACGAGGCTGTTCAGCACCCCGATGATCGCCAGCGCAAAGAGCCCGCGATCGACGGCGGCCTTGAACAGGAAGAACTTCCCCATGAACCCCGCGGTCGCGGGGATGCCGGCGAGAGAGAAGAGGCACAGAGCGAGAACCCCCGCGGCAAACGGCGAGCGCCGGCCTTCGCCGGCGAGGAGGCCGATGGGGTGGGGTTTCGTCTCGTCGCGGAAGAGGGCCGCGACCGCCGCGAAGGCGCCCGCGTTCGAAGCGAGATACGCGAAGAAGAAGACGACGACTCCCGCCAGCGCGTCGCGTCCGAAGACCGCGAGGGCGATCAGAACGTACCCCATCTGCGCGATGCCGGAGTACGCGAGGAGCCGCTTGATATCTCTCTGCGCGAGCGCGACGACGTTCCCGAGCGTCATCGAGAGGATCGCCAGCGCGGCGATCGCCAGACGGAAGCGGTCGGGGAGGCCACCCTGAAAGACCGCCGTGAAGACGCGGTAAAGGACGAGGATGCTCGCGCCCTTCGGAGCCACCGAGAGATAGATCACCGCGGGAGTGGGCATACCCTGGTACACGTCCGGGGCCCACGCGTGAAAAGGCGCCACCGACATCTTGAAACCGAAGCCGACTAAAAGGAGCAGCAGGCCGAACAACACGAGGGGATCGTGCGCGAGCCCCACCTGCGAGAGGGCGGACAGCCGCACACTCCCGCTCTTCGCGAACAGGAACACGATGCCGTAAAGGGTGAACGCGGAGCCGAACGCGCCCGTCAGGAAGTATTTCAGCCCCGCCTCGGAGGAGGCCGGGATGTTGCGGAAGATGCCGGCGAGGACGTAAAAGGAGAGCGAGAGCAGCTCGAGTCCCACGAACAGCACGAGAAGATCGAGGCCGCGGGTCAGGAGCGAGACGCCGACGTGCCCCCAGAGAAGGAGGGCATAGAACTCCCCCCGCTCTTCGCCGGTGCGCCGCAGGTAGTTGCTCGCAACGAGGATCGCCACCACGGCGGTGCCGCCGATGAAGACCCCCATCAGTGACGTCAGCGCCGACGTTTCGAGGCGGCCCCCGAAGGAAGCGCCCGCCGGCGCCTTCAGAAGCATCGCGAGAGATCCCCCAACCGCCGCCAGCGAGAGCGTGGCGAACCAGTTGCGGGACCGGGGAGCGAAGGCGTCGAGCAGCACGAGGAGGCACCCGGCCGCGGAAAGGATGATCTCCGGCCAGATGGCCGCGAGCTCTTCCGGCCCGAATTGAAGGAGCCCCGACGTCACGGGCGAGGCTCCGCCGGGATCGGGAGAGCCCCGGCACGCGCTTGAATCCGACGCGCGTTCACGGAAGCCTGAAGCGCCTCGACGGAGGGGCGGATCCGGTCCAGCACGTCATTCGGCCGGACGCCGATCCAGACCATCAGTGCGACTAAGACCGCGGCCGCGACGAGCTCGCTCGGACGAATCTCGGGTAGAGCGCGGTTTTCCTCGTGGACCAGCGGATTCCAGAAGACTCTCTGGACGAGGGTGAGCATGTAGATCGCGGAGAGAATCACGCCCGTCGCGGCGACGACCGACCACCAGCGGTGCGCGGACGTCCACGTGCCGAGGAGGATCAGGAACTCCCCGACGAAGCCGTTCAACCCGGGAAGGCCGATCGAGGAAAACGTCGCCACGAGAAAGAGCGCGGTGGTCACGGGGACGACGCCCGCGATCCCGCCATAGGCGTCGATCTCCCGGGTGTGCCGCCGTTCGTACAGGACGCCCACCAGGAGAAAAAGCGCTCCCGTCGAAAGGCCGTGGTTGACCATCTGCAGCACCGAGCCGGACAGGGCCGTCGACGTCCACGCGGCAATGCCGACGACGACGAGTCCGAGGTGGGACACCGAGGAATACGCGACCAGCCGTTTCATGTCCTTCTGCGGGAAAGCCACCAGCGCGCCGTAGACGACACCGATGACGCCGAGAAGCCCGACCCACGGGGCCCACCGCATCGCCGCGTCCGGAAAGAGGGGCAGGGCGAAACGCAGGTACCCGTACACGCCGAGCTTCAGCAGGACTCCCGCGAGAAGGATCGATCCGGCGGTCGGCGCTTCGGTGTGCGCGTCGGGCAGCCAGGTGTGCAGCGGGAAAACGGGCACCTTGATCGCGAAAGCCAGGGCGAACGCCAGAAAGAGCACCGTCTGCGCCGAGGGCGCGAACCCGACCCGCAAAAGGTCGGAGAGCAGGAACGACCACTCTCCGGTGAGCGCTTTATGGCGCCCGGCGACGTAGAGGATCGCCAGAAACATCAGCAGGCTGCCCGACATCGTGAAGAGAAAGAACTTCATCGCGGCGTAGATCCGGCGCGAGCCGCCCCAGATCCCGATGATGAAGTACATGGGAACCAGCATCACTTCCCAGAAGACGTAGAAGAGCGCCAGGTCGAGCGCGCAGAGGGTTCCGACGACGCCGGTCTCGAGCGCGAGAAACGCGAACGAGAAGGCGCGTACGCTTTTCGAGACGTGAGTGAGCGAAAAGAGAAGCGAGACCGGCGTCAGGATCGTCGTCAGGAGGATCAGGACCAGCGAGATCCCGTCGATCCCGAGCGAG
The DNA here is from genome assembly GCA_038253555.1 of Thermoanaerobaculia bacterium. Taxonomy (GTDB): domain Bacteria; phylum Acidobacteriota; class Thermoanaerobaculia; order UBA5066; family Gp7-AA6; genus JALYUA01. Next base: position 11,175 of record JBBSGZ010000066.1, read on the forward strand.
TAGGAGATGCCGAGGGATGGCACCCACTCGAAGCGCTCGGCGAACTGGAACCCGGGAAGGCGGGGGTCGAATTGAATCCAAAGCGGAACGGAGAGCGCGAGCTCGAGGATCGACACCGCCAGCGCGAACGCCTTCGCCGCCCGCGCCTGGCTTTCCGGGACCAGCAGGAGGACCGCCCCGCCCGCCAGAGGCAGGAAAATCAGGACGGAGAGCAGGTGCTTCGAGAGGAGCAGCGCCATCAGAACGCTCCGATGACGAACAGCATCAGGCCAACGACGCCCAGGAAGAAGCCGAGCGCGTAGTTCCGGACGTTCCCGGTCTGCAGGAAACGGAGCAGGTCGCCCGCGAGCTCCACGAGGAACGCGGCCGCATTTAAGACGCCGTCGATGACGAGCACGTCGATCACTTTCCAGAGGCCGCGCGCCAGAAGGCGGAAAGGCCTCACGATCACCGCGTCATACAGCTCGTCGACGCGGAACCTGTCGCGGACCAGCGCGTAGGGGCCGGGCAGCGCCCGCACGATGGCATCCGGCTCCCGCCCCGCGTCCTTCGTGTACCACTTCCAGGCGAGGAGAAGGCCCCCCGCGGCGACCGCCGTCGACAGGGCAATCAGCAGCCACTCGGTCCCGTGGGAGAGTCCCGCCTCCCGGTGGGCCGGAAGCGCCGGAAAGATGGGGGCGAGATAGGCGCCGAACCGGTCGCCCGTCTCGGAAAAGACGCGGGGGAGACCCACCCATCCGCCGACGACCGACAGCGCGGCGAGCACGACCAGCGGAACCGTCATCGTCGACGGAGACTCGTGGAGGTGGTGCTCCTGTTCCGCCGTCCCCCGAAACCGGCCGGCAAAGGTGAGGGAGACGAGGCGGAACATGTAAAAAGCCGTCAATCCGGCGGTGACGACGCCGACGGCGAAGAGGACGTAGCGGCGGTCCTCGAAGACTCCCGCGAGAATGGCGTCTTTCGAGAAGAAGCCGGCGAAAGGGGGAATCCCGGACAGCGCCAGGGTCGCGATCAGGAACGTCCAGAAAGTCACCGGCATCTTCGACCGGAGCCCGCCCATCTTCCGCATGTCCTGCTCCCCGCCCATCGCGTGGATGACCGAACCGGAACCGAGGAACAGGCACGCCTTGAAGAAGGCATGTGTCATGACGTGGAACATGCCGGCGACGTACGCCCCGACGCCGCATGCCAGGAACATGTACCCGAGCTGGGACACGGTCGAGTAGGCGAGGACCTTCTTGATGTCGTTCTGCGCCAGGGCGATCACGGCGGCGAAGATGGCCGTCACGCCTCCGACGATCGCCACCGCGAGCATTGCGTCGGGGGCGAGGCGGAAGAGGACGTTGCAGCGCGTGACCATGTAGACGCCCGCCGTGACCATCGTCGCGGCATGGATGAGCGCCGAGACCGGTGTCGGGCCGGCCATCGCGTCGGGAAGCCAGACGTACAGCGGCACCTGGGCGCTCTTGCCCATCGCGCCGACGAACAGGCAGAGGCACACGGCCGTGAGGTAAGGCGCGAACCGCCCGGGGTCCGCGGCGGCCGCCCCGAAGACGGTTGAAAAATCCAGGCTCCCGAAGAGGCCGAAAATGGCGAACATCCCGAGCAGGAACCCGAAATCGCCAATGCGGTTGACGACGAACGCCTTCCGCCCCGCGTTCGCAGCGTACTCCCTGTCGTAGTAGTAGCCCACCAGCAGGTACGAGCAGAGGCCCACTCCCTCCCAGCCCACGAACATCAGCAGGAAGTTGTTCCCGAGCACGAGGACGAGCATCGAGAACATGAAGAGGTTGAGATACGCGAAGTAACGGGCGTACCCCGCGTTCGTCTCGTCGTGCGACATGTAGCCGATCGAATAGAGGTGGATCAGAAACCCAACGAACGTGACGAAGGAAACCATCAGCGCCGAAAGCGGATCGAGGCGCAGCGACAGGTCGACGGAAAAGGGGCCGGCGGTGATCCAGTCGGAAAGCCGTTCGACGACGGGAGCGTGGTCACCTCGCACGAACGGGATCAGCCGCGCGTAGGCCGCTATGGTCGCGAGCGCGACGGAACCCGCGCCGGCCGCGGACACGAATGTCTTCCCAAGGCGCCGGCCGAAGAGCAGGCACAGGAGGAACCCCGCCAGGGGAAGCGCGGGGAGAAGCCAGAGAGGCAATGTCATCGCGGTTCCGTCCGGGCGAAGGGCGAAGGGTGAACGGCGAACGGCGCGGAGGGCGACAACGCCTCTCTCCCCGGCCCGAAGGTCTTCGCCTTTTGCCTTACGTCTGTCTTTACCATTTCAGCAGGTGGATGTCGTTCACGTCGATCGATTCGGTATGCCGGAAAAGGGACACGAAGATCGCCAGCCCGACCGACGCCTCCGCGGCGGCAATCGCGATGACGAAAAAGACGACGATCTGACCTTCGCGCGTGCCAAGGGCCGCGCCATAGCCGACTAAGGCAAGGTTCGCGGCGTTCATCATCACTTCGATCGAGAGGAAGATGGTGATGGCGCTGCGGCGCAGGAGCGCGCCCGCCACGCCGATCGTGAAGAGAGCGGCGGACGCGAGCAGGACGTCGCTCAACGGAATCCCGCCGATCATGGGCTGGCTTCCCGGCGCGCGAGAACGAACGCGCCCACGAGAGCGGCGAGGAGCAGCACGGAGAGGGCCTCGAAAGGCAGCACGTAGTCCGAGTAGAGGAGCCGCGCGAGGGGAGCGATGTCCGCGGCGGCGGGCCCCCGGCTTCCATTGGGGACGGCCGCGCCGCCATGCCGGAGGAGCCCGAGGAGGAGGCCCGCAAAGAGCAGAAGCGCTGCCCCGGAAAGGAACGCCTGGACCGGGCGGCGGCCGCCCGGCGACCGGGTCTCGCTCCCGACGTTCAACAGCATGAGGACGAACAGGAAGAGGACCAGGATCGCGCCGCCGTACACGATCACCTGGATCGCGGCGATGAAGGGCGCCCAGAGCATCACGTAGCAGATCGCCAGAGCGAAAAATCCGACGACCAGGGCGAGCACGCTCTTCACCGGATGGTGGTGGACGACCATCACCCCGGCGAAGAGGACCGCGACGACCGCCGCGAGGTCGAAGACGAGGCGGTCGATCGGAAAGGCCGCCATCAGAGCCTCTGCGCCGCGATCAGGCCGGCGGTCCAGAAGAGGTTGACCAGTGCGAGGGGGAGGAGCACCTTCCACCCCAGGTTCATGAGCTGGTCGTAGCGAAAACGGGGAAGCGTCCACCGGACCCAGACGAACACCCAGACGAAAAAGAGCGTCTTGATCGTGAAGACGACGATCGAGATCAGGGCGCCGAGGACGCCGTGGGGCGTGAATCCGGGAAACGTCCAGCCGCCGAAGAACAGCGTCACGGTGATCGCCGAGGCGACGATCATGTTGATGTACTCCGCCATGAAGAACATTGCGAACTTCATCGAGGAGTACTCGGTGTGGTACCCCGCAACGAGCTCCGCGTCCGCCTCCGGAAGGTCGAAGGGCGTGCGGTTGGTCTCCGCGAAGGCCGCGACGTAGAACACGATGAACCCGAGGAGCTGTGGAATGACGTTCCAGCGGGGAATGAACCCCAGCCACGTGCCGCTCTGGGACGCGATCACGTCAGTCAGGCGGAACGACCCGGCGTTTAGAATCACGCCCGCTCCGGCCGTCGTCATCGCAAGCTCATAGGAGATGATCTGCGCGCTCGATCGGATGCCGCCCATCAGCGAGAATTTGTTGTTAGAGGCCCAACCCGCGAGCACGATCCCGTAGACCGAGAGCGACGTGATCGCGAAGACGTAGAGGAGCCCGATCGAGACGTCCGCGCCGATCATAGGGACGCTTCTTCCGCCGAGCGGCAGCGTTGCGCCGTACGGGACGACCGCGAAGGTCGTCAGCGCGGCGAAGACGGCGAGGGCCGGGGCGAGCACGTAAAGCCCGCGGTCGACGTTGCCAGGGATCAGGTCCTCCTTGAAGAAGAACTTGATGACGTCCGCGAGAGACTGGAGCAGGCCGAAGGGTCCGACGCGGTTGGGGCCGGGCCGGTCCTGGATGAGCCCGGCGCCCCGCCGCTCGACCCAGAGCAGGAGGGGGACGAAAGTCAGGATCGCGGCGAGCGGGATGAAGATCCGCCCTGCGACTAAGAGCCAGTCGATTGCGGTCGAGCTCAGACCGCCCCCGTCGAAACGAAGAGGCCCTTCTTCAGGAAGCCGCCGCCCGCGAGCTCGTCTGACTGCACGCCGCCGTAGTCGGGGATTTCGGCTTCGATCATCCGCAGAAGATCGTCCGGCTTCCAGTTCCGGTCGCCGTAGCCGAGGGCCTCGCACAGGAGCAGGATCAGTTCCCACGCGGCGCGGATCGGCGGCTTCGGGAGGAACGCGCGGGAAAACTTCTGCACCCGGCCCTGGACGTTGGTGAAAGTGCCCTCGCGCTCTGCAAGCGATGCGGCGGGCACGACCACATCCGCGACTCGCGTCAACGCGTTGGCGGTCCGCCCGGCGACGGCGAGGACCCGCGCCCGGCGCAGGGCCGCCACCTTCCCCGGATCGTTGGCCGCCTCGCCGAACGCGGCGTCCGCGATGAAGATGACTTCGGGAGACGCCTTTCCGGAGAGGACGTCGTCCAACCCGTATCCTCCGTCGGCCGGCGACATCCCCATGTCCTTCGCGCCCGCGAAGTTCGCCCCGTCATGGTTCCCCTCGATCCACTCCGTCTTCGACTTCATCCGCCGGACCCGCGTCAGATCGACCGTCGCGTCCCGATTTCCGCACGCGAGGTGATCGGCGAGCTTCCGGAGAAGGAAATTCTCTTCGTTGGACAGATGCGCGGAACCCAGGAAGAAGAGGCCGCCCGGGCCCACGCCGTCGATCGTCTTCTTCATTTCGCGCGCAACGCGCGAGATGGCGGCGGGCACGATGGCGTCTGTCATCTGGCCGCCCTCTCGGACGGACGCTTTTTCGATGTCGCGCTGGTTCAGTGTTTCCGAAGAGAAGCGCCCGTAGTCGCAGAGCCAGTAGTCGTTGACCGCGGGGTTCAACCGGGGGAGAAAGCGATACACGACCGAGTTCTGCGTCTCGACCGAGATGTTGCAGCCGATGTTGCAGCCGGGGCACACGGACGCTGTTTTTTCGAGGTACCAGACGCGGCTTCGGAAGCGGAACTCGCGGGCGGTCAGCGCGCCGACGGGACAGACGTCCGCCGCGCAGGCGGACCAATCGTTGGCGAGAGGCTTCCCGTCGTGCGTCCAGACGAGGGTGCGCCCTCCCCGGTCGAGAAACGTCAGCTCGCCCGTTCCGGCGATCTCCTGGCAGAAGCGGATGCAGCGCGTGCACTGGATGCAGCGCGTCATGTCGGCGATGACGTGCGGCCCGATCAGGGTCCGATCGAAACCCGGGTACTGGCGCTTGCGCTCGTCGTAGTCGGACTTCTGGTCGCCGTAGCCGAAGGAGTTGTCCTGGAGCTTGCACTCGCCCGCCTGGTCGCAGATCGGGCAGTCGAGCGGGTGGTTGATGAGCAGGAACTCCATGTTCGCCGCGCGGGACTGGACGACCTTTTCCGTCGTCGTCCTGATCGAGAGGCCCTCTTTCAGCGGAGTCGTGCACGCGGCCTGGATCTTCGGGATCCCGTCCACCTCGACCAGGCACATGCGGCACTGGCCGACGACCGACAGCCGGGGATGGAAGCAGAAATGGGGGATCTCGATTCCGGCGAGCTTCGCCGCTTCGATCAGGTTGACGTCCTTCGGGACTTCGACCGGCTTTCCGTCGAACGTGACGGTGAACGTCTTCTTGTCCGGAGGGGGAGCGGCGGGAGGAGCCGGCGGGGGAGCGCCGCCGGAAGGCTTGCCGGCCTCTCCGGTCGAGGGGACGCCCGGCTTTGCCTCGCCTGCGGGCTTTGGAGCGGAGCTCACGCGGTCACCAGCGCGGCGGCGCCCGTGCGGCCTCCGACCAGGCAGCGCTTTTCGGTGACGTGGTGGCGATACTCGTCGCGGAACTTCGCGATCGAGGAGAGGACGGGCGCGATCGCCGCATCCGAGAAGACGCAGATCGTCATGCCGTTCCCCATCTGGTTCGAAATGCGCTCTAAAAGATCGATGTCCTCGAGCCGGCCTTCGCCGGCCTCGATGCGGGTCAGCACCTTGTGCAGCCAGGGTGTTCCCTCGCGGCAGGGCGTGCACTGGCCGCAGGACTCGTGGGCGAAGAACTTGGCCAGGTTCTGCGCCGCGTTGACGATGCAGGTGTCCTCGTTCATCACGATGATCGCCGCCGACCCGAGCATCGACTTCTTCGCGGCCAGGCCGTCGAAGTCGAGCGGGCAATCCTCGATCTCGGCCGGCGTCAGCATCGCGGCCGATGCGCCGCCCGGAATCACCACCTTCACCTGCCGGCCGTTCTTCATTCCCTGCCCGTACGCCTCGCCGAAGATCAGGTCCTTCATCTGCAGGCCCATCGGGGCCTCGTAGACGCCCGGGCGGTTGACGGGCCCGGAAAGGCAGTAGAGCTTCGGGCCCGTGTTTTTCTCGTTTCGCCCGATCTTCGAGAACCACTCGGCTCCGCGCTTCACGATGTGGACGACGCAGGCGAGGGTCTCGACGTTGTTGACGATCGTCGGGGCGGCGAAGACCCCCGAGACGGCGGGGAACGGCGGTTTGATGCGGGGCTGTCCCCGCTTCCCCTCGAGGCTCTCGATCAATCCCGTCTCTTCGCCGCAGATGTACGCGCCGGCCCCGCGATGGACCCAGAGATCGAGCGAATATCCGGACCCCAAAATGTTCTCGCCGAGAAATCCGTCTCGCCTCGCTTCGGCGAGCGCGTCTTCGAGCACCCGGGCGCCGAGGTAGAACTCGCCGCGGATATAGATGTATGCGGTGCGGCACTTGAGCGCATAGGCGGAGAGGATGATCCCCTCGATGACCTGGTGCGGGTCTTCCTCCATCAACAGCCGGTCCTTGAAGGTCCCGGGCTCCGACTCGTCGGCGTTGCACAGGAGATAGACCGGCTTGCCCTTCGTGTCCTTCGGGACGAACCCCCACTTGACGCCCGTCGGGAAGCCGGCGCCCCCGCGTCCCCGCAGCCCCGAGCGCTTGACCTCGTCCGTCAGCTTCTCCGGCGTCCATCCGCCGGTCAGGACGGTCTTCAGCGCCTCGTACCCTCCGTCGTCGCGGTATCCCGCGATCGCCCGGGAGTTCGCCTTGCCGACGCGCGCGAGGAGGACCTTCTCTTCCGCCATGGCTACTTCGGGGCCTCGGCGGACAAGCGATCCACAAGAGCGTCGAGAGTCTTCTCGTCGACCGGCTCGACGTAGGTGTCGTTGACCATGATGGAAGGCGCCTTGTCGCATCCGGCGATGCACTCGACCTCGACGAGCGAGAACATCCCGTCCGCGGTCGTCTCTTCGAGCCCGATGCCGAGCCGCATCCGGCAATGCTCCAGGAGCCGCTCGGCGCCGGCCAGATGGCAGGAAATGGACGTGCACACCTGCAGCAGGTGCCGCCCGACGGGTCGGAGGTTGTACATCGTGTAGAACGTCAGGACGCCGTCCACGTGCGCCGGCGTCAGGTCCAGAATCCGGGCGACTTCTTCGGCGGCTTCCTTTGAGATCCAACCCCACGTCTCCTGAGCCACCCACAGGACCGGGAGCAGGGCGGCCTGCTTCGTCGGATAGCGGGTCAGGATCGCGTCGATCCGCTCGCGCGCCGCGGGCGGAAACACCGCGGGCTGGCCCGCCTCGTCCACCGAATACCGGCGATGACTCACAGGTCGAACGCGCCCTTCTTCCAGATGTAGGCGTAACCGACGGCCAGGATCGCCATGAAGACGAGCATTTCCACGAAGAGGCCCGCGCCGACGGTGCGGAAGACGAGCGCCCACGGGTAGAGAAACGCGATTTCGACATCGAACAGGATGAAGATCATCGCGATCACGAAGAACTTGATCGAGATCCTCTTGTGGGAGGCGTCCAGAAGGGGCACGCCGCTCTCATAGGTCGACAACTTCGAGCGGGTCGGGAGCTTCGGGCCGAGCCAGGCGGAGAGAAGCAGAATCACCGCGGCGATGCCGACGGCTGCCGCCATCAGTAACAGAATGGGGACGTAATCCCGAGCCATGCGCGCCCGCTCTCCCTTCCTCGAAGCTCGTGAACTTTTTCACAAGCGTCCTGGTGAGTCAATGAAAGAGGGCGGGGAGAGAGTGGGGCGGCGCTGCGCGCGGGGCGCGGGGCGGACAGGGGAAAGGCGAACGGCGAAGGGCGAGAGGAAGCCTCAGGCGGAGGCCTCGTCCGATCTTAGTCGACGTCGGCGCTTTCAAGTCCGCCTCCTCCGCCCCGCGCCGAACGCCCGGCGCCCGGGCGTCGAGCCCGCCTTTCCCTCATCCGCAACGCCTCCTTTAGAATCGCCGGCTGTGCCTTCGAAACCTTTTTTTCCCGTTGCCCTCGTCCCCGCGTTTCAGGCGCAGGAGACCGTCGGTCAGGTCGTCGATGGGTTGCTCACCCACGTCCGGGAGGTCCTGGTGGTCGACGACGGCTCGACGGACGCGACGGGGGCGGTCGCGGCCCGCGCCGGCGCTCGGATGCTGCGTCTGGACGTCAATTCCGGGAAAGGGACGGCGATCCGAGCCGGTCTCGAAGAGCTGCTCGCCTCCGAGGCGACCCACATAGTCTTCGTCGATGCGGATGGGCAGCATGATTCCGCCGACCTGCCGGCTCTGCTCGAAGCCGCCCGGGAAGGGGACGAGTTCGTGATCGGGTCGCGGATGGCGGATCGCGACGCGATTCCGGCCGTCCGGTACCGCACGAACGAGATCGGGAGCCGCATCCTTTCGCGGATGACGGGCTTCGAGGTGGAGGACGGGCAGTCGGGGTACCGGGTCATCTCGGCCGACCTTTTGCGTCAAATGCGCCTTTCGGCGCGCGGGTATTCGATCGAGACCGAGATCCTCCTGAAAGCGGCGCCGCGCCTCGCGCGTCTGCGGCACGTCCCGGTCCGCGCGGTGTACGGCAGCCCCTCGCACTACCGCTGGTTTCACGACACCTGGCTCATCTCGTGGGGCGCGGTCTATTACAAGGTCTTCGAGGTGGAGTGATCCCGGTTCGGCTTCCCGAATCCGTCCACGATGTCCCCGGACGCCCGTCCGAGCCGCCCGCCGCCTCCCACCGAAGGGAGAGAAGAGAGGCGGATGATCCCCGTGGCGCACCGAGTCTCCGCACGACCCGCTCCCGAGCCCGGGGAAGGCCGAGCCCGGCGCGCCGCAAGGGTGAGCGCGAGAGGCTTCTTCCCCGCGGGCGGCAAAGACGCAGTACTGACCTGCGGACCCCCTCACCCCAACCCTCTCCCCGAGCGCGGGGCGAGGGGGCAGAGCTGCGCTTCAACCAGGATGGTGGCAAAGCTCGCAGCGGGAGGAGTCTCCTGACCGAAGGGAAGGAGGAGCCTCCCGCTGGGGGAGCGTGAGCGACGTGAGGCGAGCGGTCGAGCCCACAGGCGAGCCGCTCGCCGGTGCCTTCGCCGCGCACGGCGAAGGCAGCTCCCGCAGTGAGCGGAGGCGACG
>JBBSGZ010000067.1:0-20645 GCA_038253555.1 Thermoanaerobaculia bacterium
AGCGGGGCCCCGGCGGGGGCGGCGCCCACCCGGGCGCCCCCCGCGGGGGGGGGGCCCCCCGCCGGACACCCCGGGCCCCGCTGGGGGCCACGGCGACGGACGGTCCGGTGCTAACGTCACCTCGATGTACACGGGCTTCTACGGTCTTCGCGAGCCGCCTTTTCACATCACTCCGGACCCGCGGTTTCTCTTCTTCAGTGATCAGCACCGGGAGGCCTTCCATCACATCCTGTTCGGCATCCGGGAGCGGAAGGGCTTCATCCAGGTGACCGGCGAGGTCGGCGCGGGAAAGACGACCGTCTGCCGGGCCGTTCTCGAGCAGCTCGGCCCGAACGTGAAGACCGCGCTCATCTTAAATCCGATCATGACGATCGAGCAGCTTCTCCGGTCCGTGCTGACCGAGCTCGGGCTTGCGCCAGGCAAGCTCGATCGCGTCGAATATCAGGACCTGCTGAACGCCTTTCTCTTCGGCCAGGTGTCAGCCGGCAACGATGTCGTCCTCTTCATCGATGAAGCCCAGGACCTCGACCTCGGCGTGCTCGAGGAGATCCGACTGCTGTCGAACATCGAGACCTACGAGCGCAAGCTGCTTCAGATCGTTCTTCTCGGGCAGCCCGAGCTGCGGGACAAGATGAACGACCCGCGCCTGCGGCAGCTGCGGCAACGCATCACTGTGCGTTATCACCTCGAGCCGCTGTCCCTCGAAGACACGGAGCGGTACATGGCCCATCGCCTCCGGGTCGCCGGCGCCAACGGCAGGCCCGACTTCACACCCGGCGCCGTCCGCGCGGTTCACCGGTACGCCCGCGGCATTCCGCGTCTCGTCAACGCCGTGTGCGACAAAGCACTCCTCTACGGCTTCGTCAACGGCGTCGACGTCCTGACCTCGCGCGGCATCCGGCAGGCGATCCGGGAGCTCGAAGGGTTGCCCTCGTGAGCTTGATCGACGAGGCCTTGAAACGCGCCCGCGAGCAGACGACCCCGCCCGATCCGGCCGCGCCCCAGCCCGCAATGCCACCCGAGGATCCCTGGTCGTACGCTCCGCTTCCGGACCGGCGGAGGAGAAGCCCCGCTCTCGGGCCTGTCGCGGGAGTCGTTGGCGGAATCGCGCTTCTCGGGGGAGCGGCCTGGTTCCTGTTGCGCCCCGGCCCGTCCGAAACGCGCCGCCCGACCTCGGCCCCGACGGCAATTCCCGAGCGCGCGCCGGCCCGGGATCCGGGGCCGCCCGATCCCGCGGCGCGGCCGGTCGCGGCGGCCGAACGGCCCGATCCGGGCGCGGCGCGAGGGAGGGGCAGTCGCGCGGATGCGCCCCCGCCGGACGTCGGGCAACCGCAGGGACCGGTATCCGAGAAGGTCCGCGGCGGAGCCGCATCGCCTCCCCCTGTCGTTCTCTCCGCGGGGATTGCGTCAGCGCCGCCGCGCCCCGCTGCCGCGAATCGCTCGAGGACGCTCCTTCCCACGGAAGGGCAGACTCCGTCGGAACGCCGTTCCGCCGCTCCGGGCGGGAAGTCGCGCACGGGGACATACGTCGCAGCGGATGGAACCTTGATCGAGCTCGGAGGAATCGTCTTTTCGGAGACGAATCCCGTCGCTTTGATCAACGGCCGGGTCCTCCCCGTCGGAGGGGTTGTCGGGAGCATGACGATCCTCTCCATTTCCGAGAGCCGCGTGGAGCTGGCCGGGGACGGCGCGCACGTCTTTCTCTCCGTGCGCTGACTTTTTTTTCTCCGAAACCTGCAACCGGGGACGGCAAACCCGTGTTTGGAGAGTAAGGCAGGTGGAATCATGCGACGATCGGACACCCCGACTCCGAATACCCCCGCGCGGAAGAAACCCGACCGCACCGCCCGTCCCGGCAGCGGCTGGCTCCGGCTGGTCGCGGGAAGTCCGGCAAGCGGCGAAGAGGCGAAGCTCATGCGACGACAGGCGCCCGCCCGGACACTCGAGGACGACCTCGCGCTCGACCTCGACGGCACGTTCGAACGGCTCGTGCGCGAGTACCAGGACCGTCTGTTCGGTTTCGCGTTTCGCCTGTGCGCGAGCCGCGAGGATGCGGAGGAGATCGCGCAGGATGCGTTCCTTCGCGCCTACCGCGCGCTGAAAGGCTATCCGCCGGACCGGATTTGGGAGCTCGCGCTCCGCGCGTGGCTCTACCAGATTGCCTGGAACGTCGCGCGGAACCGATTCCGGCGCAAGCGGCACCACTTTCTCTCTCTCGAGACCGGCGGCGGGACGAAAGAGTCCGCGGCCCTCGACCCGGCGGACGATCCGGAGCTCCGCCCCGACCGGCGGTTGGAAAAGCGCCGCGAGCGGGCCGACATCGCGACACTCGTTCGCGGCCTGCCCGACCGCTTCCGCGCGCCCCTCGTCCTCAGATACGTCGAAGGGCTTCCGGTGGACGAGGTGGCGGCCGTGCTGAAGCAGCCCGTCGGGACCGCAAAATCGAATCTGCACCGCGCCGTCAACGCGCTGCGCCTTTCCCTGTCCCGCTCTCGCAGCGGCCGACTCCGTCCCCTGGAGGTCAACCGATGAAAGCTCCCGTTGCCATCGCCGAAACCCTCGCCGTGACGGGCGCTCTGCGCCGCATCGGCCGCGTTCGCGCTCCGGCCACGCTGGCACCGGGCGTCCTCCTGCGCGCGGGGCTCGCTGACACCTACTGGAAGGTCCCCTCGCCAATCGGATCCCTCTTCATGGCGCAGGGACCCGCGGGCATCTCCTTCGTCCGCCGGGCCGCTGCCGGCGGCGCGAGCGGCTTCGAGAGGGAATTTGAGCGCCGCCTCAGACGTCCGGTTTATCCCGCGACGCGTCCGGCGCCCGCCGCTCTGCGCCGCGCGTTGCGCGGAGAGGGCGCGCGCGACCTTCGGTTCGACCTGCGCGGGCTGACGGATTTCGAGAGCGCCGTGCTTCAAAAGACGCTCGAGATTCCCGCGGGTCAGGTGCGGCCCTACGGGTGGGTCGCGAAGGAAATTGGCCGGCCCGATGCGGTCCGCGCCGCGGGCAGCGCCCTGGCGAAGAATCCCCTTCCGCTCGTGATCCCCTGCCATCGCGTCGTGCGGACCGACGGAAAGGTCGGCGACTACATCTTCGGCAGCGGTACCAAGCGGGCGCTGCTGAAGTCGGAGGGCACGCCGCCGGACGCGCTCGAGGAGCTCGGCTCCTCCGGAGTGAGGTTTCTGGGGAGCGAGTCCGGACGCTACTTCTGCCTGCCGACCTGCGGCGGATTCGAGTCCCTCCGCCGGAGCCACCGCATGCCCTTCCGATCCGCTAAGCAGGCACTCGAGGCGGGCTTCCTCCCCTGCGAGGACTGCCGCCCGGCCGCGTGATCATCGGCGCGGGCAAGTGCTCAACACCTGCCTGCGGGTCCCCTCACCCCAACCCTTTCCCCGAGCGCGGGGCGAGGGGGCAGATCTGCGTTCCAACCACGACGGTGGTTAAGCTCGCATCGAGAGGAGTCTCCTGACCGAAGGGAAGGAGGAGCCTCTCGATGCGGGAGCCGAAGCGAACGAAGGGAGCAGGCGAGCGGTCGAGCCGACAGGCGAGCCGCTCGCCGGTGCCTTCGCCGCGCACGGCGAAGGCAGCTCCCGTAGTGAGCGGAGGCGACGTGCTCGTGCGGTACCTCCCTTGCAATAGTTCTCTCCGCGCGGCGATGGGCGCCGCCGAAAGGAGATTCGCCTCATGAAGAAATGGATGTCCAGCGTCCTCGGTGCCTCGGTCGTACTGGCACTCTCGCCCTCCCTGTTCGCTCAATCCTCGACCCCGGGGTCCTCGACCCAGGGTTCGACGATGAGCCGGACACCGGGCGCCCAGACGACCCCGGGGGCCGGGATGGGTTCCGGTTCGTCTTACGGCTCGAGCGGCTCGGGTTCCACCGGAACCCCGGCCCCCGGGTCCACGGGTTCGGGTTCGGGTTCGGGTTCGATGGGGTCGGGAACGAGCGGTTCCGGATCGAGCTACGGCTCGACGGGCTCGGGCACGATGGGCTCGGGTTCCGGCACGATGGGTCAGACCGGTTCTGGAACTTCCGGAACGATGGGTTCCATGGGCGCCGACTCCAACGGGCCCATGAGCGCCACTGACTGCCGCAACGGCGGGTGGAAGAGCTACTCGACCCCGAAGTTCAAGAGTCAGAAGCGGTGTGAGACGTGGGCGAAGCAGCACGCCAAGGGCAGGACTTCGGGCTCGATGTCCGGTTCCGGCTCGAGGGGCTCGAGCGGCTCAGGAACCACCGGCTCCGGATCCACCTACGGTTCGACGGGTTCGGGTTCGATGGGGACCGGAACGACCGGTTCCGGCTCGACGTACAGCGCGACGCCGTCCGGCACGGGCATGGGCTCGGGATCTTCGTACCGCGCGACGCCTTCCAGCGGCTCGGGATCGATGGGCTCCGGGTCCGGCACCGGCTCGGGGACGGGAATGGGGACCTCGCGCTCGCGGACTCCCGGCGCGATGGTCACGACGACGCCCGGTCCCTCGCACTGATCTGACGCCTTTCGCCGCTGAATTCCCCGCCTTCGGGCGGGGGTTTTTTTGCCCGTTTTCGGCCCCGATCAAACCCCTTCCCGGCGGTTGCCGTAGAGTCCTCCGGACCGAGCGCATAAGGGAGGATCCGTGATTTCGATTTTCCGCACTGGCCTCGCCATTCTCTTCGTCATGACCTGTTCGACCGTGGCCGCCGCTCAGGAGCCGACTCCCGCGCCCACGCCGGCGCCGACCCCGGCGGCGTCCGGGCGGGAGCGGGGTGAGGGCGCCGATCCCGTCGTCCGCTCGAGGAGGGAGCCCAGCCGGGAGGAGAAGGCGCGCGACAAGACCGGGAAGGGCGCCAACGCCGAAAAGGACGCCCCGAAGAAGGGCGGATTCCGCTCGGAGACCTTTGCCGGCCTCGAGCTGCGGTCGGTCGGGCCGGCGTTGACCTCCGGTCGGATCATCGACATCGCCGTCGACCCGAAGAACACCCATCGCTGGTTCGTGGCTTCGGCGGACGGAGGCGTCTGGCGCACGGTCAACGGCGGCGTTACGTTCACTCCGATTTTCGACGCCGAAGCCTCGCACTCGATCGGCTGCGTCGCGATCGACCCGAAGGACCCCTTCGTGGTCTGGGTCGGGTCGGGCGAGAACAACAGCCAGCGGGTCGTCGGGTATGGCGACGGCGTGTACCGCTCCGAGGACGGGGGCGCCTCCTGGAAGAACATGGGTTTGAAGACGTCCGAGCACATCGGCAAGATCCTCGTCGATCCCCGCGATTCCAACGTCGTCTTCGTCGCGGCCCAGGGGCCGCTCTGGGGCCCGGGCGGCGAGCGCGGCGTGTTCAAGACGACGGATGGCGGAAAAACGTGGAAGGCCTCGCTCACGATCAGCGAGAACACGGGCGCGACCGACATCGTGATGGACCCGCGCGACCCGGATGTCCTCTACGCGGCGGCCTACCAGCGGCGGCGGCACGTCTACACCCTGATTGACGGAGGCCCCGAGTCCGCCATTTACAAATCCGTCAACGCCGGATTGAGCTGGAAGAAAGTGACCACCGGCCTTCCCAAGGAGGACATGGGCCGCATCGGCCTGGCGATCTCTCCGGCCGCGCCGGACGTCGTCTATGCGGTCATCGAGGCCGCGAACAAGGCGGGAGGGTTCTTCCGCTCCTCCAACCGGGGAGAGACCTGGGAGAAGCGCGGCGAATACGTCCCCGGCGGCCCCCAGTACTACAACGAGATTTTCGCGGACCCGAAAAACTCGGAGCGCGTGTACTCGATGGACGTCTGGATCCAGGTGACGGAGGACGGCGGGAAGACCTTTCACAAGCTGGGCGAGCCGTCGAAGCATCCCGACAATCACGCGATGTGGATCGACCCGAACAGCACCGACCACCTGATCGTGGGATGCGACGGCGGAATTTACGAGACCTTCGATCGCGCGGAGACCTGGCGGTTTTTCGCCAACCTTCCGGTGACGCAGTTCTACCGGGTGAGCGTCGACAACGCGGCGCCGATCTACAACCTCTTCGGAGGAACGCAGGACAACTTCAGCCTGGGCGGGCCTTCGCGGACTTCGAACATCCACGGCGTCTCCAACTCCGACTGGTTCGTGACGGAAGGCGGCGACGGGTTCCAGAGCCAGATCGATCCCGAAGACCCCAACACGGTCTACGCGGAGGCGCAGTACGGCGTCCTGACGCGCTTCGACCGGAAGACGGGCGAGAGCCTGGTGATTCAGCCGCAGGCCCGGCCCGGGGAGCCGCCCCTTCGCTGGAACTGGGACTCTCCGATCATCATCAGCCCGCACAGCCACACGCGGCTCTACTTCGCGGCGCAGCGCGTCTTTCAGAGCGATGACCGCGGCAATACCTGGAAGCCCATCAGCCCGGATCTGACGCGACAGCTCGACCGCAACAGGTTGAAGGTGATGGGGCGCGTCTGGCCGGCCGACGCCGTAGCCAAAAACTCCTCCACCTCCCTCTACGGCAACATCGTGGGCCTCTCGGAATCGCCCCTTCAGGAAGGCCTGCTGTACGCCGCCACCGACGACGGGCTGATCCAGATCACGGAGGATGGGGGCGGAACGTGGCGCAAGGTATCCGCCGTCTCCGGCGTCCCGGAGTTCGCGTACGTCACTCGCGTCGCGGCGTCCGCGCACGACAAAGGGACGCTCTACGCCTCCTTCGACAATCATAAGAACGCGGACTTCAAGCCCTACCTCGCGAGAAGCGCGGACCGCGGCCGCACGTGGACATCGATCGCCGGAGACCTGCCGGCCCGAGGAACTGTCTGGTCGGTCCTCGAAGACCCGGGACAGCGCGACCTGCTCTTCGCCGGAACGGAGTTCGGCCTCTACTTCACCCGCGACGGCGGCCGGCGGTGGCTGAAGATGACGGGCGGGCTGCCGAACGTCGCCGTCCGGGACCTCGCCGTTCAGAAGCGGGAGGGCGACCTCGCTGTCGCCACGTTCGGGCGCGGGTTCTACATCCTGGACGACCTGACGCCGCTCCGTCTCGCGACCGCCGCCGCGCTCGAGCGCGACGCGGTCCTTTTTCCCGTCCGCCGGCCGCTCGTCCTGATGCCGTCCGCGCCTCTCGGGATCCGGGGAAAGGCGTTCCAGGGCGAATCGTGGTTCACCGCTCCCAACCCCCCGTTCGGCGCCGTCTTCACGTATTACCTGAAGGACGAGCTCAAGAGCCTGCGCAAGACGCGCCAGGAGAGGGAAAAGGACCTCTTCAAGCAGGGCAAGGACCCGGATTACCCGACCGCGCAGGACTTCCGCGCGGAGGCGCGCGAGGAAGATCCGGCGATCGTCCTGACGGTCTCCGACACGGAAGGTCACGTCATCCGTCGGTTGAAGGCGCCCGTGACGGCCGGCATGCACCGGATCGCCTGGGACCTCCGATATCCGCCCGCGACGCCCATCTCTCTGAAGCCGGCGGTGTCGGACCCTTTTTCGGATCCGCCGGCGGGCCCCATGGTCGCGCCCGGGCGCTACACGGTCACGATGGAGAAGTGGATTCAGGGCCGCGCTACCCCGCTTTCGGAACCGCAGGCCTTCGAGGCCCGGGGGGCGTCCGAGATTCCCGCCGCGGACCGCGCGAAGCTGCTTCAGTTCGAGCGGAAGGTCGCGAAACTGCAGCGCGCGGTGACCGGCGCTGTTGAGTCGGCGGCGGAGACCCGCAACCACATCACGCACATCAAGCAATCGCTGCTCGACACGCCCGGCAACACGGCCGCGCTCGGAACGGAGATCCGCGCGATCGACGTCAGGCTCGCGGACATCGAGGTCGCGTTGAAGGGCGACGCCGCCCTGGCCGCGCACAACGAGCCGACCGCCCCCTCGATCGCCGACCGCGTCGACTCCGTCGTGAACACGCAGTGGAACGCGACCTCCGCGCCCACCGCGACGAGCGAGCAGGCCTATGCGTTTGCCGCGCAGGCGTTCCAGGGCGAGCTCGAAAAGCTGCGCCGGCTCGTCACCGTCGATCTGAAGAAAGTCGAGGACGCGATGGAGAATTCGGGCGCGCCGTGGACACCCGGCCGCATCCCGTCGTGGCAACCGGAGTGAACGCCCCGCCGCGGCGTCCGTTTGAAGAGATGTAGTCCTCGGTAGAGGAGAGCAAAGCCGCCCCCTCGGAGCGCGATATACCCTTGATGGGATTGTCTCTCCCGCAGGGCTCACGCCTCGGACCCTACGAGATCCTCTCGCCGCTCGGCGCGGGCGGGATGGGCGAGGTCTACCGCGCGCGCGACACGCGGCTCGACCGGACCGTCGCCATCAAGGTCCTCCCCGAGCGGCTCTGGCGGGACGAGGACATGCGGCAGCGTTTCGAGCGAGAGGCGAAGACCATTTCCCGGCTTTCGCATCCGCACATCTGCGCGGTGCACGACGTGGGCCGGCAGGACAGGACCGACTACCTGGTCATGGCGTATCTCGAAGGCGAGACGCTCGCCGACCGCCTCTCGAAGGGGGGAGCGCTGCCGCTCGCCTCGGCGCTTCAGTACGCGCGCGAGATTGCCGACGCGCTCGAGTGCGCGCATCGGCAGGGCATCGTGCACCGGGACTTGAAGCCCGGAAACGTCATGCTTACGAAGGAGGGAGTGAAGCTGCTCGACTTCGGCCTCGCGAAGGCCTTCGCCCCGACGGCGTCCCCGGAGAGCGCGACCTCCGCCGACACGGCGCAAAAAGACCTGACGAGGGACGGGACGATCGTCGGGACCGTGCAGTACATGGCGCCCGAGCAGCTCGAGGGGAGAGAGGCCGACGCGCGAACGGACATCTTCGCCCTCGGATCCGTTCTCTACGAAATGACGACGGGGAAAAAGGCGTTTTCCGGGGCAAGCCGCGCGAGCCTCATGGCGGCGATACTCGAGAAACAGCCCGAGCCTCTCTCTCTGGCCGCCTCGCACACACCGCTCGCGCTCGATCGGCTTCTTCGGACCGCTCTGGCAAAGGACCCCGACAATCGCTGGCAGAGCGCGCGCGACGTCGGGCTGCAGCTCGGGACAATCGCCGAGCTGTCAGAAACCCCCGCTGCCCGCACGCTTTCGCGAGGCACCTCCCGACTCTGGAAATGGCTGGCGGCCGCCCTGACGGTCGCGCTTGGCCTGGCTCTTTTCCTGCGATCGCGTCCCATGGCAGGACCCGGCACGGCCGCCATCCGTTTTCGGTTCGCGCCTCCGGCGGGGGGAGCGTTTTCGCAGTCGCCCGAAGGCTCCTCCATGGCCTTTTCGCCGGATGGAACGCATCTCGCGTTCGTCGTGCTCGAAAACCAGCGCCCGCCGCGCCTGTGGCAGCGAACGCTTTGGGACCCGGAGCCGCACCCGATCGAAGGCACCGACGGCGCACGATCCCTATTCTGGTCGCCCGACCGCCGGTCCCTCGCATTCTTCGCCGAGGGAAAGCTGAAGCGTCTGGATCTCTCGGGAGGGGCGGCCGTCACGATCTGCGACCTCGGGCGCGGCGTCGCGGGCGGGGGCATCGGACGTTCGGGCACCTGGAGCCCTCGCGGCCAGATCCTCTTCGCGGACGTGCAGGGAGATGCGATCTACGGTGTGCCCGCCGATGGAGGCCGGCCGGAGCCCGTCGTCAGACTCGACCGGGGACGTCGGGAGACCCGTGTCGTCTGGCCCTGGTTTCTGCCGGACGGCCGGCGATTCCTCTACATGGTCCGTCGGCAGGACGGGGAGGGCTCGGTGATGCTCTTCGATCCGGGAAAGGCGCCGCGCTCCATCCTCGGAGTGCGTTCCTTGGCTCAGTACGTGGATCCGGGATACCTCGTCTTCGCGCGTGACGGAGCCTTGCTCGGCCAGCGCTTCGATCCGGACGAGGGTCGGCTCACGGGCACCCCCTTTTCCATCGCTCCCGAGGTTTCCTACGTTTTTTCCACCGGATGGGCGGCCCTCGCAACGTCGCGCAATGGAGCGCTTGCTTACCAGTCACACTCGGACGTCGATCGGATGGTCTGGTTCGACCGGGCAGGCAGGCGGCTTGCGGAAGTCGGCTCCGCCGGCAAATACCAGGATCTCGCAATCTCTCCCGACGGGAAGAGGCTTCTCTTTTCGCGGGCGCGGCGCGGGCTCGGAACCTACGACGTCTGGGTACTCGATTTCGAGCGGGGGATCGAGACCGGCGTCACGTCCGATCCGGATACTGAAAGGGGCGGTGTATGGCTGCGGGACGGCAAATCGATCCTCTATTCGGCGGTCCGGGAAAACGCTCCGCAGCTCTTTCGGCGGGAGCTTGCGACCGGCCGGGAAGTCCCGCTCCTTCCTCTTCGGGGATTCCAGCAAGCCCTGGCTGTTTCGCCCGACGGCCGCACCGCCGTGTTCGCCGAGCGGCCCCCCGGGGGTTCCTTCGAGTTGTTCACCCTGCCCCTTTCCGGAAGTGGTCTTCCGGAGAAGTTCGGGCAGCCGGCATTCAACTCGGCGCGAGCGCGGTTTTCTCCTGACGGGAGGGCCGTCGCGTTCATCTCGGAGGAGTCCGGCCGGCACGAGGCCTTCGTCGCTCCGTTCGGGACCGCCGCGGAACGCATCCGCGTCTCGCCCGAAGGCGCGTGGTCCCTCTGCTGGAGCCGGGATGGGAAGGAGATCGTCTACGTCGGCGGGGACCGGCAGGTGATCGCCGTTCCCGTTCGCACGACCCCGTCAATCGAGGTCGGCCGTCCCGTCACGCTCTTCCGCATGGCCAGCGGAAACGATTGGAAGGACTTCGATCTCGCACCCGACGGTCGCATCCTGGCGATCGTCCAGGAAGTGTCGGGCAACGAACAGCCGGCGACGGTCGCAATCCACTGGACCGGAGAGGTCCAAAAGAATTGACGCTCTCCGCCGGTCCCGCCTGATCCCGAGTCTTCGCGATAGACGCACGCCCTGAGTCAGAGGCTTCAGGTGCTTCTCGACGAAGCGGAGCTGAAGGACATCCAGCGCGCGGCGCATGACGGTCGCTGAATGGGTGCGCCAGGGCTGCGCGCCGCCCGCCGATCCGAACCGGTCGCGGATATCGGCAGAAAGCGGGACGTCGTGCGCGCGGCCTCGCGGCACTCCTTTCCCTCCGGCGACATTGATCAGATGCTCGCGGAGATCGAACGGGGGTACACGGGGAATCGCCTGCCGTGATCTTTATCGACTCGAACATTCTTTCCTCCGAAAGCAGGTGTGTCCCGTTCCCCTGCGCCCTTTGCCGGCGCGACGATGTACCCTTCCCCACCTTGTCCCTCGATCCAGGAACCCGGCTCGGGCCCTATGAAATCCTTTCGGCGGTCGGCGCGGGAGGGATGGGCGAGGTGTATCGCGCGCGGGACACGCGCCTCGAGCGGACGGTCGCCATCAAGGTTCTGCCCGAGCGGCTCTGGCGCGACGAGGACATGCGGCAGCGCTTCGAGCGAGAGGCGAAGACCATTTCCCGGCTCTCGCATCCCCACATCTGTGCGGTCCACGACGTCGGCCGGCAGGACGCGGTGGACTATCTCGTCATGGAGTACCTGGAAGGCGAGACGCTCGCCGACCGGCTGTCGAAGGGAGCGCTCCCCTTTCCGCTGGCGCTTCGGTTCGCGCGCGAGATTGCGGACGCTCTCGACTGCGCGCACCGGCAGGGCATCGTGCACCGGGACCTGAAGCCCGGAAACGTGATGCTCACGAAAGAGGGCGTGAAGCTTCTCGACTTCGGCCTCGCGAAGGCCTTCGCCTCCGCCGTTTCCGGAGAGGGCTTCACCTCGGTCGAAACCGCGGCCAGAGATCTCACCCGGGAGGGAACAATCCTCGGGACCCTGCAGTACATGGCCCCCGAACAGCTCGAGGGGAAGGATGCCGACCCGCGCACGGACATTTTTGCGCTGGGATGCGTTCTCTACGAGATGACAACGGGGAAAAAGGCGTTTTCCGGGACGAGCCGCGCGAGCCTGATCGCGGCGATCCTCGAACGGCAGCCGGAGCCGGTCTCTGTCGCGGTCCCGACCGCCCCGCCCGCCCTCGATCGGATACTGCGGACCGCTCTGGCAAAAGATCCCGGCAATCGGTGGCAGAGCGCGCGGGACGTCGGACTGCAGCTCGACGCGATCGGCGATGGACCGGGTGAAACGCAGGAAACCGAAACGGCGAGCACCACGGCCGCCTCTTCCAGACGCTGGAAGTGGGCCGCTTTTGCGGGAGCCATCCTCTTCGGCTTGTCGCTCCTGCTGCGGCCCCGCTCGCCGGTGGCAGCGGCCGCGCCGACGATCCGGTTTGCAATCCCACCCCCGCCGGGCGGCGAGTTTTCGCGATCCGGCGAGGGCAAAACCGTCGCGCTTTCTCCGGACGGGTCGCGCATCGCTTTCGTCGTTTTCGAAGCGCAAAAACCCTCGCGCCTCTGGCAGAGAACCCTTTCCGATCTCGACGCGCATCCCCTGGAAGGCACCGAGGGGGCGCGGTCGCTCTTCTGGTCGCCGGACGGCCGCTCGATCGGCTTCTTTGCCGAGGGAAAATTGAAACGCCTCGACCTCTCGGGCGGCGCGCCGGTGGAAATCTGTGACCTCGGGAAAGGCAGCGGAGCACGTGGCATCGGACGCGCGGGCTCCTGGAGCAGCCGAGGCCAGATCCTCTTCGCGGACGTGCAGGGCGCCGCGATCTTTCGAGTCTCCGCCGACGGCGGAGAGCCGGAGATCGCCATCGCGCGCGACCCGGCTCGCGGTGAAACCCGCGTCGTGTGGCCGTGGTTTCTCCCCGACGGGGAGCGGTTTCTCTACATGGCGGTCGGCCGCAATGGAGAAGACGGGCTGATGCTCTCGGAGCCCGGGAAGAAACCGCGGGGCCTCGCCGCTGTCCGATCGCTCGCCCAGTACGTCGATCCGGGCTACCTGGTTTTCGCGCGCGAGGGAGCGCTTCTCGGGCAACGCTTCGATCCGGTGAAGGGCCAGATGGCGGGTGCTCCCTTCGCGATCGCCCCCCATGTCGCATATTTCCTGTCCACCGGCTGGGCGGGTTTTGCGACATCGCGCAACGGAACAATCGCCTACCAGACGAAGGGGGACATGGACCGGCTCGTCTGGTTCGACCGCGCTGGCCGGCCGGGGGGCGAGATCGGAGCCCCGGGAGAGTACCTCGATCTCGCGATCTCCCCCGACGCAAAGCGGCTTCTCTTTACGCGAAGGCGGGCTGGCATCGGCACCTACGACGTCTGGGTTCTCGACCTCGAGCGCGGCGTCGAGACCGCCGTGACTTCGGATCCGGAAAGCGAGTTCGCCGGAGTGTGGCTTCCGGACGGAAACTCGATCCTGTATTCGGCGGCACATAAAGCGTCGCCGCGCGTTTTCCTCCGGGATCTCGCGACCGGCCGGGAATCGACGCTTCTCCCGGAAGGAGACTTCCAGGAGGCCCTGTCCGTGTCGCCGGATGGCCGCACGGTCGCAATCGCCGTCCGGCCTGCGGGCGGCGCCTTCGAGGTCTTCACCGTGCCGCTGTCCGGAGGCGTTCCCGCGGTAAAGCTCACGCGGCCAAGCATCGTCAGATCGGAACGATTGCGCTTCTCCCCGGACGGAAAGGCGATGGCGTACCTGTCCACCGAATCCGGCCGCGAGGAAGCGTACGTCGCTCCTTTCGGGAGGCCGGGGGAACGAATCGGCCTCTCGCCGGACGGGGCACAGACTCTCTGTTGGAGCCGGGACGGCAGGGAGGTCGTCTACCTTGCCTCGGACCGGAAGCTCGTCGCCGTTCCCGTTCGAACGACTCCGTCGCTCGAGGTGGGCCGTCCCACGACGCTCTTTCGCCTTCCCGAGGGAAGGGACTGGAAGGATTTCGACCTCGCGCCGGACGGGCGGATCCTCGCGATCGTCAACGAGGTCTCAGGCGACGCGCAGCCCCTGACGGTCGCGGTCAACTGGCCCGCGGAGGTCAGAAAGAATTGACGCGATCGGCCGACCCGTGACCGTGCTCCGTCGGCTCGAGACACCTCAGTGCGGGAGTATCGGGCGCAGGACACGCACCCGCGGGCGCGTTCACACGAAGATGCTGCTCCACCGAGGTCAACGAAACCCGCGGGTCTCAATCGAGTCCTCGTCGTCGGAAGTCGGCGATGCGGTCGATGAGATGCGGTCGATAACTGGCTCGGAGGTCGTGTCTCTGCGCTCTGAGCTCGAACCGTTCGGTATCATTCCCGACAAACAGGATGCAATCAGGGTGACGCGCGTTTCGCGTGCTCACAGAAGGAGCCATCCACGATGACGAAGAGGGAATCCGCGTACTCATGCCGGCTGGTTGCGATGGCGCTCGCGGCGCTGGTCACCTTCGGTGGAGCCTTGAGCGGCCAGGAACGGAAAGAGAACGCGAAACCCGCTCCCCCGCCGACACCCACCGCGCCTCAAGCGACCGGTCCGTTCACCGAGATGAAGTACCGTTTCATCGGCCCTCCCGGGAATCGGGTGGCCGCCGTGGTCGGGGTTCCGGGAGACTCAAATACGTATTACGCGGGGGCCGCTTCGGGCGGCGTCTGGAAATCGACGGACGCCGGGATTCATTGGAAGCCCGTCTTTGACGAGCAGACCGCGCAGTCGATCGGATCGATCGCGATCGCGCCATCGGACCCGAACGTCATCTGGGTCGGAACCGGCGAGTCCTTCATCCGCAGCAACGTCTCCCTTGGAAACGGCGTCTACAGGTCGACCGACGCCGGTAAAACCTGGAAGCACCTGGGGCTCGAGAAAACCGGCCGCATCGGAAGGATGATCGTGGACCCGAGAAACCCGGACGTCGCCTTCGCCGCGGCCATCGGGACGGGATACGGCCCGCAGCAGGAGCGCGGTGTTTACCGGACGACGGACGGCGGAAAGACCTGGGACCGGGTGCTGTTCGTCGACGAAAACACCGGCATCTCGGACCTCGCGATGGACCCTTCTAACCCGCGCGTCCTTCTCGCCGGCGCCTGGCAGATCGACATCAAGACCTGGGGCCGCAAGAGCGGCGGCCCCGGCAGCGGGCTCTTTCTTTCGAAGGACGGCGGAACGACGTGGAAGCGGATCACGCGCCACGGTCTCCCGGACCCGCCGCTCGGCAAGATCGCAGTCGCGATCGCCCCGTCGGACCCCCAGCGCATGTACGCGCTGATCGAGACCGGGCAGCGCGGATCGCTCTGGCGGTCGGAGGACGCCGGGGAGAACTGGAAACTCGTCAACCACAGCCGCCTCTTAAACGAGCGGCCGCACTACTACACCCGCATGCTCGTGATGCCCGATAACGCCAACGAGGTGTACTTCCCCTCGAACATGATGGGCGTCACGTACGACGGCGGCGATACCGCCGACCAGATCCGCTGGGGCGGTGACAACCACGACATGTGGGCGGACCCGAAGAACCCGAGCCGCATCATGATCGGCAACGACCTCGGGGTACTCATCTCGACGACGCGCGGAAAGCAGTGGTCGAACGTCCGTCTGCCGATCGGCCAGATCTACCACGTCGCGACCGACAACCGGATTCCCTACTCCGTCTACGGGCAGATGCAGGACGACGGCTCGATGCGGGGGCCGAGCCAGCTCCCGGGCGCCGGCGGGATTCACCCGGCGATGTGGACGACGACCGCGGGATGCGAGACGGGGTGGACGACGCCCGATCCGGTCGACTCGAACATCGTCTGGGGCGGCTGCTACGCGGGAGTCGTCGAGCGATTCGACGCGCGGACCGGAATGTCGCGGACCGTGAGCGTATGGCCCGAGCGGACGATGGGCGCGAATGCCGGCGAGATCAAGCTTCGCATGAACTGGACGTTCCCCATCGCGATCTCGCCGCACGATCACAACACGGTGTATGTCGGCAGCCAGTACGTCCATGCGACTTCCGACGGCGGACAGACCTGGCGGACGATCAGCCCGGACCTCACGCTCGGCGAAAAAACGATGATGGGCGATTCCGGCGGGCTGACCCTCGACAACCTCTCCGTCGAGTACGCGGGAGTCGTGTTTTCCATCGCCGAGAGCGCCGTGGAGAAGGGCGTCATCTGGGCGGGAACGAACGACGGCGTCGTCTCCGTCACGCGGGACGGCGGCAGGACCTGGTCGAACGTCACGCCCAAAGCCGCGGGAATGGGCCCGAGAGGAACTGTCGGGAGCGTGGACCCCGGCCGGTTCGATGGCGGGACCTGCTATGTCTCCCTCGACCTCCACCAGGTCGACAACCGCGACCCGTTCCTCTTCAAGACGACCGACTACGGCCGCACGTGGAAGGCGATCGCGTCCGACATTCCAAAAACACCGCTCTCCTACGCGCACGTCCTCCGCGAGGACCCCGCCCGCAAGGGTCTTCTCTATGCCGGCACCGAGAACGGGCTCTACGTGTCCTTCGATGACGGCGGCCACTGGCAGCCGCTGCAGAGCCGCCTCCCCCACGCTCCTGTGTACTGGCTGACGGTGCAGGAGCATTTCCACGACCTCGTCGTCGGCACCTACGGACGCGGCTTTTTCATCCTGGACGACGTGTCGCCGCTCGAACAGCTCACCGATCAGGTGCGCGGCTCTCCCGCGTACCTCTTCCAGCCCCGGCCGGCGTACCGTTTCCGCCCCGGACCCATCCCGGCTCTGGCTCCCGTCGGCACAGCCATGGGCCAGAACCCGCCCTACGGCGCGTCGATCCAGTACTGGCTGAAGGAGCCGGTCAAAGGCGGCCCGCCGGACGGCGCGCCCGAGCCTCCTCCCGACTCCCTCCCGGTTTCCCCGGACCGGTCGCCCAAAAAGAGGCCGGTCGAGATCACGATCTGGGACTCCGCCGGCCAGAAGATTCGATCCATCCTGACCACCAACAAAGCCGGCGTGAACCGCGCGGTGTGGGACCTGCGGTACGAGCCATCGGAAGAGGTCCGCCTGAGGACGACTCCCGCCGGCAATCCTCACCTCTGGGAGGAGAAGCGATTCCGCGGCAAGGACCGGCGGGCGATTTACTACTACGGGACGGATACGCCGAAGAAGGGGCCTCTCGTCCCGCCCGGCACTTACACGGTGAAGCTCACGGTCAACGGCCAGGAGCAGACGGCAAAGGTCGAGGTCCGCAAAGATCCGCGCTCCGCGGCGACGGACGCCGACCTCGCGGCTTCCGCAAAGTTCTCGCGCGACGTTTATGGCATGACGAATGACGCCGCGCGGATGATCAACCAGATCGAGTGGACGCGAAAACAGCTCGAGGACGTCCGGAAGATGCTTTCCGCGGCGAAGGCGGATCCGGCGGTGTCCGGCCCGGTGGACGACCTCGAGCGCCGGGCGCGCACAGTGCAGGACCGGCTCATGCAGCCCACGCTCGCTGAGGCCGATCTGAAGTCTTTCCGGGGCCCCATGGGGCTTTACTTAAAGCTCCTCTGGCTGCAGGCGGAGTCCGGAACCGGAGGAGGCGACGTTTCCGGCAACGCGGACCTGGGACCCACTGGCGCCGAGGGGGAAGTTTTCGAGCTTCTGTCCGGTCAGCTCGCCGCCACCCGCCGCGATTTCGATGAGCTCTTCGAAAAACAGATCCCGCAGTTCAACGAGGCGATGCGCGCGAGGGGACTGGCCGGCGTGATGACCGTCAAAGAGCCGCTCGAACCGAAGCCGCCGAAGCCCGAGGAGCCGGAGGACGATGACGATTGGGCGGCAGACTAACCGCCGAGGAGTTTTTCGATCCGGGCTCGCGGCCGTCGCCCTCGCGGCGGCGCTGGCGGGTCCAGGTCTTGCCTCGGAAGGGCTGCCTTCCGGCTCCCCCGCAAAGCACGGGTTTTCCGCCGAGCGTCTCAGGCGCATCGGCGCGGCCGTCGATCGAGAAGTCTCCGCGCATCGCGTCGCCGGCGCCGTAACGCTCGTCGC
This sequence comes from Thermoanaerobaculia bacterium, assembly GCA_038253555.1. Taxonomy (GTDB): domain Bacteria; phylum Acidobacteriota; class Thermoanaerobaculia; order UBA5066; family Gp7-AA6; genus JALYUA01. The sequence goes on from JBBSGZ010000067.1 coordinate 17,765, forward strand.
GCGGAATGGGCAAGTCGTTTACTTCGGCGCCTCGGGCTGGCGAGATCTCGAAAATGCCGATCCGATGCGTCGCGACACGATTTTTCGCATCGCCTCGATGTCCAAAGCGGTCACGACGGTCGCCGCTCTCATCCTGATGGAGGATGGGAAGCTCCTTCTCACCGACTCCGTGTCCAGGTTTCTTCCGTCATTCGGGGCACCCGCCGTCGCCGTCCCGTCAGCGGAGGGAAGTCCTCCGCGGACGATCCCCGCGAAGCGGCAGATCACGATCCGGGATCTCATGACCCACACGTCGGGGTACTCCTACGGGGGCGGAGCGCGGGCCAAGGCATACGGGGAGGTTGGCGCGGACCTCTGGTACTTCGCCGGCCGGGAGGAGACGATCGGCGCGGTGATCGATCGGCTCGCGCGCGTCCCGCTCGACGCACAGCCCGGCGAGACATGGATTTACGGCTACTCGACGGACGTGCTCGGACGCGTCGTCGAGGCGGTGTCGGGAATGTCTCTCGACGTGTTCTTTCAAACGCGCATCTTCGGGCCGCTCGGGATGCCGGACACCTCCTTCTTTCTGCCCCCGGCAAAACGCGGCCGGCTTGCGGTCGTCTACTCGGCCGGGAAAGAGGGCGGCATCGAGCGCGCGCCCGAGCACGGCCGCGTCGGGCAGGGCGAGTACGTCGACGGGCCACGCACCTGCTTTTCCGGAGGAGCCGGACTTCTCTCGACGGCTTCCGACTACGCGCGCTTTCTCCAGATGCTCGCCAACGGAGGCAGTCTCGACGGCGTACGCCTCCTCTCGCCAAAAACGGTCGCGTTTTCGACGATGAATCAGGTCGGCTCGCTCTACGACGCCGGGCGAATGGGGTTCGGGCTCGGCTTTTCGGTCGTGGAAGACGTGGGCCGCTCCGGCCGTCCCGGGAGCGTCGGCGAGTATGGGTGGGGCAGTGCTTACTACAGCAGCTACTGGGTCGACCCCGCCGAGCACCTCGTGTTTCTGATTCTGATGCAGCTCATCCCGACGGGAGGACTGGATCTCTCCGAGAGGTTCCACGCGCTGGTCGAGTCCGCGCTCGTCTCTCCTGAAGGGCGGCTCCTCCGCAACAGGCGGAGGGCACCGCACCCGAACTGAGCCTCTGGAGCGCTGACCGGCTCTTTTCCAGGGCCGAGCTCGCCGCCACGAGGAGTCCCCGCGCCGGCATGCAGAAATCCGAGATTGCGTATGGCGCGGGGGCCGCGGAAAGCAGCCTCGGGATGGCGCGGCGCGGGTCGGCGGGATGCCCTGCCCCTCTTCGGCCGCCGGGGGAGCTTTCAAAGTCACGCCCGGCGCCAGGAGGATGGGGTCGGACCGCTCTCTTCCGGGGATCCGCGGTAAAATGCGTCCTGATTCGAAGGGTCTCTGATCTTCCTTCGACGGAAATCGCCGCCCCCTGGCGGATCAGGAACCCTCCGACTCACTCAGGAGCGCGTATATGAGCTCTTTCCGCTTGAGCCGTCTTGTTCTATTTCTGGTCACACTCGGGTTCGCCTCCGCCTGCCACGAGTCGAATAACAACGGCCCGACCGGGCCGAACGCAGCCGGGACCGCGATGCTCTCCGGCACGGTCATCAGCGGGACGAGCACGCTGGGCAAGCATCCCTTAGGAGTCGAGATCGGACTCGGCGGCGTCACGGTGACGGTGCCCGCCACGGGACGAACCACGCAGACCGACGCTTCCGGCAACTTCACCCTGACGGTCCCCATGGGCGCCGTGCAGCTCGCCTTCGATCGCGCCGACCTTCATGCGCGCGCCACGGTCAACGTCACGGGACCGACGGCGATCGTGACGATCTCGATCACTGGCACGACCGCCGTGCCGGTGAACGGAAGCCATGCGGGAGAGGAAATCGAAGGCCTCGTTCAGGCGGTCGGCGCTTCGAGTCTCACCATCCTCGACCAGCGGCTCGGAGCGGTGGTCGTCCAGGCCGACGGCGCCACACTCGTGCGGCGAGGAGAGACGACGGTCCCCCTTTCTCAGATTCAGGTCGGCATGCGGGTTCACGCCAAGGCCCTCCTGCAGGCCGGCAATACCTATCTCGCCACGGAGATCCTGCTTCAGGATACGAACGTCGGCGGAAACCGCGAGGTCTCCGGCACGGTTCAGTCCGTAGACTCCACGGCAAAGTCATTCGTCGTCCAGAACGGCAGCGTTCTCATCACCGTGCGAACCGATCTTTCAACGATGTTCAAGAAGCATGGCGGGACAGCCGTGTTTGCCGATCTGTCGGCGGGGAAAATCGTGGACGTCAACGGCGTGTTGCAGCCGGACGGCTCCGTCCTCGCGCGGAAAGTTACGATCGAGGGCTAAACCACCCCTCGGGAACCGGGCTCCCGGGATCCGGAGCGCGATGAGAACCCGGTTCGGCCTCGTCACCGCTGACGTGGCGCGCGGTCTCCGAAGTCCCTCCGGCGTGGCAACTGTTCATGCAGAAGCCGCCGGCCAGGGTAGTGCCAAGCAGGAGCGGAGCTGTGAATAGAGGTTTGAGGATCTGATCGTCATGGTCGCAGGTCTCTGGTTCGTGAGGGAGAAAACGCCACTCAGGGGGCCGAACCAGGTGTCAGCCTTGCTGCCTCGCGCTCTCTCTACGCCGGTGCCCCGCAATCGCGAGGAAGCCGCAGACGCCGGCGAGAGCGAGCAAGGTGAGGCTCTGCCCGTTGGCTCCCGGTATTCGGGGCGCCATCGATCGGGGCGCGACGCCGGCGGCGACGAGCCCCGCCACGAGGACGCCGGCGAGGCCCTCCCCGGCGACGAGGCCCGATGCCGCGAGGATGCCGGGATCCCCCTCTTCGCGCGGCGCTCCGGAAAAGCCGCGGCGACGCTCGATCCAGGCGCGGACGCAGCCGCCC
>JBBSGZ010000068.1:0-20471 GCA_038253555.1 Thermoanaerobaculia bacterium
CGGCGGCGCCGGGGCGGCGGCGAGCGCCCGAGGCGCGAGGCACCCGGCCGTCAGCAGCAGAGCGCAAAAGAGAGCGCGGAGTCGCATCGCAGTTCCTCTTTCCTTCTCGCGCCGCCCGGGCGCGCAGACAAGCCCGTGAGTGGGCCGGAATTATATGGATGGAAAACAGGACTACCCCTCACCCCAAACCTCTCCTCAGAGGTGGCACTAACCCGCTGTTTGGCGAATGCGCCCCGCCTGCCTGCGGGCCCCCTCACCCGAACCCTCTCCCCGAGCGCGGGGCGAGGGGGCAGAGCTGCGCCTTAGCGCGGGGCGAGGGGGCAGAGCTGCGCCTTAACCACGATGGTGACTAAGCTCGCCCCGAGAGGAGTCTCCCGACCAGAGGGAGGGAGGAGCCTCTCGGGGCGGGAGCCGAAGCGAACGAAGGGACGAGGCGAGCGGTCGAGCCCTCAGGCGAGCCGCTCGCCGGTGCCTCGCCGCACACGGCGAAGGCACGTCCCGTAGTGAGCGAAGGCGACGGTTGGCGACGGCCTACACGCTCCGCGCCCTCACCTCTTCGGAGGTCAGGCCGTAGATCGGAGGTGTCGGGAGGTCGAGCATGGACAGATAAAGATAGATCTGGCCGCGATGGTGAACTTCGTGCTCGACCATCAGGCGCAGCCACTTCCGGGTCGTGACCGGCGCGCCCGCCGGGGTGACGCTCTTCCCTCCGAATTCGACGTCGGTCAGCGCCCCGAAAATCGCCACGGACTCGGAGTGGGTGCGGTCGAAGAACGCCCGGACGGCCGGAAGTCCGTCAGCGAGCTCCCGCCCGTGCCCCGGGTAGCGGCTCGGCTTTCCCTGCACGTTCTCGGCATACATGAACCGCTCGATCGCCGCGATGTGGCGGACGAGGTCACCGAGCGTGAATTTGCCCTCGCGCCACGTCCACTCGAGGCGATCCGCAGGAATGCACTCCACGACCCGTGAGGTCCGGTGCCGCACCTTCTCGTGGTACTCCAGAAAAGCCGCCGCCTCCGTGCCGGCGGATTCCAGCCACCCGCTCACCGCGCCGGAGCGGGCGCGCCCGCCGCCGCGCTCGCGTAGACGGGCCAGCACCACCGGCGATAGCGGGCGACTTCCCCCCGGACGATTGCGGCGTTCAACTTCCGCAGGCTCGAGGTGACGGGGCCCATCCGTCCGCTCCCCACCGGGCGATGATCGATGCGGGTGACGGAGACGATCTGCACGCCTGTCCCCGCGAGGAACACTTCGTCCGCGAGGGAAAGCTCGGTACGGTCGATCGAGCGCTCGACCGCGGGGATGTCGAGCTCGTCGCGAAGCATCTCTAAAATCGACCGGCGTGTGATGCCTTCGAGGATGTTGTCGGTGACCGGCGGCGTGGCGACGGCTCCGTTGCGGACGACGAACAGGTTGGCGGCCGACGCCTCCGAAACGTGCCCGTTCTGGTCGAGGAAGATGGCATCGTCGAAGCCGCCGCGCTGAGCGTCCGTCTTCGCGAGGGCGGTGTTGACGTACGCGCCGGAAACCTTTCCTCGCGCCGGAATCATGTTGTCGTCGATCCGGCGCCACGCGGAAATCTTGACGTGCGCCCCCCCGTCGTTCTCGATGTACTTCCCGAAGGGAATCGCGACGATGGACACCGCCGAGCGCATGCCGTCCAGACCGAGCGCTCCGATGCGCTCTTCGGCCGCGAAGGCGAGAGGCCGGATGTAGCAGTCCGCGCGGAGCCCTTCCTGCCGAAGGAGAGTTCCGAGCGCTGCCACCAGGTCGTCGACCGAATACGGCAGCTCGAGCGAGAGAAGCTTCGCGGATTCCAGGAAGCGATGGAAGTGGTCGTGGGGCCGGAAAACGAAGAGCTCTTCCTCGGATTCGTTCCAGAACCCTCGCAGGCCTCCGAAACAGCCCGTTCCGTACTGGAGTCCGTGGGTCATGACGCCCACGCGGGCCTCCCTGTACGGAATGATCCGGCCATCGAAGAACGCGTACTCCGGCAGGGGCGTCGGGGTCGTCATCACCAATCCTCCTCAAATACGATTACAGTCCACTCTACATACCACTTTGACGCCGTGTTCAGTCCGGTTTACTCTTGCGCCGAATTGGTATGAATTCAAGATCCACTTATCCCGTCGAGTGGACTGGCCGGACCGGCTCGGTCGAGCCCGCGTCGCTCGCTATTCTCCTCGGGGATTGGGCCCTGGGAGCGGGGACCCTGTCCGTGCGCCTCTCTTCGGCCGTCGCGCGGTTGCTCGACCGGGACGAGATTCCGGCAGGCACCCGGCTTCCGTCCGAACGCGCCCTCGCCTCCGCGCTCGCCGTCAGCCGAACCACGATCGTGGCCTGCTATGAAGAGCTGCGACAGGAGGGCCGGGTCGAAAGCCGTCAGGGAAGCGGAACACGGGTGCTGACGCGACACGGCGACGTTCCGCCCTTTCCCCGGAGAAGGGACCCGGCCGCGGGAGAGAGCGATTCAGGACACGGCATGCTCAATCCCGTTCTGCGCACGCTGACCGAGGAGCATTCGGCCGGCGCCGTCTCGTTCGTCGCGGCGCACCTCCCGGGCGCCGAGGAGTTCTTGACCCGCGCCTTCGCGAAGAGCGGGCGGCAGCTCGGTGCCCTGGCGCGACACCACGGATACATGCCGCTCGGGTTGCCGGCGCTGCGGGCCGCGCTCGCCCGCCAGCTTTCCGAGCGCGGACTGGCGACCCGCGGGGAAGAGATCCTCATCACCAACGGCGCGCAACAGGCCATCGGCCTGGTGATCTCGCTCCTGCTCTCCCCCGGCGACGAAGTCATCGTCGAGGATCCGACGTACCCGGGAGCGATCGATCTCTTCGGATCGGCGCGGCTCCGCATGACGCCGGTTCCGCCCGCCGCCGAACCTGGCGCCATGGAGCGCATCGCCGCGGCGCTGCGGCGGCCGCGCGCGAGGCTCCTGTATCTGCAGCCCACGTTTCACAATCCGACCGGAGCCGTCCTTCCGGAGCGCCAGCGGCGGGAGATCGCGCGGCTTGCGGAGCAGAGCGGGGTCGCGATCCTCGAAGACCACACGCTCGCCGATCTCTCGCTCGGCCCCGCTCCTCCTCTGCCGATCGCCGCTTTCGCGAAGCGAGGGACGGTGCTGACGGTCGCATCGCTCTCCAAATTGTATTGGGGCGGCCTGCGGATCGGGTGGGTCCGGGCGCCCGAGGGGCTGCTGCACCGGCTCGGCAGGCGAAAGGCGATGGAAGATCTCGGAAGCTCCCTTCCCGGACAGATGATGGCGGTGCTGCTGCTCGAGAAGAGGGCGGAGGTCGCGGACCTGCGCCGGCGGCAGATCGGGAAGCGTCTCGATGCGCTCGCCGGAGGTCTCACCCGAAAGCTCCCCGACTGGACCTGGAAACGCCCCGCCGGAGGACTCACGATGTGGGTCCGTCTTCCCCGCGGACAGGGGTCCGAATTCGCGCAAATCGCCTCCCGGCACGGCGTCTCCGTGCTGCCGGGCCCCGTCTGCTCGCCCACAAATGCCTTCGCGGATCACCTGCGCCTCGCGTTCGTTCCCGAGCCCGAAGAGATCCTGGAAGGAGTCGACCGCCTCTCGCACGCATGGGAGCGATACGCCGCCGGAAGAGACGGGCCCCGGGGACGGGTCAAGGTCATCGTTTAGGGCCTCGCCTTGTCACCGTCTCACTCCGGTGTGCCCTCGAGGACCGCACCTCAGCGTGGGATCCGGTGCGGGGCGCCCGCGAGCCGGATCCGCCGGCGGACTTCGGACGGCCCGCGCGCCCTGTTGCGCCGCGGAATGTGACGAGGCATCATTGCGTCCCGACGAGCTTGCGTCCCGACGAATCCCCGGATCGCGACAGTAACGGTCCGGTCGAGCCCCGGGAACAGGAAGGTGCCGTGAAGCAGCCAGTCTGCAGCCGGGCGGCGGAGACGCGGAAGGGCTTTCGCAAGAGGTCGTGGAGGCTCGCGAGAGTGCCCCCCGCGCCGCTATCAAATTTTCACTCAGGAAATGGGGAGCTGGCTCGTGGTTAAAGCGCCCATCGTCGCAAATCGAACCGAGCCTGAGAGCTCGCAGGAGAAAAGATGAAACCGACTGAAGAGGCCGAGCACTATTTTTATCAGGCTCAGGGCGCGTTCACGCGAGGAATGCTTTCCGAACGAAACGATTCGATCACGTCCGGTCAACTCGCTGGACTCGTCAACGCGATGCAAGGGTTGGTCTCGCTGAGTGTCGGCGTGCGAGCCACCTATCTGCTGCTCGAAGAGGTCAAGGCCCTGCTCCAGCGTCAAACACCGGCCCGCTGACCGAGAACCCTGGGGGGGCGTCCTGCGTGCAGACGGCCTCCGGCGCGGGTGTCATTCGCGATTCGGTCCCCGAAACTGGAAAAAGAACGAGCGCTCGGGACCCGGAGCGCCCCCGAAGCTTCGCGCCCCACCAACTTCGGAATCTCTCGGCGGACGGGCGGCTCGCCCGCGTCGCCGGTTTCCCGGACAGGCCGGCGGAACAGGCGGTTTCTTTACGCGACTCGAGAACCGTCGCGCGGACGCACTCTGCCCATGACGCGGCCGAGCCAGATGTTCCATCGGTTGTCGCGGGAGAGAAAGGGTATGGGAGGCGGACGGCGCACGCCGAGGTCCTGCTGCACGGCCAGAAGGCCGGGATGGCGGGGTGACAACGCGAGCCCGCGATCGATCGCGTCGACGGCTTTCCTCCGGGATCCCGACATCCCGTGGATGCGCGCCAGCGCGGCGTAGACGTCCGGGTTCTTCCGCTCGTGCGCGAGCGCCGACAGACAGATCTGCGAGGCCTCCTTGAGATCTCCGGTATGTGCCACGGCGAGCGCAAAATCGGCGAGGAGTGGTCCCGGAATCGGCTGGTCGTCGCGGAGCTGGCGGTCGCAATACTCCGAGAGGCACGCGTTCGCCACGTCGTATTGACCCGAGCGCAGGCCGATGCGCCCTCTCCGGACCAGTTCTTGGAGACTCAGATCCCTGGGGTCGAGCATGGGGTGCGTCCTCCGAGGTGCGTGGGCAAAAGGATAACCGGAGGCGCTGTCCGGAGCGCCACGCGGATTTGCTCCTTCCCGCCCCTTCCGAGCTTTCCGACGCCCTGTCAGCAGTTTACGGTTTGCCGCGAAACGAAGTTCTGTCGACCTCAGATTGTCGCGAGGGCCTCGGGCGGGCCTCGGGACGCCGTCGATCCGGTATCCCGGGGGACGACGCCCCACAGTGCCAGCCCTCTCGACGCGAGCTTCCCGGCCTCGATCGGGTTCAGGGTGCCCAGCGAAGATGCCCACCCGGCGCCCGGAAAAACGATCAGGGCCTAGAGCGCCCAGACGCCTGTCGGGTCTCCGGACCGGGTCGTCCAGAGACACAGGACGATTCCGTAGCGCGTCGGGCGGCGAACGCGGCGCCGAAGCGTCCGACGAAGATCTAAAGCTCCCGGTTCCCGGAGATCAGTCCGCGGCGGGCCGCGTCTCAGTCTTCGATCCAGCCGCGTGAACGCTCCACCGCACGTTTCCATCCCCTGTAGGCCTCTTCTCTCCGCCCGGAGCTCCATTCGGGCTCGAACACACGGTCGCGCCGCCAGAGCCGCGTCAGATCGGCGAGCGAGCCGTACACGCCGATGGCGAGCCCCGCCGCCTGCGCCGCCCCGAGAGCGGTGGTTTCGAGAACCGCGGGCCGGACGACCGGGAGGCCGAGCACGTCCGCCTGGAGTTGCATCAGAAAATCGTTGCTCGTCGCGCCGCCGTCCACCTTCAGCTCCGCGGGTGAGTGCCCTGTGTCCGCGAGCATGGCCTCCAGGACCTCGCGGCTCTGAAACGCGATTGCCTCCAGCGTGGCACGCACGAGGTGCGCCCGCGTCGCGAAGCGGGTCAGGCCCACGATCGCCCCCCGCGCGCTCATGTCCCAGTGCGGAGCGAACAGACCCGAAAAAGCGGGAACGAAATACACGCCTCCGGTGTCGGGCACGGACCGCGCGAGCGGCTCTGTTTCCGCCGCGCTTCCTATGAGGCCGAGGCCGTCCCGCAGCCACTGCACCGCCGAGCCGGTGACGGCGACAGACCCCTCGAGCGCGTACGCGCGCATTCCGGTCGGGGCGCCCGCCGCCGTCGATAGGAGGCCGAAATGGCTGGCGACGGGGGAACTGCCGGAGTGCTGGAGCAAAAAGGATCCGGTTCCGTAGGTGTTCTTGGCTTCGCCCGCCACGAAACACGCGTGCCCGAACAGCGCGGCCTGCTGGTCGCCCAGATCCCCGCACACGGGCACGCGCGCGTTAAACGCGCCCGAAGGAGACGTCCACCCGTAGGGCTCCGAGGGAATCGAGGGCCGGATGCGCGGCAGCGCGCCCGCCGGAATGGCGAACCGGTCGATGAGCTCCGGGTCCCAGGCGAGGGTCTCGAGAGCGCAGAGAAGAGTTCGCGACGCGTTCGTGGGGTCCGTCACGTGCGCGCCCCCCGCGGGGCCGCCGGTCAGGTTCCAGATGACCCACGCGTCGATCGTTCCGAGGCAAAGCCGGCCGAGGCCGGCGAGCCTCGCCGCCTCCGGAACCTCGGCGAGGATCCACCGCATCTTCGGGGCCGAGAAATACGTCCGGATCGGCAGCCCCGTGCGGGCGCGGACCCGCTCCTCGATTCCGCTCTCGATTAAGGTGCGACAGTCTCCGTCCGTCCGCGTGTCCTGCCAGACGATCGCGTTGTGGATCGGCTGGCCGGTGGACGAATCCCAGGCGACGACCGTCTCGCGCTGATTGGTGATTCCAACAGCGAGAACCCGCGAGGATGCGGCCGCGCCGGCGAGCGCCTCGGCGACGACCCGATCGACGTTGTCCCGGATCTCGACCGCATCGTGCTCGACCCATCCCGGCGCGGGAAAGATCTGCCGGTGCTCGCGGTAGGCGGACGAGACGACGCTCCCCGAGAGGTCGAAGAGGAGGCAGCGCGTCCCTGTCGTCCCCTGGTCGATCGCGGCGAGCACGTCGGGCACGGACAAACGGTATCAGCGGGGCGCCGGGCGCGCGGCCTCTCCTTCTCTAAATCTCGAAGAGGGGGATCGCGCTCGCTATACTTACGCTCCATGTTTGCCCGCCGCGGTTTCTGGCTCCTCCTGTCGGCGCTTCTTGCCGTGCCCGCCGACTCTTCCGCACGACGGCGGCCGGAGCACGGCAACCCCCACGAGGAGATCACCGCAACCGCCCGGGTCGAGAGCCCCCCGCGCCGGACCCGCCATCGGAACGGCCGCTCTTTCGAGGAGCTCGACGTTCTGCTCCTCTCCGTCCGCGCGGCGGACCCGCGCGGCGATTCCGGCATCGAGTTCGACACGCGAAGGCCCGTGCATGTCATTCACGACCTGACCTGCGGGGGCATGTGGATCGACCTCGCGCCGGGAGACCGCGTTTCGCTCAAGGGCGAGTACGTCCACCCGCCTTCCGGCAGCGACCTCGTGCACTTTACGCATCCCGCCGACTCTTCGTGCGGGGGCGGCACTCACCCGGGCGGATTCCTGCGACGCGAGGCCGCGGCGCGCGCGGATGTTCGCTCGCGGGGAGCGTCTCAGGAGCGAACCCTTCCGTCGGAGCGGACGGGCCGGTAATCGGCTCCGCGCCGCTCTGGGCCTTTCACCGCTCGTTCGTCCATCTTGGCCGCGCGCGGCGCGCCGGACCACGAGCCCGTCGGCAGGATAGTTCGATGCCGTTTGACCACGCGTCGGTCGTCGCGAGGCGCGCACTCCGCATCGAATGACGCCTCGACGTGGCCGACCGGCGGGCTCCAGAAGATTGTTCCGCCCTGGTCCCTGCGGGTTGCGCTCGCTGATTTCGCCGACCTTCTGCGTCCCGCCTCCGACCTCGATCCAGCGTCCGGCGCTTAGGAATCGAGCTCGGACAGGTCGATGTTCGTGAGGTCGAGAAGGCGGATGCCGGAGCGGCGGTCGAAAAGGCGGCGGCGCTGCGCCAGCCCGCGTCTCTCGTTGGCGCCACGCTGCTCTTCCGCCTCCCGATCGGCCAGAGTCTCCGGCTGGCGTCGCTCGTTCAACCGGCGACCGATCGATAGGCGCCGCTGCGCTCTGCGCCGCTCGCCGGACTTCACTCCGGCCGACGTGCGCTCCTCCGTCTTAATGATCGTCAGACGCTTGGTCACGGGGAAATCATACAGCTCCACAGGGCCCTGCCCGCAAATCGTTGTACCGTTCCCCCGTGAAGCTCTCGAAATCCGTGCGAGGCTTTTCGCGGGCGCTTCTTTTCGGCGGGCTCGTCGTAGCGCGCGTTGCCAGCGGACAGACCGCCGCTCCCGGCCCCACCCTTTCGATCGAGGAATATGAACCCAAATCGACGCTGGTCGTCCCCGAGCACAAAGTCCCGCGCGCCCGATTCCCGTTCGTCGACGTCCATAACCACCAGGAGACCGGAGAGAGGGCCGACCAGATCGACCGCATCGTGCGCGACATGGATGCGATCGGCATGCGGGTGATGGTGAACCTGAGCGGCGGTTCGGGAGACGCCCTCGCGGCCGGCGTCGTGAACTGGAGCGGGCGGCATCCCGGCCGCTTCGTGACGTTCGCGAATCTAGACTTCTCCGGCGTCGAGGACCCGGGCTGGGGAGACCGCGCGGCGGCCCGACTCGAGCGGGACGTCCGGCAGGGCGGCGCCCGCGGCCTCAAGATCTTCAAGAACTTCGGCCTGACGGTGAAAGACCGCGCGGGGCACCGGGTCGCCGTGGATGACCCCCGGCTGGATTCGATCTTCGAGAAATGCGCGGAGTTGAAGGTCCCGGTGCTGATCCATACCGGCGAACCGCGGTCCTTTTTCGATCCTCAGGATGCTCACAACGAGCGCTGGCTGGAATTAAAGCAGTTTCCGCAGAGAGCGCGGCCTCCCGAGCGATTTCCGACCTTCGAGCAAGTCATGGGCGAGCAGCACCGCCTCTTCGCCCGGCACCCGCGGACGACGTTCATCGACGCGCATCTCGGCTGGATGGGCGGAGACCTGGCCGCGCTGGGGCGACTTCTCGACCGGCTGCCCAACGTCACGACAGAAATCGGGGCAGTCTTGGCGGAGCTCGGCCGGCAGCCGCGATTCGCGCGCGAGTGGTTCCTCCGCTACCAGGACCGCGTCATGATGGGCAAAGACACGTGGGCGCCGGACGAGTACCCCGTCTATTTTCGGGTCCTGGAGACGGCGGACGAGTACTTCGATTACTACCGCAAGCGCCACGCGTTCTGGAAGATGTACGGGCTCGACCTCCCGGACGAAGTGTTGAAGAAGCTGTACTACAAGAACGCGCTCCGGGTGATCCCGGGGATCGATCCCTCCGGTTTTCCGAAGTGACAGGGCGAAACGCTATGACTCCAGCTTCTTTCTGAGAGAAGCGATCATCTTCTCGGACCGCTGGCCTTCCGGCAGCGCCTCGGCTGCGCGAAGCGCCTCCTCGAGATAACGGCGGGAAGCGGCCGCGTCGCCGCGGGCGGCTTCGATCTGGGAGCGCGCCTGCAGAATGCCGATCCGACGGGGGCCGTACGCCTTCGCCAGCGCCCGGTCGGACGCGGCGGCAGCCTCCTCCGGTTTCTTCATCGCGTTCAAGATCACCGCCAGGCGCGCCGGGGGGTTGTAGTCGCTCGGAAAATCTTTCTCCGACTGCTCGAGCATCGCGACGGCGCGCTCCGGCTGGCGAAGGTCCAGATACGCGCCCATGCGATGCGAGTCGAAGACGGCGCGCTCCTGCGGCGTCTTCGCGCGCGAGGCTCGCTGCTCCAGAAAAGAAGCGTGTTGCTCGAGAAGCTTCCGCCGTCCCTCGACGTCCCTGGCTTCCTCGCGGTCCTCCTCGAGAGCCTGGTAGACCGAGGAGATGTCGTCCGCGGCGATGTCGCGGCGGTTGGATCCCACGACGGAGAGCGCGTCGGCGCGAAGGTCGTTCACGAGCTCGCGGCGCGCCGGAATTTCCGGGTTCATCGCAAGGGCGCAGCCCAACCCGCTCGCCGCCACGTTAGCCGCCGACGGGGTGGCTTTCAGCCGGGAGAATGCGTCTCGCGCGGCGGTCGCGCAGCCTTCCTTGTCCTTCGTCGTGTCGAGCGCGTACAGCAGAGACTCGAGAGCGCGGCCGTATCGCGGCCATCCGGGCGGAGCCGCCGCCAGAACCTCGCGATACGCCTTTGCGGCTTCGGCGTTCTTACCTTCCCCGAACAGCCGGTCCGCCCGGGCCAGGGTCTCCTCCAGGCCGCGTCTGGGCGCGGCGACGGCTCGCAGCCCGTCGTCGAGCAGCTTCTGCACCTGCGGAACGGTCGCGCCGCCGAGCCACCTCAGGGTCGCGGTCTCCGTCGCCGGGTCGACGATGAAGAACGTCGGGAGCCCTTCCACGGGAAACTTCCGGATGAAAGGCGCATTGGCCGCCTTCTCCGTATCGATCGAAAGCCAGACGAACTGTCCGGCGCGCCGCGCGAGGGCTCCGTCGGTGAAGACGAAGGCCTGCATCGAGCGGCACGTGTGTCACCAGGGAGCCCAGGCCTCGACGAAGATCGGCAGATGCCGCGCCTTCGCGACCGCGACGGCGCGCGGGTAATCGTCCTCGATGAAGGGGAGACCTCCCGCCTTCCGGTCGGCGGCAGGAGACGCAGGAAGGGCCAGGAGCGCGCCCGACAAAAAAAGCGCAGCGGGGGCCGCTTTGAAGAAGTTCATTTCGAAATCGTAACAGGTCGATGGCCCGCGCCGGGACCACCCCGGGAACGCGACTTGCACCGCCGGACGTCAGCATGAAGAGCGAGCTCGAACCGAAAACAGCGCCCGTCCCGCCCGACAAACGCGGGCCCGAGTATCTGGCGAACGAGCGCACGTTTCTCGCCTGGATCCGGACGAGCGTCTCGTTGATCAGCCTCGGGTTCGTCGTCGATCGCTTCGGGATGTTCCTTCGGCAGCTCGGCGAGCGGACTGGAGCCGGCCGACGCTTCCCGCCCGGTTCTGCGTCTTTCGTCCTCGGCGACGTGATGATGGCGTTCGGAGGCGTGCTCGCGATTCTGGCGGCGTGGCGGTACCACGTCGTCAACCGGGGGATCGAGCAGGGGAAGGCGACCGCGGACCGCGGACTGATCATCCTGGTCACCGTCCTCGTCGCACTTCTCGCGGGCGCCATGATCGTCATCGCGCGCCCGTAATCGCCCCGCCGCGCGAGACTTCCCCGGCCTGACGGCCAGCTCGGGGGGTCGGGATCGGCGCCGACTCCCGTCGCACTTCGCCTTCGCCTTTCGCCCTTCGCCCGTGTCTACGCCTCCCGCCTCCGGCGCCGGAGGGCGGCGACCCGGCGGTTGTAACCCTCCGGGCTCATCCAGCCGGCCGGGGGATCGATTCGCGTGAGCTCCGCCGCCGCGAAGGTCAGGATCTCGTCGGTCGTCTTTCCCTGCCGCCGCACCCGCACCGAAAACTTTCCCGCTCGGTGCGCGCGAACGCGTCCGGGCCGGCCATCGGGAACGCGCACGCACACCCCGGTCTTCAACGCGCCCATGGGACCTCCCCGGCCCGAAGAAAAAAACCGGGCCGCGACTCTCTATTGTCGCGACCCGGTGCGGAGGACCGGCGCGAGCGTTTCTGCAATGCGACCGACTCCGGGGTACCGCAGCGGCAGGCAGAGCCCGTGTGTGCGCCGTCGGCGAGCAAGATCGTGTCGGCGCCGGTCTCGCGTGCCCGATTCGCGAGCTCGCCGACGACTTCGTTTCGTCCGTGCGGGTGCCGCCGACTTCGCTGACTTCTGAGCGCCGGCAGAGCTCCGGAGGATGCTCACCGGTTTGCCTGACGGAAACTGCGAGCAGCCGACGCGGCCGTGAGAACGAGCGAAGCAATGAAAACGAGAGCTTTCGCACGGATCACGATCTGCCTCCTGAATTTCGGGTCCTCCTCGTCCGGCTGCCGGGACCGTCACGCGATCCGTGACGTCTCGCTTCGCGAGGTTCGGACAGGCGATTCGCGCCGCCGGCTGCCGCGTTTTGAAGACGGCCGTGCCGGAAAGACCCCGGAGTGGGAGAAGATTCATCCCGCCGAGAGCGGCCCGCTCCGGGGAGGACTCGACGCTCGACGCTACTCGGAGGAGACGCCGGCGGCGGCGAGCACGAACGGGGGCGTCGCGGGCTCCCCGGGCAGAGGGCGCCGTCCGGAGGACAGCGCCCACCGGTGAAGCCACGTGATTCCGTTGTTGCCGACGAACGTGTCGGGGCTCTCGTAGGCGGTGTCTTCGAGAGCGCGGTCGAGGCTCACGAACGAGTACCCGCGGCGCGCGACCGCGTCCAGGACCTCGCCGAAATGATCGGCGTTCAAGGAATTGGCGTGAACGAGCAGGACCTGCCGGATTTCCCGGTGAAAGAGCGCGTCGGACTGCCGCTCGAAATAGTCGAATTTCGCGTCCATGTACAGCACGTAGGCTGCGGCCACGCGGTCGGCGAGCTCACCGCGGCCGGCGTCCCGCGCGTCAGAGTAGGCCCTCGCGAAGATCCATTCGGAATTGTCGATGGTGACGGGCGCCACGCGGTACCCGCGCCGGGAGAGAAACTCCTCGAGAGCGCGCTTGTCGCCGAGGCTCGTTCCCGTGTGAAGGAACGGGTGGCGAAACCAGCGGAGGCCTGCGCCGCTCCCCGCGAGAAGCGCGCGCAGATCAGGTTCACCGAGCTCGACGTCGCGTTCGAACGCCTCGAGTCCCACGCGGTGCAGGTCGGGATGCCCGAAAGTGTGGTTGCCGAGCTCGACCCCGGCGGCGGGCCACGATCGGAGAACGGCGAGCCTCTCCGGCGCGGGCGAGCCGGCGGGACCGAGCTTGCCCGCATTTACGAATCCGACGGCCGGCACGCGCCGTTCGGTCAGAGCCCGCAGGAGTTTCGCGGTCATGGCCGCCAGCGCCCGGGTGTCCGCGGCGGAGCCCGCGACCGAAACCCCCGGAAGGTCGTCGATGGTCACCGCGACTTCGCGGGCCGGCAAGGCGTGCGGCCGAGCCGCCGGGGGGCCCGGCGCCGCCGCGCAGGCGAGAGAACACAGGACCAACCCGATGGCGGCGCGCACGATCTCAGTATAGGTTTCGAGAACGAACGGAGGGACGTCATGCCGAAGATCGAACGCCATGAACCGGGGACCTTCTGCTGGCCCGAGCTTTCCACGCGCAACGGCCCCGACGCCAAAAGCTTCTACACGGGGCTCTTCGGCTGGGAGAGTGAAGACAACTCGATGGGCGGCGAGGGGATCTACACGATGCTGCGGCTGCACGGGGCGGACGTCGGCGCACTCACGACGATGCGGCCGGAAGAAGCGGCGGGCGGTGTCCCGCCGCATTGGAGCTGCTACGTCTCGGTCGAAAGCGCGGACGAGACCGTCACCCGAGCCAGGGAGCACGGAGGCGTCGTTCACGCCGGACCGTTCGACGTGATGGACGCGGGCCGGATGGCGGTGCTGCAGGACCCCGCGGGCGCGGCGTTCTGCGTCTGGCAGCCGAACAAAAGTATCGGCACGGCGGTGGCCGGCGAGGAGGGTGCGCCCTGCTGGTACGAGAACCTGAGCCGCGACCCGGCCGCGGCGGCCGCGTTCTACCGGAAGGTTTTCGGCTGGTCGACGAAGCAGGACCCGGCGACGAGCGACTACACGGAGTTGTATCTCGACAAACAGCCGGTCGGCGGTCTCATGCCGATCGCGGCGGAGTGGGGCCCGATGCCCTCGAGCTGGGGCGTCTACTTCCAGGTGGACGATTGCGACGCCTCGGCGGAGAAGGCCCGGTCGCTCGGCGCGAAGATCGCAAAACCTCCCGCGGACATCGAGGAGATCGGCCGATTCGCCGTGCTGACGGACCCTCAGGGAGCGGCTTTTTCCATCATCGCTCTGAAGCCCGGCGCCCGGTGACGATGACGATGACGCCCGCACCCGTGAAGCCGACGGTCGGCATGGAAGAGCTCGGGCGCCTGGACGTTCGCGTTGGCGGCATCCGCGCCGCGGAAGTCGTCGCGGGCTCGAAAAAGCTGGTCCGCCTGACCGTCGACTTCGGCGATCACACGCGCCGGATCCTTTCCGGCATGCGCTTCGAGCGGCCGGACCTCTCGGAGCTGGTCGGCAAGCAGGCGCTTTTCGTGGTGAATCTCGCGCCGAGAGAAATGGCCGGCGAGATCTCCGAAGGGATGCTCTTCGACATCGGAGCGTCAGACGGGATTCTGCCTGCTCTGGCGATGCCCGAGCGGCCGGTGCCGGAAGGCGCGCGCGCCGGCTGAAACTTTCCGTCACGTCGCAGCCCCGCCTCCCACTCCTTCACGGAACGGAGAGCCCTGACGGGCATCCACGCGATCCGCGCCTCCGATTCGGCTACGCCATTTTTCCCGCGGCGACGTCCCGGAAAAAAGCGAGCAGATGGCGGAAGTAAGTTTGCTGGTCGTCGTACATGCCGAGATGGCTTCCGTTCTCGCAGACGGCGACTCGAGAGCGCGGGATCGCGCGGCCCATCCTCTGAATGTCGGCAACGCTCATGGTGTCGTGCCGGCCGACTAAGAGAAGCGTCGGAACGTGGATTTTCGGCAGATCGTTCCAGCGATCCCAGTCCTTGAAGGTGCCATTCACGATGAATTCGTTCGGGCCCTGCATCGTGTTGTAAACGGGCGCCGCCAGGTGCTTGAAAGTCCGGACGACGGGATCGGGCCAGGGATCCAGCCGGCACAGGTGCTCGGCGTAGACACGCTTCAGCATCACGTCCTGGTACTCCGGCGCCTCGTACTCCCCTTTCGCCTCGTATTTTTCGAGGACGGCGATTACGTCCGGCGGCAATTTCTTCCGGAGCTCGTTGATGTACTCGACGTAAGAAGCGATGCTCGCCGTCATGTCCGAGACGACGAGTGCCTTCAGATGTTTCTGGTACTTGAGCGCGTACTCGATCCCGAGCATGCCTCCCCAGGAGTGCCCGAAGAGGTAGAAGTTCTCGAGCCCGAGCGCGGAGCGGACCTGTTCGACCTCTTCCCGGAAGCGCTCGACGGTCCAGAGGCTCTTGTCGTCCGGCTGGTCCGAGTACGCGGAGCCGAGCTGGTCGTAATAGTAGAACTCGATGCCCCGTTGCGGCAGGAAGTCCTCGAAGCACTCCAGGTATTCGTGCGTCACTCCGGGACCGCCGTGCAACGTCAACACCTTGATTTTCCCGTGCCCCACTTTTTTCGTCCACACCTTGTATTTGCCGTCGACCTGGATCATCCGAATCCCGCCCGTCTTGATCTCCGCGGAGGAGGCGGGGGGCCGCTGTGTGGATGGACGGGCGAAGAGCTTTGCCTCGCCCGCTGCGGACAGGAGCGCGCCCGCTCCGAGCTTGAACAGATCGCGGCGGTGGACCGTCATCGGCTTGCCTCCCTGATTTCCGGGAAACGATACTTCAGGAACGGGTCGGGGAAATGGCGAGGCTGATGTCACCCGGTCCTCTGTCAGGCGTTTGTTCCTCCCGTCGCCCCAATTCTCTCTCCCGGCGCGCGGGGAGACGGGCCTCCGATCGCGACGCATCTCTCATCCGGAAATTCCGCCGCGAGGCAGGAGGTTTTCGCTCCAGATGCTCGCCAAACCCGTCTCCTGCCTTCTTCTCCTGACGGTCCTGCTCGGAGCGAGGACCGGACCGGCGCAAACGACTCTTCCTTCTCCCTCTTCGGCTCCGACTCTCTCCCCGGCCGAACGGCCGCTGCCGGAGCTCGCGCCGTTTCTCCAGGAGGTCCGCTCGCGGCTTCACAGCGACGAAGCCCTGCTCGACCAGTACACGTTCACGGAGAAGCACACCGAACGCGAGCTCGACGCTCGCGGCGGGGTCCGCAAGGTGAAGTCGGAGACGTACGAGGTCTATCCGTCCCTGGAGCCGGGGCACACCTACCGCCGCCTCGTCGAGAAGGACGGCCGTGCGCTCGACGCCCGCGAGCTCGCGGCGGAAGATCGGAAGCACGAGAAAAAAGTCGCGGACGACGGAACCTCCGAGGAAGTCGAGCGCAGGCGCGCGGCGCGGCTGGCGCAGTCGAGGAACCGGGAGGAGTCCGGTGTCCAGCAGGTGTTCCGGATCTACGACATCACGGTCTCCGGCCGTGAAACTCTCGAGGGCCGGCCGGCTATCGTGCTGTCGTTCCGGCCGCGGCAAAACGTCGAGGTGAGCGGCCGCACGGGCCGAGTGCTCAAGGCGCTGGCGGGACGCGCCTGGATCGACGAGGAGGACCGTCAGCTCGTCCGCGTCGACGCGGAGCTGGTCGACAACCTGTCCTTCGGACTCGGCGTGCTGGCGCGCCTCCACAAAGGAAGCCGGGCGTCCCTCCTGCGGCGGAAAGTGAATGGCGAGATCTGGCTCCCCGCGCAGGCGCGATTCTCGGGCAGCGCGCGGCTGTTGCTGTTCAAGGGCCTCCGCCTCGACGCGCTCTCCGAGTACTCCGACTACAGGAAGTTCCAGGTCGCGACTTCGACCGACATCGCGCCGCCGCCGACGCCTTGAGCGACTCGGGCCGCGCCGATCCATCCGGCCTCGCGCACGTCGCCACGCGCGCGGCCGGATGCCGGGAGGATGCGCCTGTCAGTGGAGCGGTAGAGGCGGCACCGGCGCTTCCCGATTTCCGATCGAGCGCCCGATTCCGGCGACGATCCCGGGAATCGCCTGCACGTCCGAGAGCGTCGTCCGGAAGTTCACGATGCAGGCGCGCAGCGCGAAGCGGCCCGCCACGCGAGCATTACTGACGAAGAGCTCCCCGCCCGTCTTGCACTTCTCGAGAAGCGCCTCGTTCCAATGGTCCAGCACGGCTTCGTCCTCCGGACTGTCCGTCCTCAAGTGCTTCGGCGCGTAGCGAAACGTGACAATCGAGAGCGAGCAGGTCAGAAGCTCGAGTTCCGGCTCTCCTTCGATCGCCTCGGCGAGGGCGCGGGCGAGCCGGCAGTCGTCTCCGATCATCCGGACGTAACCCTCCCGGCCCGCCTGCTTCAGACCCATCCAGACCTTGAGCGCGCGAAAGCCGCGAGAGTTCTGAAACCCGAGGGCGTAGAAGTTGGGTGGCGGGTTCTCGTCGCCCTGTTCGAATGCGTAGTACGTCGGCGTGTAGGCGAACGCGTCAGGAAGCGCCGACGGGTCCCGGACGAGCACACACCCGGCCTCGAGCGGCGCATACAGCCATTTGTGCGGATCAACCGCGAGCGAGTCGGCCACAGAGATCGCGCGCAGGTCCTCCGACGCGTCCGGCAGAGCGGCAGCGGGCGCCCCGTACGCCCCGTCCGCATGGAACCAGAGGCCCTCTTCCCGCGCGATCACGGCGATTTCGCGGAGAGGGTCGATGGCGCCCGTGCTCACCGATCCCGCCGTGCCCACGATGAGAAACGGCCTTGCGCCCGCGGCCCGGTCCGCCGCGATCATTTTCCGGAGAGCCGCGATGTCCATCCTTTGCTCTCGATCCGCCGGAACCCAACGGATCGAGTCCGTGCCCTGGCCAAAGAGGTCCGCGGCCTTGTGGATCCACGTGTGGGTCTCGCTCGAGGCGTAGACGGTCAGCGGCCCGTCTCCGGAGCCGAGCCCCGCGGTGCGGACGGAAGCACCGGCCCGGGCGCGCCGCGCGGCCAGAAAGCAGACGAAGTTCGCGACGTTGCCGCCGCTGACGAGAAGGCCGCCGCAATCGGAAGGAAAGCCCACGAGCTCGGCGATCCATCGGACCGTCTGCTCTTCGATGGCGTTCGCCATGGGTGAGAGCTCCCACGCGCCGCAGTTCGGATTCACCGCGGCTGCGAGAAGCTCCGCGAGCGCTCCGATGGGGGCGGCGGACGCCGTGATGTAACCGAAAAAGCGGGGATGCCCGTTGAAGAGCGAATGTTCGAAGAGCAGCCTAGCGGCGTCATCGACGATTTCGCCCGCCGGCAAACCGCCCGAGGGAAGGGCGTTGTCCCCGAGAATCTCCCGCAGAGCGGCGGCGGGCTCGCCCGTCGTCACTTTCCTCGCCCGGAGAGAGCCGAGGAGGTCGGCGACCCGGTCGACTAAGGCTCGTCCTGCGGCGCGAAACTCCTCGGGCTCCATCTCGAGCGGCGCGACACGCCGCGCCAGGTCTCTCTCGTCTGACGGCATCGGTCCCTCCCCGGAGGGAGGATCCTATGCGCTCAGAAGCCGGCCCGGCGAGAGTCGTGCGCCGCCGCCGGGTCGCGTCGAGGCTCCAGGCGCCCGCACCGCGCGCCGCGACGAACAGGAAGAGAAAACAGTAGAGGACGGCGGCTTCTCCCTTGTTCACGACGGGCCAGAAGCCATGCGGGGCGTGCACCATGAAATACGCCACCGCCATCTCCCCGGACGCCAGCAACGCGGCGGGGCGCGCCAGGAGGCCGAAGGCGATCAGCAGGCCGCAGACGAGCTCGATGATCCCCGCCCCCAGCATCAGGGGCTTTCCCGTCATCGCCCGACCGCCGAACACTCCGAAGAGTTTCTGAGCGCCGTGCGAAGCGAACACCAGGCCGGCAACGAGGCGAAGCAGGGCAAAGGCGGCATCCCCCAGTCGTTCCAGCCGTTCCGGCATCCGTCCCCTCGTGGAGCGCGACGAAAGCACGTTTCCCGCCCGCCGAAACCTTTCTCCCGCGGCTCCGTCTCCGGGTCAGACGGGGGCCGGGAAGGGCTCCCGAAAACGAAGAACGGGAGGCTCTCATGAACAGCATTTCGAAAATCGCGGCCGTCGCGCTCCTTTCGGCGCTCCCGCTCCCCCTGGCGGCTCGCGGCGACGACGATGCCCCTTCCCGAGTAAGGGTGCGAGACGACGGAGACACGGTGGAAGTCGAGGCGGCGCGCCCGAGGATCGGGCTGCGGCGCCTCGAGAGCCACGCGGCGATCGGGATCGCGCTGATCGACCTCACCCCCGCGCTGCGCGGCCATTTCGGCGCGCTCCCGGACGCCGGAGCGATGATCGGCGAGGTCGAGAAAGACAGCCCTGCGAGCCGCGCCGGTCTAGAAGTCGGCGACGTCGTGATTTCCGCCGACGGCGAACGGGTCTCCTCCGGCCGGGATCTCGGGCGCGCGGTCCGGCGCAAGGACATCGGCGAGACCGTGAAGCTCGAAGTCGTCCGGAACAAGGCGGCTCGGACCCTGAACGTCCAGGTCGGAGCGAGTGCCCCACGCGAGGCCGACCTCGACCTGCCCGAGCTCGGCGAGTTCGGCCGCGACATGGGCCGCATGGGACGCGACCTCGGGCGCAAGATCCGCCGCGAAATGCGGTCGCGGCCTTTCCACTTCGATTTCGATACCCAGGCGCTGGCTGTGCCGCGCCGCGACGACGTGCTCAGGTTGAAGGAGCGAGTCGAGGACCTCGAGAAGCGGCTGAAAGACCTCGAAGGCCGCCGCGGCCGCTGAGACGCCGGCGCTTTCCTCCTTCGGAGACTTTTCGGCCCCCCGAGCTTCAGCGGCCGCTCGCCTGGCATTCGGTTGGCTCTGCCGGCGTCAAGGCAAAGGACCCTTCGATCGCCGAACGGAATTCGGGCAAGCCGCTGACTCAATACAATCTGCCGCGTGGCCGCGCATGTCGGGATCGTCGCCTGCAGCGCCGAGGGCGCGGCGCTCTGCTACCGCACGATCTGCCTCGAAGCGATTCCGTTCATGGGGGAGCACGACCATCCCCGCATCACGCTTTCCTCGATCCCGATGGCCCGACACATGGAGCACATCCGCCGCGGCGACTGGGACGCCGTGGCCGACCTCCTCCTCGACGGCGCGGTCGAAGTCGCGGCCGCCGGGGCGGCTTTCGCGATCTGCCCCGACAACACCGTCCACCAGGCCTTCCCTGCGATGCTTTCGAGATCCCCGATTCCCTGGCTCCACATCGCGGACGGCGTGGCCTCGGAGGCGCAGCGTCGCGGCTACCGGCGTCTCGGCGTCCTCGGAACGCGTTATCTGATGGAGGGGCCGGTGTATCGCGATGCCCTCGCCCGGCGCGGCATCGAGATGCGCGTCCCCCCTTCCGCGGAGCGGGAGACGATCAACCGCGCGATTTTCGAAGAGCTCGTCAACGCCGTCTTCGAGGATCGCACGCGAGAGATGTTCCACGACGAGATCCGCAAGCTCAGAGACGACGGATGCGACGCCGCCGTCCTGGGGTGCACGGAGATTCCCCTGATCGTGCGGCCGGACGAGGCGTCCCTCCCGACACTCGACTCGACGCGTCTTCTCGCGCGCGCCGCGCTCGACCGAGCTCTAGCGCCCGCCTGACGCGGCCGCGCCCGAGAAGCCGCCCGGGGGCGACGAAAGCCGCGCGAGGCGCGGTCATCGCGAGGGATGAGTGCGCGGCTGACGCTGGCCCTCACCCCAACCGTTTCCCCCCGAGGATTGATCGCACAACGGCGGAATTCGCAACGCTTGCCTGCGGGCCCCCTCACCCCAGCCCTCTCCCCGAGCGCGGGGCGAGGGGGCAGAGCTGCGCTTCAGCCAGGGTGGTGGCTAAGCTCGCAGCGGGAGGAGTCTCCTGACCGAAGGGAAGGAGGAGCCTCCCGCTGCGGGAGCGTGAGCGAACGCAGTGAGCGGAAGCGA
>JBBSGZ010000069.1:0-20261 GCA_038253555.1 Thermoanaerobaculia bacterium
AGAGGGTTGGGGTGAGGGGGCCCGCAGGGTAAGCGCTGCGCATTCGCCACTGCGGTGATCAAGTTCTCGCCTGTCCCGGGCGCGGGGAGAGGGCTGGGGGGAATGGGATGGCGGAGTACAGATGGGATCGAAAGGCAAGGGCGCTGTCATGACAGCGCTTCGCGGTTATTCGCTCCTCAGGGTCCTCGTCATCAGCCTGGCCACGGCTTCGGCTGGGGGGACGTCCTCGTAGAGCACCTGCACGACGGCGTCCGCGATCGGCGACTCCATTCCCGCCTCGGCGGCCATCCGCGGGACGGCGAGGCACGTGCGCGCCCCCTCCGCAACCTCGGGCATCGTCCGCAGGATCTCGGAAAGGCGCCCGCCGCGGCCTATCTCTTCCCCGAGGCGGCGGTTGCGGGACTCGCGGCCCGTGCAGGTCAGCATCAGATCGCCGACGCCTGCGAGTCCCGCGATCGTGCGGGCCTGACCTCCGCGGGCGCGGACGATGCGGCCGAGCTCCGCTAAGCCCCGCGTGACTAAGGCCGCGACGGTGTTCGGGCCGAAGCCGAGCCCCGAGACGACGCCCGCCGCGATGGCCACCACGTTCTTCAAAGCTCCGGCGAGCTCGACTCCGACGAGGTCATCGGAGCTGTAGAGCCGGAGGCGCCCGTCGGAGAACTGCCCCTGGAGCTCGCGCGAAAGTTCCCCTCGGGAGTCGGCGATCACCGCGGCGGTCGGATCTCCCCGGGCCACCCCTTCGGCAAACGTCGGCCCGGAAAGCGCGGCGACGGAAGCGCCCGGCCGGCATTCGAGGATGATCTCGGTCATGCGCAGGAGCGTGTCGGGCTCGATCCCCTTGGCGACGGAGACAAAACGGCTGGCGGCCACCTCGGCGGGCATCGATCCGAAGAGGGGCCGGAACGACGCGCAGGGCACGGCGACCAGGGCGGTCTCCGCGTAGCCGAGCGCTTCGGAAAGGTCGGACGTCGCCCGAACGCCCGTCGGGAATGGGGTCTCCAGGAAACGGCGCGGGTGCCGGCGGGTCGACTGGATGTGCGCGGCGACTTCCGGGTCGCGGCTCCAGAGGACGACGTCGTGGCCGGCCCGGCCGAGGTGCAGAGCGAGCGCCGTGCCCCAGGATCCCGCTCCCAGAACAGTGACGCGCATCAGCGGCCGATTTTGCGCTCGGTGCCGGCCGCGAGGCGCTTCAAGTTCTCCAGGTGCTTGAAGACGATGAGCATTGCCGCCAGCGCGGCCGAAATCACCGCCGGAAGCGGAGCGTGCAGAAGTCCGGCGACGGCCGGAAGCAGGGAGAGCCCGACGATGGATCCGACGGAAACGTACCGGGTGAGTGCCACGAGCGCCACGAAGGCGCCCACGCAGATAAGAGCGGGGATCGGCACGAGGGCGAGGAAGGCGCCGACCGCCGTTGCGACTCCCTTGCCTCCCCGGAAGTCGTAGAACACGGGAAACACGTGCCCCAGGATCGCGGCGAGCGCGGCTGCCGCGGCGGCTCGGGGGTCCGAGGAGACCAGCCGCATCAGCAGGACCGCCGCCGTCCCCTTCGCCACGTCGAACAACGCGACCAGGATGCCGAGGGTCCTGCCATGCGCGCGGAGCACGTTGGTCGCGCCTGCGTTGCCCGACCCTTCGGAGCGGATGTCGGTGCCGGTCTTCCATTTCACCAGGAGGACGGCGAAAGAAATTGAGCCGAGCAGGTAAGAAAGGGCCACGAATCCGAGGGCGCGCGCGCTCACGCCGAGGCTCCCGCTCCGGTCGCCCGGAAAGGCCACCGGGCGATCGGGGTGTGAACCGCGCCACCGCGCGCGAGCCGGCTGCCGTACAGGACGCCCGCTCTCATCTCGAAGTCGGGGAACTTCCACTCCGCGGCGGCTCGCCGAAAACGATCGACAGCGTCGTGGGGCCACGGCGCGCGCACGCGGGCCAAAGTGACGTGAGGACGAAACCCGCGGTCCTCCTGCTGCAGCCCGAGAGTTCGCGCCTCCCCCTCGGCGGCGACCGCGAAGGCCTCGAGATCCTCGAGCGCTCGCGTTCTGGCGAACCCGAGGCCGAGCACCCGCGCCGGACCTCGTGACGGAAACACGGCGGCGCCTTCGGTGCGTAGGCTCCCCGTCGGCACGGCGGCTGCCACCGGCGCCAGCGCGCGCGCGAACGCCTCCAGAGCGTTTGCTGGCGCGTGGCCCAGAAACTTGACAGTCACGTGCCACGAATCGGGCCGGCTCCACGCGGAATGGGGGGACACGGGGACCATCGACTCGACGAAGAGCCGCGCGCTCTCCGACCACAGGCGGTCCCTCGGGACGGCGACGAAGGCCCGCACGCCCGGCCCGTCGCAGGCGGAACCCGCCTCACGCATCGGGCATCTTCCAGCCGACCAGATGCCGCCGCACGAGCTCCAGGGCGTGAACCGAGGCGGACCTCCGGACGTGCGCACGGTCCCCCACGAAGAACCTGCGCTTCGCCGTCGCGGCCCCGTCGCGGTCCGAGATCCCGAACCAGACGAGCCCTACGGGCTTCTCGGTGCTTCCGCCGCCCGGCCCCGCGATTCCCGTGACTGCGGCGGCCACGTCGGCATCGAATCGCTCGCGGGCCCCGCGGGCCATTTCGAGAACGCTCTCCTCGGACACGGCCCCGCGCGCGCGGATCGTCTCGGGCGAGACGCCGAGGAGGCCCTCCTTCGCGGCGTTTCCGTACGAAACCACGCCGCCCAGAAAGTAATCGCTCGATCCGGGGACGTCCGTGACGAGCGAGGCCACCATCCCGCCCGTGCAGGATTCCGCGAGGGCCAGCGTCTTTCCGGAATCGCGGAGCAGGCGCCCAACCGCGGAGGGAAGGTCCTGGGTCTCGTCGCCAAAGACGCGCGCGCCGAGGACCGATCGGAAATCGCGCTCCATGGCGTCGATCGTCGCCTCGGCGTCTGCCGGCGCGCCGCTGACGCGGAGGTGAAGCTGCACCTCGCCGGGCGACGCGAGGATCGTCACCGGATGCGCCTTCCATCGGGCATACACCGGCTCCACCATCTCCTCGACGGCGGACTCCCCCATTCCGGCGATACGGAGCACCCGGCGGCGCGCCACGACCCCGCCGGCGCGCCGGGCGAGATCGGGGAGAACGCTCTGCAGCATGATCTCGCGCATCTCGGAGGGCACTCCAGGGAGGACGACGATCTCGCAGCTCCCCTTCTTCGCCCGGAATCCCGGCGCCGTCCCGCGCGGGTTTTCGAGGACCTGTGCCCCCTCGATGAAGTCCGCCTGCTTTTCGTTCACCGCCGCCATCCGCACGCCGCGCGCTTCGAATCGCGCGCGCATCCGGGCGACGAAATCCGCGTTCCGGACGAGCGGGGCATCGAGCCATCGCGCGACCGCGCCGGCGGTCACGTCGTCCGCGGTCGGCCCGAGGCCCCCGGTCGAGATCAGGAGCGATGCTTCCCGCGAGGAGGTCGCGAGCTCCCGCACGATGGCGTCGGGGTCGTCCCCGATGATCGCCTTGCGCACCACGGGAATTCCGATCTCCTCCAGGCGCGCGGTGAGCCAGAGCGAGTTCGTGTCCTGCCGCTCCGGTCCCAGCATCTCGCTGCCGATCGCGAGGATGGCGGCGCGGGTCTCGACAGGTTCGCTCACGACCTGCGTCCCGCCTCCTGCGCCTCTTCCTCGGAAAGCCTCGCCCAGTCCTCGACGAGCGTGTCGAGCTCCTGCTGCCGCGCCGCCTTCTGAGCCGCGAGGTCGCGGGAGGCGATGGGGCCGAGGGTCAGCGCCTCCTGCCACAGACGATTCTCGAGCTCGGCCACCGCGCCTTCGAGGGACGCGATCTTCTCCTCGAGCGACTTGATCCGCCGCCGCCGCTTGCCATCGCGCTCCGGGCTTTCCCGGGCGGGAACGGGGGCGGACATCGACGGCGCAGGGCGAGGCGCGCTCGCAGGGGAGGAGGAGGTAGCGTCTCTCCGGAGAGCAGGCGTCGAAGAGAGAGCCGCGGACGAACCTGCCAACGGCTCGGGCCGGCGGCGGCGTTCCGTTCGCGCCGACGCCGTTTCCGAGTAGTTGCCGTCCATGGCCACGGCGCGCCCGGAGCGCAGATCGAGGACCCGCGTGGCCAGGCGGTCGATGAAGGCGCGGTCGTGCGAGACGAAGACGATCGAGCCGGGGAACCCGTCGAGCGATTCCTCGAGCGCCTCGCGCGAATCGAGATCGAGATGATTCGTGGGTTCGTCTAAGAGGAGCAGGTTGTGGCGCTGCATCATCACGACGGCGAGCGTCAGTCTGCCCTTCTCGCCCCCCGAGAGACCGGCGATCTGCGCGAAGACTTCGTCGCCTCGGAACGCGAACCGCGCGAGGTAGCCGCGCATCGCCTGCTCGGTCGCATTGGGATTGAGATTCCACACAGCGTCGATGGCGCGGCCCTTCGGATCGAGGTCTTTCAGCTCCTGGTCGTAGTAACCGATCGTGACGTCGTGGCCGGTGGACAGCGAGCCCGACAACGCGGGGAGCCGTCCCGCCATGGTCTTCAACAGTGTCGTCTTGCCGGTGCCGTTCTCGCCGAGAATCGCGAGGCGCTCGCCCCGGAGGAGCTCAAAGCTGACGTCCCGTACGATCGGAGATACCGCTTCATATCCCGCGTTCAGGTGCTTCGTCCGCAGGAAGCTCCGCCCGCCGATTCGCGCCGCGTCGAAGCGAAACGCGACGGTCGTCGAGTCGTCCATGGGCCGCTCGAGGAGATCGACGCGCTCCAGCTTGGTCCGCCGCCCTTTCGCCTGCCGCGAGTTCTGGCCCGCGATGTTGCGGCGGATGTACTCCTTCTCCTTCTCGACGAACTCCTGCTGTTTGTCGAACGCCCTCGTCGCGGTCAGGATCCGCTCGGCCTTCTGCCTCTTGTACGCGCTGTAACCCCCGCTGTAATCGGAAAGCCGGCCGTTCTCGAGGTCGATGATCTCCTCCGCGACCTGATCGAGGAACCTGCGGTCGTGCGTGACCACGAGGTAGGCGCGGCGGGAGCGCGCCAGGTAGTCCTCGAGAAACTCGACGGCATTGAAGTCGAGGTGGTTCGTGGGCTCATCCAGGAGGAGCACGTCCGGATTGGACAGGATGGACCGCGCCAGCATGGCCCGGTTCTTCTGGCCGCCGGAGAGCTCGGCGAGGGGTCTCTCGAAGTCCGTTTTTTCGAAACCCAGCCCCGAGAGCGCTTTTTCGACCTCCGCGACCATGTCGTAACCGCCCTCGTTTTCGAACCGGTGCGAAAGCGCGTCGTATCGGTCGTGCACCGGAGCCGAGTTATCGCCGTCCGCCATCGCGTGCTCGAGACGCCGCATCTCCGACTCGATTCGGTGCAGGTCGGCAAAAGCCCCCGCCGTGTAGTCGTGGAGCGTCTCGGAAAGGGCGTCGGCGTTTAAGGCCTGGTCGACCGTCTGGACGCGAAGCGCGTTGGCCTTGACGAACTCCCCGGAGTCCGGCTCCTCGCGGCCGAGCGCGATGCGAAGCAGCGTCGTTTTCCCGGCGCCGTTTCTCCCGACGAGGCCGACCTTCTGTCCCGGGTTGTGCTGCCACGTCACGTCGCGGAGCACTTCCTTCGGTCCATAGGCCTTGCGGACATGGTCGAATCGATAGAGCACTTCGGGATTCTAACCGTCGGCGGAAGTCTCCGAGCTCCGGGGCGGAACTGCTCCCGCGCGATGCTCGGAGAGCAGGTGGCGCAGGAGAGGAGCGTCATCCGTCAGGATCCCGTCGGCCGAGAAAGCGACGAGCTCGCGCAGTGGATCGGGCTCGTTGATCGTCCAGAGGATGACGGAGTCGAGAGCCCCGCGTTCGCGCGCCCGA
Source organism: Thermoanaerobaculia bacterium (assembly GCA_038253555.1). Lineage (GTDB taxonomy): Bacteria > Acidobacteriota > Thermoanaerobaculia > UBA5066 > Gp7-AA6 > JALYUA01. The sequence goes on from JBBSGZ010000069.1 coordinate 5,811, forward strand.
ATGACCTCGACGACCTCGTCCCGGAAGTCGTGCCAGAAACGCTGGCCGACTCCCATGCTCACGTGACGAAGCCGCAGAACCTTCGCCGCCGCAAGCACGCCCGGCAGTTCGAAGTCGCCGTAGATCGTGAGCCGCTCGTCGTGCGGACGGCGCGCCGCCTCCCTCCGGAACGCCGCCAGAATCTCGCGCTGGGGAGTGAGGAGAGCAATCGACGGAAACCTCTCCCCTCGCCTCTCCGCAAACAGTCCCCGCAGCAGGTCGAACAGGCGGACCGCGGCCTCCGACTGATCCGCCGCGAGCTTTATGTCCAGGCAGACGGCGGACAGCCGGGGCTCCCGGTCCGCCCAGGCGATCAGGTCATCGAGAGTCGCCGCCTCGATCTGCGGCGGGTCGTCGCTGCCGATCAGATCGCCGAGGCCCCTTTTGCGGGGCCGATAGCCGTAGTGAGAGCGGAACTCCTCGAAGTCGAGGTCGCAAACGCGCCTCCTCCAGCGGGAGAACAGCGTCGGCACGTCGGGAGTGCAAAGCAGCTTCTCCCGGCCGGACTGCCGGGCAACGGCGATCTTTTCGCCGGGGTCCGCGTCATGCCAGATCACGAATCGGCCGTCTCGCGTCACGCAGACGTCCGCTTCGACCGCATCCGCGCCGAGCTCGATCGCAGTCGCATACGCGTCGATCGTGTTTTCAGGCCGCACCCGGGCCGCGCCGCGGGGGGCCACGACCCGGCACACCCGCGGCGCGACCGGCACGGGCGCGCGCGCCGGCCACAGGCGTCCGCGCAGCCCGCGGGCGATTCGTTCGAAGGGGTTCGCCCGGCCGAGCATGGTCATCGTCAGCTCTCGGTGCGGGGTTCCCGGTCGTCAAACTTCATTAAAAATCCAGGACAGGACGCCTGAAGCGGACATCGAACCCGGAAGCGGAAACGGGTGGCCGAACCCGTTACAGCTTCTCGATGGCCAGCGGCGGCGGAGCGGCGGGTTCGTCGCCGATCTCGAAGAGGTCCGCGAGCTCGCGCTCGAACGCCGGACGCGGCGCGGCCCGATCTCCGAGGCACAGGATCGCCAGCGGCTCTCCCTTTTCGACCCGATCTCCGATGGTCTTTTCGACCAGGAAACCGGCGGCGAAGTCGATCTCGTCGTCGCGCTTGCGCCGGCCGCATCCGATGTCGATCGACAGGAAACCCATCTTCTCCGTCTGGATGGCCCGGACGAAACCCGAACGGGGCGCCGCCGCCGGGGTGCGCGATTTCGGCTGCGGAAGGATCGACGGATCGTCCATCACGCGCGGATCTCCGCCCTGAAACTCGATGAGCCGTCCGAACCGCTCCGCGGCCTTTCCGGACGAGAGGGCGTCCTCGAGGCGTTTTCGCGCCTCCGCCTCGGAGAGAGCGGGCTCCGCGAACCGCAGCATGTCGGTCCCGAGGACCAGGCAGAGCTCCCGGACCGCGGGAGGACCCTCGTTGCGCAGCACCAGAATCGACTCTTCCGCCTCGAGGGCGTTGCCGACGGCGCGCCCGAGGGGCCGGGACATGTCGGTGATCCACCCGGTGGCCTCGCGGCCGGCGGCCCGCGACGTATCGACGACCGCCCGGCCGAGCGCGCGGGACTCGGCGACCGTCTTCAAGAACGCGCCGTTGCCCGTCTTCACGTCGAAGACGATGCCGGTGGTTCCCGACGCGAGCTTTTTCGACAGGATGGAAGCGACGATGAGACCCAGAGACTCGACGGTGCCCGTGACGTCCCGGAGCGCGTAGAGCTTGCGGTCCGCCGGAGCCACCGTGTCGGTTTGCGCGAAGAGCGCCGCCCCCACTTCGGTCAACGCCCGGCGCACTCGGGGCAGGTCGAGGTCGGTGCGGAACCCCGGGATCGCGGCGAGCTTGTCGAGCGTCCCGCCCGTGTGCCCGAGGCCCCGGCCCGACATCATCCCGACCCGCCCGCCCGCCGCGGCGACGAGGGGCGCCAGGACGAGCGTGGCCTTGTCGCCGACGCCTCCCGTCGAGTGCTTGTCGACGACGGGAGCGAGGTCCGAGAGGTCCCAGGAGTCGCCGGAATCCCGCATCGCTTCCGTCAGCGCCGCCATTTCGGGTGTCGAGAGGCCGCGGATCACGGCCGCCATGAGGAAGGCCGCCGCCTGATAGTCGGGAACGTCCCCCGAGACGATGCCCTGGATGAGAAAGGCGATCTCCTCGCGGGAGAGCTCCTGCCCGTCGCGCTTGGCGCGCAGGATTTCGTAAACGCTCTTCACGGCCGCTTCTCCCCTTTCGGCGCCGCGAGAGAGGCATCCACTCGCCGGCGCCACGCCATGGCCTTGTCCAGAATGGCCCCGGCGTCCAGGGTCGTCGGACGCCCGTCGGCGAGAAGACGCCGCCCGTCCACCCAGACGTCCGAGACGTCCGAGGCCTTGATCGAGTACACGAGCGCCGAGTACGGATCGTCAAAGGGCTGCTCGTGCGCGCTTCGAGTCCTGACGGCGATGAAGTCGGCCTGCTTGCCAGCCTCGAGGGACCCGACTTTCGTGTCGAGCCCCAGCGCCTTCGCGCCCCCTCGAGTCGCCGCGGCGACAATGTCGCGCGCGGGAAGCACCGTCGGGTCCATTTTCGAGACCTTCGCCAGCTTCCCCGCGAAGTCCATGGCTTCGAACATCGAGAGGTCGTTGTTGGAGCCGGCCGGCCCGTCGGTCGCAAGCCCCCAGGAGAGTCCTGCTTTCTGCCACCCCGGCACGTCCGCGATCCCCGAGGCCAGCTTCATGTTCGATTCCGGGTTGTGCGACAGCGCGACGCCATACTGCCGGGCGATCGCGATATCGCCCTCGTCCATCCAGACCCCGTGGGCGGCGACGATGGGAACCCGCCGGCCGCCCGGACCGGGATCGAAAAAGCCCACCGAGGCGAGGCGGACGAACGGCGTTTGCTGCCAGGCCTTGCGCGCGTCGTCGACCTCCTTGCGGGTCTCGGCGACGTGAATGAGCAGAGGGATGCTTTCGGCGTGCGCGAAGTCGCGCGCGGCGAGGAGCGTCTCCTTCGAACAGGTGTAGGGAGCGTGCGGGGCCGCGGCGGGAACGATCCTCGGGTGCGATTTCCAGCGCGCAACGAAGCCCTTCATGAGAGCGAGCGTCGCCGGCAGGTCCTTGTGGTCGGGGACCGGAAAGTCGATGAAGGTCTCTCCCAGGACTCCCCGCAGCCCCGCCCGGTCCACCGCGCGCGCCGCCTCCGACTCGAAGTAGTACATGTCCGCGAACGTGGTCGTCCCCCCCTCGATCATCTCGAGGCAGGCGAGAAGCGTTCCGTCGTACACGAATTCCGGGGAGACATTCTTCGCTTCTGCCGGGAAGATGCGCTCGGTCAGCCAGCGGTCGAGCGTCAGATCGTCGGCGAGGCCGCGCAGGAGAGTCATCGCCGCGTGCCCGTGCGTGTTGACGAGACCGGGAAGGAGGATTCGGCCCTGCGCGTCCCAGGTCGGCTTCCCCGCGTATTTCGCCTTCAGGTCCGCCGAGCGCCCCACGGCGACGATCCGGCCGCCGGAGAGGAAGAGTCCGCCGTCTTCGATGACGGAAAAAGAATCGTCCATCGTCACGACCCGGCCGCCGACGACGAGGAGGTCCGCCGCCTCCGCGGCCGGCGCCGGCTGCACCGCGGGGCGGCGCGGGACGCGACGGGGAGACGCGGCGACGAAGAGCAGGCCGGCGGAAAGAACCGCCGCGAACCAAACAGGACGGCGGAGCGCGCGCGCCCGTTCCCGGCTCGGCCTCGGCACGCTCGCGAGGGTCATTCTGGACGGGCTCCTAGAAGTCGAACGGTTCCGGGAAGAGCTCCGCCAGACGAAGTCTCTTCCGCTTGCCGCTCTCGGTCGCCATGACGACCGGAACGTCCCCCGCGAACTCCCAGAGGATCTGACGGCAGGCGCCGCACGGCGGCGTGGGCTCGTCGGCGCCGGTCACCACGGCGACCGACCGGAAAGAACGCACGCCTTCCGAGAGCGCCTTCCAGATCGCGACGCGCTCCGCGCAGACGGTCAACCCATACGTGCTGTTCTCGACGTTGCATCCGCCCCAAACGCGACCCTCGGAGTCTTCGATCGCAGCTCCGACGGAGAACCCGCTGCGCTTCGAGAGGGCGTTCCCCCGATAACGGGAGGCCTCCTCGACGAGCCGGTCTTCGGAGACCAGCGGAGCGCCGGTCATTTCAGGACTTCCGCGATCTTCGGGACCGCGGCCATCAGAAGCCGCACGAAGCGGTCGCCGACCCGGCGTGTCGTCTCCAGGACTTCGAGATGCTCGAGCGGCTGCTTCAGAATCCCCGCCGCCATGTTGGTGATGGTGGAAATGCCGGCGACACGCACGCCCGCATGGCGGAGCGCGATCGCCTCCGGGACCGTCGACATCCCGACCGCGTCTGCACCCAGACGCCGGAAGGCGCGGATCTCGGCCGGCGTCTCGTACGACGGACCGGAATTGCCGAGATACACCCCTTCGCGCAGCGGAATCTTCTCCGCGCGGCCGGCGGCCTTCAGGATGCGCCGCAATAAGGGGTCGTAGACGTAGCTCATGTCCGGGAAGCGCGGTCCGAGCTCGTCGACGTTTGCGCCGATCAACGGGTGGTGGCCGAAGAAGTTGATGTGGTCGGAGATCACCATGAGATCGCCCGGCTTGAACGTGAGGCGAACCCCCCCGGCGGCGTTCGTCAGGATCACCGCCTTCACTCCGAGCCGCGCGAGGACGCGCGCCGGAAAGACGACGTCGGCCATCGAGTGCCCTTCGTAGAAGTGCACCCGCCCAGAGAGCACCGCGACGGCAACCTTTCCCACACGCCCGAGGACGAGCTCGCCCGCGTGGCCCACGACGCCGGTCGAGGCGGGAAAGTGCGGGATCTCCCCGTACGGAATCGCGGTCCGGTCGGAGAGGCGCTCGGCGAAGGCGCCGAGGCCCGACCCGAGAACCAGTCCGACGACCGGCTCGGTCTTCGCCATCCGGCGGATCCGGGCGGCGGCCGCGTCGAGAGTCTGCAGAACGCCGGGAATTTTCATTTTACGGGAGCTCCCGCGAACTCCCAGATCAGGCCGGCGATCGAGGCGGTCATGAAGCTCACGAGCGACCCCGCGAGGAGCGCGCGAAACCCGAGCCGCGCGATGTCGGACTTTCGAGTCGGCGCAAGCCCTCCGATGCCTCCGATCTGGATCCCGATCGAGGAGAAGTTGGCGAACCCGGCGAGCGCGAACGTGGCGATGAGCTTCCCCTTCTCGGAGAGCTGCCCCACCATGTCTTTCATCATCGAGAAGGCAAAGAATTCGTTGATCACGGTCTTGTTCGCGATGAGGTTCCCGACCCTGTCGATGTCCTGTGTGGGGGTGCCCAGGATGAAGGCCAGCGGCGCTAAGACCCACCCGAAGATGGTCTGGAGCGCGAAGGTCGGCTGTCCCCAGAAGCCGCCGATCCAGCCGAGGAACCCGTTCAGCATCGCGATCAACGCGACGAACGCGATCAACATCGCGGAGATGTTCAGGACCAGCGCCATACCCTGGGTCGCTCCCGACGCGGCCGCGTCGATAAAGTTCGCGCTGGTCTTCTCGACATGCATTTTGACCGTGCCCATGGTCACCGGGGTCTCGGTTTCCGGCCAGAGGATCTTCGCGATCAGAAACGTGCCGGGGGCCGCCATGACCGAGGCGGTGATCAGGTACTTCAGAGGGGCGCCCATGGTGACGTACGCGAGCATCACGGCGCCGGACACATGCGCCATCCCGCCGGTCATCATGGTCAGGAGCTCGGACTGCGTCATCGCCGGAATGTACGGCGCGATCAGGACGGGCGCCTCCGTCTGGCCGATGAACACGTTCGCGGCCACGCAGAGCGCCTCGGCGCCCGAGACCTTCATCGTCTTCTGCATCACCCACGCCATGCCTTTGACAAAGATCTGGATGATCCCGAAGTAGTAGAGCAGCGAAAAGAAAGAGCAGATGAAAATGATGATCGGCAGGACCTTGAACGCGAAGATGAAGCCGCCGATCGGAAGTCCCGTCTTCGAACCCAGGTCGTTCATGGGCCCGGCCAGCCAGGAGAAGAGAAACGCCGAGCCGCGATCCGCATAGCCGATCGCGTTGGAGACCTTGTCCGAGAAGGCCTGGATGGCGTTCTTGCCCGTCTCCCAGTAGAGGACCAGAAACGCGAAGGCGAGCTGCAGCGCGAACGCCCAGCCGACCGTCCGCCATCGGATGGCGCGGCGGTTGTTCGACAGAGCGAACGCGATCCCGAGAATGACCGCCATGCCGACGAGGCCTATCCAGCGCATTGATTCCTCCTCCGACGCGTTTTCCGCGGGCGAGGGGGCAGAGAGACGCCTGACGTTTGCGGGCCGGGATGTTAGCTCAGTTCCCGATTCTCAGTTTCCGGAGGTGTCAGGAGCAATCCGAGTCGAATGAGGGACGATTCTTTAGAACCCGGCTTTCCGGGCGTCGAACTCCCGGCCGCGCCACGGGACCGTGCGGCGGACGAGGCGCTGGTAGACGGACCGTCCGAGCAGAGCGGCCCAGACGGCCGTCATGAGGGGGGTCGTGAACGCCGGCCAGAGGCGGTCGCGCAGTGACACGGAAATCGTCAGGCGCGCCACGAGCAGCAGGCCGGCAGAAATTGCCGCCAGCACGACGTCGCCCGCGGGAACGGAGGCTCCGCCGAGCGCCGCGAGAAGCGCGACCGGCGGAAGGAGCGCGACCACCGTCCAGACGACCGAGATCGCCGCGAAGGCGATTCCCATGAGGCCTCCCAGCGCATAGGCGATGTTCTTCGTGAACCCGTTCCACACTTCGCGAAAGCCGTAATACATGCGGACCGCGACGAGATCGTGCGCGAGAGCCACCCGGGTCGTGAACCCTGCCTGCTTCGCGCCAACGGCGAGCCGGACGTCATCGATGACGGAGGTTCGCAGCGCTTCGTGCCCGCCCAGTGCGTCGTAGGCGCTCCGCCGGATCAGGTTCCCCGCTCCCCCGCCCGCGGCAAGCCAGCGGGGCCATCTGCTGTTGGCGAGGAACGACGGGCCGAAGAACACCGCGCAGAGGAGGTTCGGCATCAGCACGCCCTCCCAGAAGCCGGACGTCTCGAGGCGCGGCAGCAGCGCGACGAAATCCGCGCGGTTGCGGATCAAAAAGGCGACCGCCCGGGAGACGGCGTCCGGACCGTACCGAACGTCCGCGTCGATGAAGAAGAGAAGCTCCCCCCGGGCCACGCCAGACCCCTGAAAGAGCGCGTGTGGCTTTCCCAGCCAACCCGCCGGCGGCTCCGCGCCGTCGACGATCGTGAGGCGCGGGTCGCTCGCGAGCGCCGCCAGGACCCGGCGAGTTCCGTCCGTCGAGCGGTCGTCGACCACCACCACCTCGAGCGACGGGTAATCCTGGGTCAGCAGCGATCGCAGAGCCGATTCGATCGCACGCTCCTCGTTGCGCGCGGGGACGACGATCGAGACGGATGGAAGGTCCCCGCCTCCGGGCCTTTCCCGGGAAAGCCTGGGCAGCGCCGCGAGATTCAAGAGGACCAGCAGGAGCGAGACGGCGCCGTACGCGGCGCACCCGATCAACAGGAGGTGCAGCACCGGGCCGGTCAGCGCAGGAAGAGATCGAGAGCGCTCGCGCCCCGCGGCGCCGGCACTCCGAGCCACTCACCCGCCGTCGCGGCGAGGTCGCAGAACCCCTCCCGGATGCCGAGGTCCGCTTGATCGCGCACGGGCGGGCCGGCGGCGAGAAACGGAACCAGCTCCCGGGTGTGGTCCGTCGACGCGTCTGTCGTTTCGCAACCATGATCGGCCGTCAGCAGAAACAGGTCCCCCGGCCCGAGGGCCGCGAGAGTCCCCGGAAGGAGCGCATCGAGCGACGCTAAGTTCCGGACGAACCCGGCCGGGTCGTTGCGATGCCCGTACTTGCTGTCGAAGTCGACCAGGTTGGTGAAGACGCAGTCCGCGCGGCCGTCGCTGAGCGCCTCCTCCGTTTTCGCGATCCCTTCCGCATCGGACCCCGTGTGGACGGAGTCGGAGATCCCCCGGCCCGAAAAGATGTCCACGATCTTCCCGATGCCGTAAACGTGGCGCCTCGCGGCCGTCAGGCGGTCGAGCCAGGTTTCGCCGGTGGGGGCGATCGTGAAGTCCCGACGGTTCGCGGTTCGCGTGTAGGCACCCGGGCCGCCCGTGAACGGCCTCGCGATGACGCGGCCGACGTTGTGCTCTCCCGTCAGGATCATTCTCGCGCGCCGGCACAGGTCCCAGAGACGCTCGGAAGACCACACGTCCTGATGGCAGGCGACCTGGAAGACGGAATCCCCGGACGTGTAGAGGATCGGGCGCCCCGTCGCCTGATGCTCCGGCCCGAGCTCGTTTAAGATTTCGGTCCCCGAGGCGGCACGGTTGCCGAGGACTCGCATCCCCGCGTAGGCCTCGAAGGGGCCCACGATCTCGTCGGGAAACCCGTCGGGGTACAGAGGAAAGGGTCGTTCGGTGACCAGGCCCATCATTTCCCAGTGTCCGGTCGTCGTGTCCTTGCCGGCGGAAAGCTCCTGGAGCCTCCCCCGCGCCCCGGTCCTCGCGCCGCGGCCGACCAGGGTCAGTAGACCCAGCCGCTCGAGATTCGGTAAAGGGGTCGGATGCGCGGCCAGGGCGTGCCCGAGCGTGTCGCTTCCGATGTCGCCGTACTCGTCCGCGTCCGGCGCGGCTCCGACGCCGAGCCCGTCGCAGACCACGATCACGATCCGGCGGCGCGTCACGATCCTGGTTCGGGGAGCGAGCTCGTCCCCGGGCTCCTCAGAGCTTCTGCCGGGCGTCGGCGCGATACGGGGAGTTGGGGTAGTCGCTCACGAGGCGCTGGTAGGTCGCGCGCGCGTCGGCGGCCGACCCCGCCTTCTCGTAGATCTCTCCGAGGGTGAACATCATCGCGTCCTTCGGCGCCGCGGAGTCGGGGGACTCGATCGCCCGCTTCAGGCGGTCGATGGCCTCCGTCGTTTTACCCGCCGCCGCGAGCAGCTTTGCCGAATCGAGCTCCGCCGCCGCGGCGACCTCGCCCTTGCCGGAGCGGGCGGCGCGTGAGAGCCGATCCACAGCCTCGGACGATTTGGAATCCCGGGCGGAGAGGACGACGCCCGCGGCGCGTCCCGCCGAGGTCCCCGTGCTCTTCGCGGCCTTCTTCAGGTGCTCCTCCGCTTCGCGGTCGCGCTCTGCGGCCGTGCGGAAGGTGCGCGCGGCTCCCGTTGCGGCCGGCTGTCCCGCGATGGGCGCCGCGAGGGCCGCCAGGCCGGCCGAGAGCTCCCGGCCCGCTTCGTTCTCCCGATAGCTGCGGAAGGTCACGAAGGCGGCGGCGAGCAGGACGACGCCGCCGAAAATCGCAACGCCCTCGACCACTCCGCGCCGGTGGTGGGAAACATAATCCACCGTCTTGCCCATCGAGTCGGCGAGGTCGTTGCGCTTCAGGGCCCTGCGATCGATCTTCTGGGTCATGAAATCTCCAGCCGGCGATTATGTCCGACGGAGTCCGGGGGTTCAAGGCGGGGACGTCGTCGCCCGGGCCCGCGCGCCGCCCGCGAATCAGAAAGAAGAGGTCTGGGTCGCCCGGATCAGCTGCCGTTGTTCCAGCGCCACGGCGTGGGGACGAAATTGACCTCTCCCGCGTTTCCGCCTTCGGAGGTCGGCAGCCACTTCAAGAGAGTCACTTTGCCCGTGGAGCCGGTGTCGTCCACGCTGATCCGGAACGTGTTGCGGTTGGGAACATCGCCCGTCGAGTCGTTATCCGACATGTAGACGCCGCGGCAGCCGGCGGCGCAGTTGACTGAGCCCGCGGGGACGGTCGACGTGTACGCAGAACCGGGAGGGCTTCCCGGGAGGACCGGGCGGATGGAATTCGCGGCCTCGGGCGGAAGGATCGTCCCGTCGGGGCGAAACACGATCATGTCGACGCGGGTCGCATTGCCGAGATAGGTGTCGAAAGCCACCGCGTCGGCGTCATTGACCGCTGCGCCATTAGGAGCCTTTCGGAAGACAATTTTGTCGGGAACGTGGAAATCCGCGAGAAGCGGTTCGGCGACGTCCTGGATGTAGTTGTACGGCAGGTTGTCCGCCCAGGACGTGACCCGGTGATTCGTCATGTCGAAACGGACGATGACCTGCTGGTTACGCTTGGCCGCCTGCATCCGCGCGGCCAGGACGATCGAGTGCACTTCGCGGACGGGGGCCCTCAGGTTCTCCCGCCGCACGAACCGCATGAAGGTGGGAATCGCGATCCCGACCACGATTCCCAGGATGGCCACCACCACCACCATCTCGATCATGGTGAAACCGGGGGAACCTCGGCGGTGTTCGGGTGCGGGCGGGGTTCGTGCGGTTGCGAAAGGCATGGAGTGCCCCGACATCAGGTCTCCCGTCTTGAAATTTTGTTCATTTTAGCGCATTTCGGGTCCGGACCCCGCCCGCGGGGGGTCTCCCGAAAGGGCTCGGAGAGGGGGTTTTCGGCTCGATTCTGCACGTATACTGACGCCGTGCCGGACGAGATCAAAATCACGGGCGAGCCCTCGGAGCGCGGAGACCGCTGCAAGTACACGGTCGACCGCCCCTTAGTCCCCGGCGAATCCGCCTTCCTGGCGAACCCTCTGGAGGCCGGAATCTCTCCCCTCGCGGAGGAAATTCTGGCGCTCGACAGCATCGAATCGGTGCTCCTCGCCGAGAACGTCGTGACGGTGACGGCGGTCCACCCCGTCGACTGGCCAGCGCTGGCGCTCGGAAACGTGATTCGAAAACACCTCCGCGGCGGCGGACCGGTCGTGGCGGCGCAGTATTTTCAGGACCTTCCCTCCGAGGGGGATCTCAAGTGGGCGATCAGTGATCTCCTCGAGCGGCAGATCAATCCCGCGGTCGCGTCGCACGGCGGCTTCGTCGAGTTGATCGACGTTCGCAGGAACAACGTCTATCTGAAGCTCGGCGGCGGGTGCCAGGGCTGCGGCGCCGCGGACGTCACGCTGAAACAGGGGATCGAAAAAGCGATCCGCGAGCTGGTGCCGCGCGTGGGAGAAATTCTCGACACGACGGATCACGGCGCGGGACGGAACCCTTACTACTCGCCCGGAAAGTGAAGGGCTGACGGCAGACCCGTCAAACCCGCCGCGGCCGGTCCCGCTCTTCGTCGTCTTCCCGTTTTCCAGGTCCCCCGTTCCCGGGCCCGTCCCGGGTCACGATTTCGAGCTTCGCGTGCGCGGCGCGCAGCGCTTCCTCCGCCGCGGCCGGGCTTTTTCCCCGGCTGAAAAGAAACCCCAGGTACCGGGAACCTTCGGGAAGCGGGACGAGCTTCTGGCCGGGACGCAGGGTGACGGTCGCCTCGACGATCCCTTCCACCCGGCGCGCCGCTTCGAGGCCTGTCACCCGCTCGAAAATGCCGGGGCGCGGTATCGGGATCATCATCACGCCGGCCGCGGCGTCCTCGCGGGCGGGCGACGCCGGAAGCCGGAGCGCGTGACGGAGGATGACCTCCTCGAGCGACATCCCGGTGCCGAATCGCAGCGTCCGGGAGCAGAGACCTCCGATTGAACGCGCGGCCGCCTCGATCAGAACGGGCCCCTCCGTCCCGATCCGCACTTCCGCGTGCAGGGGTCCCTCTGTCAGGCCCAGCGCGCGCGAGGCGCGAAGGACGATGTCCGCGACCGCGTCCTGAGTCTGCGGCGGAAGGCGGGAAGGGGTGACGTACAGCGTCTCTTCGAAGAAGGGCCCTTCGAGGGGATCGGGCTTGTCGAACAGGGCGAGAACGCGCAACTGTCCGTCAGAAAGAAGCCCTTCGAGCGCGACCTCGGATCCGGAGACGAAATCCTCGGCGAGGATCTCGCGGGCGGCGGGTCCCCCGCGCGCTATCGCTTCCGGTTCGTCAAGAATTGTTTCGATCCGCTCCCACGCCCGGCGAAATTCCGCCGCGTCGTTCGCGAGGATGACGCCGCGGCTGGCGGCTAAGAAGGTGGGTTTCAAAACGCACGGGTAACGCACCGCTGCGGCCGCCTCCGACGAATCCCCGTCGCGCGAGAACACGCGATGGCGCGGGACGGGCACTCCGGCGGCCGAGAGGAGGTCGCGCATTCTGCCTTTGTGACGGGCGGCCTCCGCGGCCGAGACGGGCGCGTGCGGGAGGTTCAGCGCGTGCGCGATCGCGGCCGCGGTGACCGCGGTGTCGTCGTCCACGCCGAGGACGGCGTCGAGCGCCGGTCCTTTGGCCGAGAGCTCCAGCACGCGCCGCGCCGCTGCCTCGGGATCGCGGAAGTTCAGCGTCCAGAGCCCGTCGGGATTGACGGACGCGACGGCGCTGGCCTCCTCCGTCGCCACGACGACGTCGGCGCCGATCCGCGCGGCGGCTTCGAGGAAGTCGCCGGCCCGGTAAGTGGTGGTCGGCAGAAGCAGGAGGACGCGGGGCACGGCTGGATGGTATGCGCAGGGGCGCATGGGCCGGGGGGGTGGGCGCGGGGCGCGGACGCAAATCGAGGAGGATTCGAACCGGTTCCACAGGTCCCCCCTCTTCGGGACGAAGCGATTCGGCAGGGCCCTCTGGACGCGCCGTCGAGATCGCTTCCTTTGCCCGTAGGATGCGTCCCATGCCACGCGTTCTTTTGACCGGAGCCACGGGATATGTCGGCGGACGGCTCCGGCCGGCGCTCGAAGCCCGGGGTGTGGAGCTGCGCTGCCTCGTCCGCCGCCCGGAGGATTTTCGCAGCCGCGTCGCGCCTTCGACTCAGATCGTTCCCGGCGATCTTTTAGAGCCCGCCACCCTCGGAGCGGCGCTCGAGGGAGTCGAGACGGCCTATTACCTGGTCCACTCGATGGGATCGGGCGAGGACTTCGCACGTCGGGACCGGAGCGCGGCCACCAACTTCGGCGCGGCGGCGAAGGCCGCCGGGGTCTCGCGGATCGTGTATCTCGGCGGCCTCGGGGATCCTTCCGCCGCGCTGTCCGAGCACCTCCGCAGCCGGCAGGCGACGGGCGACACACTCCGGGCTTCCGGTGTCCCTGTCGTGGAATTCCGCGCTTCCGTCGTGATCGGCTCCGGCAGCCTGTCGTTCGAGATGATCCGCGCGCTCGTCGAACGGCTGCCCGTGATGATCTGCCCCCGCTGGGTGTCCGTCGCCACGCAGCCGATCGCGGTGGAGGACGTGATCGCCTATCTCCTCGGGGCGCTCGATCTCCCGGCCGGCACCCGGGGCATCTACGAGATCGGCGGGCCGGACCGCGTGACGTATGGCGACCTGATGAGCGAATACGCGCGGCAGAGGGGGCTCCGCCGGAGATTCATCCCGGTTCCCCTGCTCACGCCGCGCCTCTCGAGCCTCTGGCTGGGTCTCGTGACGCCGCTTTACGCCCGGGTGGGCCGGTCGCTCATCGACAGCCTGCGCAACCGCACCGTCGTCGAACATCCGGAAGCTGCGGCCGCGGCCTTCGAGATCAAGCCTCGCGGGATCCGCGATGCGATCGCCCGCGCGCTCGTCCGCGAAGAGAAAGAGCTCGCCCAGACCCGGTGGAGCGACGCGTTTTCCGCGTCCGGCCTTCGGGAGGGCCGCGGCGGAAATCGGCGCGTCGGCTCGCGGCTGGTGGACAGCCGGGCCGCGGTCGCTCCCGTCAGCGTCGAGGCGGCGTTCGCGGCCATCCGGCGGATCGGCGGCGACACGGGCTGGTACTACGGAAATTTCCTCTGGAAGATCCGGGGGTTTCTGGACCTCTTAGTGGGTGGAGTCGGCCTGCGGCGCGGGCGCCGGGACCCGGACGCTCTCTACCCTGGCGATCCGCTCGATTTCTGGAGGGTCGAGGCGGTCGAGCCCGGCAGGCTGCTGCGGCTCGCGGCCGAAATGAAACTCCCCGGCCGCGCCTGGCTGCAGTTCGAGACGACTCCCGCCGCGGGGGGCACGGAAGTCCGGCAGACGGCGATCTTCGACCCTTTCGGGCTCCCGGGCCTCGCCTACTGGTGGGCGCTCTACCCGATCCACCGGAGGATGTTCGCGGGAATGCTGCGGGCGATCGTCCGGCAGGCGCAAAGGAACGGGGAGAGTCCATCTTCGGCCGCCCTTCAGACCCCGACGTCGCCCGAAAATAATCTCGGCAAGCGAGCTCGATCAGCCCGACACTCGCAGGTCGACCGGAATCAGGTGTCCTGAGACGGGCGAAAGTACCGATGCAACTCGCGCAGCGCCTTACGATCCAGCTCCTGTTTGTTCACCGACTCCTGAAGAAGCCGGAAGGCCGGCACGCCCTCTGGGATCATCTGCTCAGCTCCGATAATTGGTAAGGCCATGAGGACCTGAGTGATTGCCTTGTGTTTGTTTCCGAGCTCTAGCAGGCTGCTGAAGAAATGCCCTTTTGGGTGTGTGCGACGTGATGCTGCCGGTTCATGAGTTGAGTTGTTGGAGTGGAAGGTCAGAAGTGAGCCACCGGATTGCGTCTTTGGATCCGCGTTTTCGACTGGTCGAGGC
>JBBSGZ010000070.1:0-20160 GCA_038253555.1 Thermoanaerobaculia bacterium
CCTACAAAAAAACCACGCCCCGCGCCCCCCCCGGGCGGGGGGGTCACTGGGCGGGGGGGGTCTACAGGCGGCCCCCCAACCCCCACCCCCCCCCCCCCCCCCCGGGGCGGGGGTGGGGGGGGGGGGGGGGGGCCCCCGCAGGCAAGTCGAGCGCTCTCACCACGGCGGCTGACCAGGCCGCGTTCCTTTTCCCGCCTTGGAGAGGGTCGGGGCGAGGGCGTCTCTCTCTCGAGCCCTGTCAGACTTGAAGCCTCACCCCGGCCCTCTCCCCCGGCGCGCGGGGAGAGGGTGCGGCGACGATTGCCGCTATGCTCCTGTGAAGAGAAAAAGGAGGACGCGTCATGAAGACTCGACGGGAACTGCTTCTGGGGACCCTAGTTGGATTTTCGGCCGTGATCGCCGCCGCGCGGCCACGGAAATCCGGACCGCTCGAGGTCACCTACTACTACCTCCCCGGCTGACCGATCTGCGCCAAAATCAAGCCCGCCGTGAGCGGGTTGGACCAGGAATACAAGGGCCGGGTGCGCGGTCAGAACCTCGACGCGACGACCCCGGAGAACAAGACGGCCATCAAGGAGCTCGGTTTCGAAAACCACGGGCTCGTCATCCGCTCTGCCGACGGGAAAGTCGTGTGGAAGCAGCCCGATCATGACGTCAAGATCGAGGACGTGCGCCGCGAGCTCGACAAGTTGCTGAAAAGTTAGAACGCGGTTTTCGGGCGGCCGTCCGGAGGAATCGCCGAGCCGCCGCTCTCGGAGATCCGGCCGGTCGGATAGTCTCTCGGCCGATCGTGCCGGACAGGAACACCGTCGTAGAGCTTCTCCGCGCCCCGGCATTGGCGGCCGCCGGCACGCCGGCTCTCCTCGGAGTCGGCAGGCGTTCTCTTTCACGTTCGGGACTGCTGCGTCAGATCGAGGACATCTCGCGATCCCTGCGCGCCGCGGGCGTGCGCTCCGGGGATCGGGTCGCGATCTGCCTCCCGGATGGACCCGAAATGGCGACGGCATTCCTCGGCATCTGCTCGGTCGTCCCGGCCGCTCCGCTCAATTCCGCGTACCGGGAAGAGGAATTCATGTTCTTCCTCTCGGACCTCGAGGCGCGGGCCTTAGTCCTCCCGGAGGGCGTCGATTCCCCCGCCCGGCAGGCGGCGCATCGGTTGGGAATCCCCGTGCTCGATCTGGCCGCCGACCCGGAAACCGCCGGCGTCTTCCGATTCTCCTCCTTCGCTCCCTCGGAGGAGGGTCTCGCTCCCGCCGCATCCGACGACGTCGCGCTCCTGCTCCACACCTCCGGCACGACCGCCCGCCCCAAGCTCGTTCCCCTGACTCATCGGAACCTCTGCGCCTCCGCGGGCCACATCGCGCGCACCCTCGAACTGACCGAAGCCGACCGCTGCCTGAACGTCATGCCTCTTTTCCACATCCACGGGCTCGTCGCCGCGCTCCTCGCCTCGCTCGCCGCCGGAGCGAGCGTCGCCTGCGCCCCGGGATTCCAGGCTCCCTCGTTTTTCGACTGGATGGACCAGTTCGAGCCGTCCTGGTACACGGCCGTGCCGACGATGCACCAGGCAATCCTCGCGCGGGCGCCTCGATACGCGCCGGTCCTCGAGCGCCGACGGTTGCGTTTTCTGCGCTCTTCCTCCGCGGCCCTTCCTCCGCAGGTCGCAGCGGAGCTCGAGCGCGTTTTCCGCGCGCCGCTCATCGAAGCCTACGGAATGACGGAAGCCGCGCATCAGATGGCGAGCAATCCCCTCCCGCCGCGCATCCGCAAGCCGGGCTCCGTCGGCCCCGCGGCCGGTCCCGAAGTCGCCATCCTCGGCGAGGACGGCGAGACGCTCGCCGCCGGCGTCCGAGGAGAGGTCGCGATCCGGGGACCCAACGTGACGGCGGGATATGTCAACAACCCCGAGGCCAACGAGCGCGCCTTCACGAACGGCTGGTTCCGCACGGGCGACCAGGGGTCGCTCGACGCGGCCGGCTACCTGACGCTGACCGGGCGGTTGAAAGAGATCATCAACCGCGGAGGCGAAAAGATCTCGCCGCGAGAAATCGACGAGGTCCTGCTCGACCATCCCGCCATCGCGCAGGCCGTCGCCTTCGCCATGCCGGACCTGCTGCTCGGGGAAGACGTGGGCGCGGCGGTCGTTCTTCGCAACGGCCGGTCGGCCACGGCGGGCGAGATCCGGGAGTTCTCCTCGTCCCGCCTCGCTGCCTTCAAGGTTCCGCGCCGAATCTTCCTCGTCGCCGAAATTCCGAAGGGACCGACGGGAAAGGTGCAGCGGATCGGTCTGGCAGAGAAACTGAGCCCACCAGAGCCGGCGCCGCCTTCGCGCGACGACACGAGCGTCTCGCCCCGCACTCCCCTGGAGGAAAAGCTGGTCGCGATCTGGAGCGAGGTTCTTCGGGTAGATCGTATCGGCGTGACGGAGGATTTCTTTTCCCTCGGGGGCGATTCGGTGCTCGCGGGGCAGGTGGCGGCCCGGATTCAGAGCTCTTTCGGAGTGCAGCTCTCGCTGGTCGCCGTCTTCGACGCCCCGACGATCGGCGAGCTCGCTCGAAAAATCGAGGCCCGTGCGGGAGACGCGGCGGTCAACGACGGAGTCATCCCCAGGAGGAGCGCCGGCGCGCGGCCCGTCCTCTCGTTTGCGCAGGAGCAGATCTGGTTTCACGAGCAGCTCGATCCGGGCCATTACAACCGCGCCACGAACCTGCGCATCCTCGGTCCCGTCGATCGGAGGGGTTTCGAGCGGGCGCTCGATCGAATCCTGGAGCGTCATGAAATTCTGAGGAGCTCGTATCCTTCGGACGGCGGGATTCCCTTTCCCTCTCTCTCGCCGGCGATCGAGCTGCCGTTTGTCTTCCGCGACGTCGGCCATCTTCCCGAAGCCGATCGTGAGGCGGAAATTCTTCGAATGGCGCGAGAAGAGCTCGAGCGGCCCTTCGATCTCGAGCGAGGCCCTTTGATCCGTGCTGTCCTTCTCCGTCTGGACGATTCGGAGCACATCCTCCTCGTCACGGTCCACCACATCGTGTTCGACCGATGGTCCGTCGGAATCTTCGCCTCGGAACTCGCATCGCTTCACGAGGCCTTTTCGCGCGGCGCGGCCGATCCGCTCGCGCCCCTCGCCATCCAGTACGAGGATTTTGCGCAATGGGAGCGGGCCCGCCTGCCGGGCATCCGGGAGGGGCTCCTCTCCTACTGGAAGGGCCGGCTCGCGGGGGCGGCCGAGCTGGAGCTCCCGGCCGACCATGCCTACCGGAAAGGGGCGCCCCGCCGATTCGGAAACCATTCCTTTCGTTTGTCCGAGCTGATCCTGTCGCAGGTCGCGGCCGTCTCGCGGAGTGAGAGCGCCTCGCTCTTCATGACCCTGCTCGCCGCCTATCAGGCCGTCCTCTTCACCCGGAGCGGACAGACGGATGTGGTCGTGGCCAGCAACTCCGCCAGTCGGGGAAGAATCGAGACCGAGCCGCTGATCGGATTCCTGGTGGATCTGATGGTCTTCCGGACGAACCTGTCGGGAAATCCGACCTTTCTCGATCTCCTCGCGCGGGTTCGTGAGGTCGCCCTCGGGGCGTACCGTCATCAGAGTCTTCCCTTTGCGGCGCTCGTCGAGGGAGTCCGGCCCGTCCGCATCCCCGGCCGGATTCCCTTTGCCCGTTCGCTCATCGCTCTGAACACGCGTCTGCCCTCGGTGACGCGGGGGGCGACCACTTTCGAGCCGCTGAGCGCCGGAGAAGAAGCCGCCCGGTTCGACCTGAGCCTCTTTCTGGAGACCGGAGAAGATGGACTCTCAGGCATCTGGAAGTACGACACGAATCTCTTCGAGCCCCGCACGGTCGCGGGACTTTCCCGCGACTACGAAGAGCTCCTGGTCCGCGTCGCGAACGACCCGCACACCCGACTCGAGACATTGCGCGCGGCGCTCGTCCGGCGCCATCCCTCTCCCGGCTGAATTCGATTTCGGGAGCTCGACACTCGACAGACGTCCCGATGCCTGTGGTCGCCGGCGCCCTTGAGGCCCGGAGAGGTCTCTTGCGAAGTCCTCGATCCCCCGCTTCAAGACAGGACCGGCCACCCTCTCCCCGCGCCGCGAAGGAGAGGGTGTGGGCCGGCCCGGATGTCAGCGGCTCAGAGGGTCTTCACGAGGGTCAGCAGGACGCGCGCCTGCGCGGCGGTCAGCCCTTTGCCCGTCTTTGCGCGGACCTCGTTTTCAAAGGCGCCGAGCGCGCCCGCCTTCGCCTGCAGATTGCCCCGCCTCTCGGCCGCCTCGGCGGCATCGAGCTTGACCGACAGCGAATGCGCGATGCCGGGCTTGTCGCCGTAAGCGCCTGCGAGAATGCGCAGGGACTCATAGGAGAAGAGGAACAGCGGACTGCCCGTCAGGTCGCTCCGGGTGATCACGATCTGCGAGTCGAGCTCCGGCCCGTAGAAGCCGGTGTCTACGAGAAACGGCGAGAAGGGCGCGATGATCGGATTTTGAAGCAGTTGCGCCAGCGTCACGGACTGCGTCTCGTTCTGCCCGACCAGGAGGGCGGAAATCGAATCGACACTCTGCGACACGTACGGCCGAACCTGCGGGATCAGATCCGGGTGGTCTACGAGGATGGGCGTCACGGTCTGCGCGGCGAGCACGAGCGACGCCACGTAGAACTGGTTGCTGCCGAGAGAGGGCGGCGTCGGGCAGGAGTCTTTTCCGGGAATCGACGTGACCACCCGGCAGCTCCTGTCGATGCAGTATTCGATGCTGCCGTGCACCGCGCAGAGACTGAAGTTTGGTGGATCGGTCGAAGTCACCTGGTAGATGAGGCAGAAGTCCAGGTCCGCGGCGAGCTTGTCGGGAGACTGGCCACCGGGCATGAAAGGCAGCAGGAGGGGATCGCTGAGGCTGGCGGGATACGCGGAGTACTGGTCCCGGTAGGAATTCAGCGCCTTGCAAAAATCCCCACCCTGCAGCAGCTCGACCATTTTCGCGCGTCGCGCGGCCTCGCGGACGCTCTGGACGGCGGGGAGGAGAAGCGCGATCAGGACCGCGATGATGGCGATTACGACCAGGAGCTCGATGAGCGTGAAGCCCGCCGCGGCTCGTTGTCCTCTGGCTGCTCCCAGGCGGCGGCGTGAGACGGCGGCGCGAAGCGCGCTCGAGGGGCAGGGAAGGGGGGGCGGGGGCGCGAACCGCGAAACTTCTGCTTCGTTCATCGGGTCCTCTCTGAGAAGCCGCGCCCGGAGGACGCGGAAGTTGCGGGAGCTTACAGCGGCGGAAAGGTCCGTGTCGATCCGACTGAGGTAGGAGCGGCGAGGAGCGCGCTGCCCGCTTCCCTCGCCGGGCTCGGGGAGAGGATCTTTGTGACGGGGCACTTCTCTATCTCGCGCGAGGGGTGTCAGGCCTCAAGCACCGCCCCTCACCCCAGCCCTCTCCCCCGGCACGCGGGGAGAGGATGCAGGAAGATTCCCCTCTCCCCGCGCTCGGGGAGAGGGTCAGGGTGAGGGGGCACCTCTCTCTCGCGCGAGGCGCGTCAGGCCTCAAGTACCGCCCCTCACCCCAGCCCTCTCCCCCGGCGCGCGGGGAGAGGGAGCAGGATCATTCCCCTCGCCCGGGCTCGGAGGTCAGGGTGAGGGGGCTCGCCCGCTCCCGATAAGATTCGCCCCGCCTCAATCCCACAACCGAAAGGATCTGCGCCGATGAAGACTCGCCTCCTCGCCGTCACCGCCACGCTGCTCCTGGCGCTCGCGTCGTTCTCGACGCTCCCCCTCGCCGCCCAGGACCAGCCCAGGCCTCCGATCGACAAGCCGCCGGCAGCCCCGCCGACCGCCGATCCGACGAAAGAAAAGGAAAAGGAGAAGGACGAGAAGAAGTGGGACGTCGCCGCCCCGCCATACGCCTACGACAACACCGTCAACCTCGACGTGAACGAGGGCACCTGGATGTCGCTCGACGTCTCGCCCGACGGCAAGGAGATCGCCTTCGACCTCCTCGGCGACCTCTACACGATGCCGATCGGCGGCGGCGAGGCGAAATCACTGACGTCCGGCCTCGCCTGGGACATGCAGCCGCGCTACTCGCCGGACGGCCAGTGGATCGCGTTCACCTCCGACCGCTCCGGCGGCGACAACATCTGGGTGATGAGTCGAGACGGCCGCGACGGCAGGAACCAGCCCCAGCAGGTCACGAAAGAATCCTTTCGCCTCCCCAACTCCCCCGCCTGGACGCCGGACTCGCAGTTCATCGCGGCGCGCAAGCACTTCACCGGCACGCGCTCGCTGGGCGCCGGAGAGATCTGGCTCTACCACCGGTCGGGCGGCGAAGGCCTCCAGATGACGAAGCGCGCGACCGAGCAGAAGGACGACGGCGAGCCGGCCTTCTCGCTGGACGGCCGGTACCTCTACTGGTCCGAGGACTCCTCGCCGGGAAAGATCTACCAGTACAACCCCGACCCGAACGGCCAGATCTACATCATCAAGCGCCTGGACCGGCACACGGGCCGCCTGATCGACTTCGTGACCGGCCCCGGCGGCTCGATCCGCCCGACGCCTTCCCCCGACGGCAAGACGCTCGCCTTTGTCCGACGCGTTCGCTACAAGTCGACGCTCTTCGTCAAGGACATCGAGTCCGGCGTCGAGCGCCCGATCTTCGACGGCCTCGAGCGGGACATGCAGGAGACCTGGGCGATCCACGGCGTCTACCCGTCGATGGCATGGACTCCGGACAGCCAGTCGGTCGTGCTGTGGGCCGCCGGCAAGATCCGCCGCGTCGACATAGCGACGAAGCAGGCCGCCGAGATTCCCTTTCACGTGAAGGACACACGCAAGACGGCGACGGCCGTACGCTGGCCCGTCGACGTCCTGACGGGAATCGTTCAGGGCGGAGGGACGCCGCCAGGAGACTCCGGCTCCGCGCGGGGGAGGGATGGCGTGAGGGGGAGCCCTTCCGCTGCCACGTTCCCCGTCCGCATGCTCCGCTGGGTCCAGGTCTCCCCCGACGGCAGGCGCGTCGCCTACTCGGCGCTCGGCCACATCTACGTCAAGGACCTTCCGGGCGGCTCTCCGCATCGCCTGACGAAGCAGACCGATCACTTCGAGTTCTTCCCCTCCTGGTCCCGCGATTCTCAGTCGCTCGTCTACGCCGCGTGGAGCGACGAATCCCTGGGCTCGATCCGCATCGCGTCCGTGGGCGTTCCCTCCGGAACCTCGCGCGCCGTCACCGACAAACCCGGCCACTATCTCGACCCGGTCTTTTCGCCCGACGGCGCCCGAATCGTCTACCGCAAGGACACGGGCGGCTTCCTGCGCTCGCGCGCGTGGTCTTCCGAACCCGGCCTTTACTGGGTTCCGGCTTCCTCTTCCGGCGGGGGCAAGTCCTCCCTCATCACATACACCGGCGTCTCACCCTTCTTCGGCAGGGACTCCGATCGCGTCTTCTTCGTCAAGACCGAAGGGGGCGGCGACCAGATCGCCCCGGAAAAGCGCGTCCTGGCATCCATCAGACTCGACGGCTCGCAGGAGCACGAGTCCTACCTCTCCGAGCTAGCGCAGGAGTTCACGATATCGCCGGACGGCAAGTGGCTCGCCTTCCGCGAGGGCTTCAACGCGTACCTGACGCCGTTCGTCGAGACGGGCCGCCGCGTCGACATCGGGCCTAAGAGCAAGGCCGTGCCCGTCAGCCGCGTTTCCAGGGACGCGGGCGCGTACCTCCATTTCTCGGGCGACTCCTCCCGCCTCTACTGGGCCAACGGGCCGGAGCTCTACCACCAGGACCTGAAGGAAGCGTTCTCTTTCCTGCCCAGCGCCCCCGAGAAGCTGCCCGGGCCGCCGGCGCAAGGCGTGAACATCGCTTTTCAGGCGCCGATCGACATGCCCTCCGCGTCCAACGTCGTCGTCTTCACCGGCGGCCGCGTCGTTACGATGAAAGGCGACGAGGTCATCGACGATGGTGTCGTTGTCGTCGAAGGCAACCGAATCAAGGCGGTCGGCAGGAAAGGGGAGGTCCCGATCCCCGCGGGCGCGAAGACCGTCGACGCCTCCGGCAAAACGGTCCTGCCCGGCTTCGTCGACGCCCACTGGCACGGTTCCGTCGGCTCGGACGGGATGCTCCCGCAGCAGAACTGGGTCACGGACGCGGGCCTGGCGTTCGGAGTGACCACGGTTCACGACCCGAGCAACGACACCGGCGAAATTTTCTCGACGGCGGAAATGGCGCGGGCCGGGATGATCCGCTCGCCGCGCGTCTTCTCGACCGGCACGATCCTCTACGGCGCCGCCGGCGCCTTCAAAGCCGAGATCGAGTCGCTCGACGACGCCCGCGCCCATCTGCGCCGCCTGAAGGCCGCCGGCGCGATCTCGGTCAAGAGCTACAACCAGCCGCGCCGCGAACAGCGCCAGCAGATCCTGGCGGCCGCGCGCGAGATCGGCATCCTGGTCGTGCCTGAGGGCGGCTCGCTCTTCCAGCACAACATGACAATGGTGGTGGACGGCCACACGACCGTCGAGCACACCATTCCCGTTCCCAACATCTACAAGGACGTCCTGTCGCTCTGGCCACCCACGAAGGTCGGCTACACGCCGACCCTCCTCGTCGGATACGGCGGAAACTGGGGCGAGAACTACTGGTACCAGAAGACGAACGTTTGGGAAAATCCGCGCCTCTCGAAGTTCGTGCCGCCCTTCGTCCTGGACCCGCGCTCCCGGCGCCGCACGATGGTCCCGGAGGACGAGTTCAACCACTTGAACATCGCGAAGATCGCGGCGAACCTCGAGAAGGCCGGCGTCCTCGTCAATACCGGCGCTCACGGCCAGCGCGAAGGCCTGGGCCTCCACTGGGAAATCTGGATGCTCAATCAGGGCGGCCTGACCCCCCACGAGGCTCTGCGCTGCGCGACCGCCAACGGCGCGGCGACGCTGGGGATGGACCGCGACATTGGAACGCTCGAGCCGGGTAAGCTGGCCGACGTGATCGTCATCGAAGGCAATCCCCTCCAGGACATCCGCCAGTCCGAAAAGGTCACCTGGACGATGGTCAACGGCAGGCTCTACGACGCCGCGACGATGACGGAGACCGGCGCTCGTGAGCGGAAGAGAGGGAGGTATTGGTGGGAGTGATCCGGGTCCCCCTCTCGCCCGCGCTCGGGGGGGAGTCTCGGGGTGAGGGGTTCTTGCTCCGTGCCCGCCGCGGCGCGAAGTCTCCGACGTCGGCTGCGAGATGTGTCTGCGGCGGCAAAATCCATCTCCGGCACACAAGGGAACATGCAGGGAGCCCTCCGTGTGCTCGGCTGGCCGGCGGTCGGTAGAATAGCTGGCCGTGGTTTTTCTCGCGAGACGGTCGGTCGCGGTCGTGGAGTCTCCCCGCCGCAATGCCGCGGCGTTGCTCGTGGTGGCCGCGCTCGTCGCGATGGGCGCGTGGGCGACCGCGGCCCCCGGCCAGCGCAAGGAGGTCCGGGTGCCGACCGACGACATTGGTACCGGTGGCCTCGCCGCGCGCAAAACCGCACAGGAGAAGACGGCCCGCGAGTTCGCGGTTTTCCACGACTTCCGCTTCACCGACCGGCAGCCCGAGAGCGGCATCACGTTTCTTCACCGCATCACGGACGACTCGGGCAAGCACTACAAACCCAACCACTACGATCACGGCAACGGCCTCGCGGTCGCCGACGTCGACGGGGACGGATTGCTGGATATCTACTTCGTCAACCAGCTCGGCGGCAACGAGCTCTGGAAGAATCTCGGCAAGGGTGTCTTCGTCAACATCACCGAGTCGGCGGGCGTGGCGCTGAAGGACCGCGTGAGCGTCACGGCCTCCTTCGCCGACATCGACAACGACGGTGACCCGGACCTCTACGTCACGACCGTGCGCGGCGGCAACGTCCTCTTCGAGAACGACGGGAAGGGCCATTTCCGGGACATCTCGAAGCCATCCGGCCTCGATTACGCGGGCCACTCTTCCGGCGCCGTCTTCTTCGACTACGACAACGACGGTCTGCTCGACCTCTTCCTCGTCAACGTTGGTGTCTACACGACTGAGGAACGCGGCCGCGGCGGCTACTTCGTCGGCTTCGCGGACGCCTTCAGCGGTCACTTGAAGCCGGAGCGCACGGAGAAGAGCCGCCTCTTCAAAAACGCCGGGCACAATCGCTTCGTCGACGTCAGCGATCAAGTCGCGCTGCCCTACACAGGATGGAGCGGCGACGCGACGTTCACGGACTTCGACGGCGACGGGTATCCGGACCTCTATGTCCTCAACATGCAGGGGGACGACCATTACCTGGAGAACCAGAAGGGGAAGAAGTTCGTCGATCGCACGGAGGAACACTTCCCGAAGACCCCGTGGGGAGCGATGGGAGTGAAGTTCTTCGACTACGACAACGACGGCAGAATGGACCTGCTCGTCACCGACATGCATTCGGACATGACGGAGGAGATCGGCCCGGAGCGCGAGCACCTGAAATCCCGGATGCAGTGGACCGACCAGTTTCTGCAGGGCGGGGCCAACAACGTCTTCGGCAATGTCCTCTACCGGAACCTCGGCGGAGGCCGTTTCGAGGAGGTGTCGGACAGGCTGAATCTCGAGAACTACTGGCCGTGGGGCCCGAGCGTGGGGGACTTCAACGCCGACGGCTGGGAGGACGTCTTCATCGCCTCCAGCATGAGCTTTCCATTCCGCTACGGGATCAACTCGCTGCTCTTAAACGATCGCGGCGAGCGCTTCCGGGATGCGGAGTTTCTTCTCGGCGTCGAGCCGCGGCGCGGCGGGCGCACGGCCACCCCCTGGTTCGATGTCGATTGCGCGACGGAAGGCAAAGGACGGCCGGTCTGTCGAGGCGAGACGGGGCCGATCACGGTGCTCGGAACCCTCGGCACTCGAGCGGCCGCGGTCTTCGACCTCGACAACGACGGGGATCTGGACATCGTCACCAACGAGTTCAACGCCTCGCCGCAGGTTCTGATCTCCGACCTCGCAGCGCGCCGGAAGATTCACTGGGTGACGGTCTCCTTGAACGGAACAGTCTCCAACCGCAATGGTCTGGGAGCGACGGTCCGGGTCTCGTCGGGCGGCCGCGTCTTCACGAAGTACAACGACGGCAAATCGGGTTATCTCTCCCAGAGCGTCATCCCGCTCTATTTCGGCCTGGGGGACGCGACGGCCGTCGAGCGGATCGAGGTGCAGTGGCCCTCGGGGCGCAGGAGCATGCTCGCGCCCGGCGCCGCGATCAACCGCACGGTCACGATCACGGAGACGCGGTAGGTCTCCTGGGCCGGCTTCTGCTCGCCGGTGCGCTCGTGTTCACCGGACTGGCGCCCGGAAAGACGGTCGATTCCAACGAAGCGTGGCAAAGGGCGCAGGCGCTTTTCTCCGCGGGCAAGCCCGACGAGGCGGTCCCGATCCTCGAATCTCTCGCGTCGTCTCGTCCGGAAAGCGTCGTGGCCCTGCGCGGTCTCGCGGCCGCCTATGCCGCGGTCGGCGACGAGCGGGCAGAGGACACCTATCGCCGTGCGATCGCGCTGGCGCCGCGCGATTTCGCGCTGCGGTTCGAATCTGTCGAGTTTCTCTGGGCGGCTGGACGCGCCGATGCGGCCGACGAAGAGATGGCCAGGCTTCTCTCCGAGGCGGGCGGGACGCGTCTGCGCGTGCGCTACGCGTTCGAGCTGATGCGGCAGCAACGTTTCGCAGACGCTTCGCGGGAGCTCGAGCAGTCCTGTCGCAGCGGGCGCTGCAACGCCGAAGCGCTCGAGGCCTGGGGAAGCGCGTTGCTGGAGACGGGCCGGTTCGAGGACTCGGCCGCCCGTTATCGCGATGCGATTGCCCTGGCGCCGGACCGCGTTTCCGCCCGCCACAACCTGGGGCGCGTGCTGCTGCTCGCCGGAAACCCGGCCTCGGCCCGCCTCGAGCTCGGGCGGGCGGTCGAGGCCGAGCCGCGTTCGCCCGAGGTCCTGCTCGACTTCGGGCGGGCGCTCGAGGCGCTCGGGCAGGTCGATCAAGCGGAGGCGGCCTATCGGAAGGTCATCGGCCTGGCTCCCGATCTTCCGAGGTCCCATTACGCGCTCGGGACGCTGCTCGCCCGGCGGGGGCACCAGGAGGAGGCGCGGCGAGAGATTGCGCTTTACCAGCGGGTCTTCGAGCGCGAGCAGAAGGAACGCTTTCAGGCGGGAGCCCGCCGCGCCGAGCTGAGTCTCGGCTGGACGGAGCTCGCGCGCGGCGAAGCCGAGAGGGCCGCCGTCCAGTTCGGGCGGCACCCGGACGATCCCGAAGCGCTGCGCGGCAGGGCCCTTGCGCTCGCGCGCCTCGGGCGCCATGCCGAGGCGGTCGCCGCCCTGGAGCACGCCTTATCGATCTCTCCGGTCGATCCACGCACTCGGTATGCGCTCGCGCGAGAGCGGGAGAAAGCGAAGGCGCCGTGAAGGCAAAGGCCGCCGCCCTGGCAGTCTCGCTGGCGCTCCTGGCAGGCCCGGTGGCGCCCGTTCCCGCGTCCAGGCGCGCCCCCGGGGAGAAAAAGCCGCTCGATGCCGGCTGCCCGGCCGTGTTCACCGACGTCGCGGCGCAGGCGCGCTTGCGATTCACGCACGACCGCGGGGCGACGCCGGCGCATCAGCTGCCCGAGACGATGGGCTCGGGCCTGGCCTGGCTCGACTATGACAACGACGGCTGGATGGACCTTTATGTCGTGCAGTCGGGTCCGTTTCCGCCCGATGGCAGCCCGCGCGCGCGGGACCGCCTGTTCCACAACAACCGCGACGGCACGTTCACCGATGTCACCGACAAGGCGGGGTTGAAGGACGCGGCCTACGGGATGGGGGCCGTCGCCGCCGACTACGACAACGACGGATACGTCGATCTCTTCGTCACAAACTTCGGCGGAAACATCCTGTACCACAACAATGGCGACGGGACTTTTACCGACGTCACGGAAAAGGCGGGCGTGGCGGGCTCCGGCTGGTCGACTTCCGCCGCCTTCGCGGACTTCGACGGAGACGGCTTGCTCGACCTCTTTGTCGTGAAATACCTCGACTACTCCGTCGAGAAAAACTACTTCTGCGGCAAAGGGCATCGCGAGTATTGCCACCCCAGCCTCTATCCCGCTATCGGCAACCTCCTCTATCGCAACAGGGGAGATGGATCGTTCGCCGACGTGACGGCCTCGTCGGGAATCGGAACGGCGCTCGGCAAGGGTCTGGGCGTCGTGGTGGCCGACTTCGATGACGATGGCCGGCCCGACATCTACGTCGCCAACGACACGACGATGAACTTCCTCTTCCACAACCTCGGCGGGATGAAGTTCGAGGACGTCTCTCTTCTTTCGGGCACCGGGGTCAACGCGGCGGGGCGCGCGTTCGGCGGCATGGGCGTTTCCGCGGGAGACCTGGACGGAGACGGCCGCATCGACATCGCCGTGGCGAACTTCGAGGCGGAGCCGAACAGCTTCTTCCGCAATCTGGGCTCGACCGTCTTCGAGGACGTCTCCGCCGTCAGCGGCTTCGGGCCTCCCGCGTTCAACTTCTCCGGGTTCGGGTTGAACCTCCTGGACGCCGCCAACGCCGGCCGGCTCGACGTCTTCATCGCCAACGGCCACGTCCTGGAGGTTCCCAGGATGCAGGGAGTCACCTACGCCGAGCGCCCGTTTCTGATGTGGAACGATGGAAAAGGACGTTTTACCGAGCGCGGCTGCGGGGAGCCCTTCCGGCGCGCTCTCGTCGGGCGGGGCTCGGCGGTCGCCGATTACGACAACGACGGGGACATGGACATCGCGGTCTCGAATTCCGGCGGGCCCCTGGAGCTTCTGCGCAACGACGGCGGGCACGGGGGCTGGGTTGGTCTGACGCTGCGGGGCCGCAAATCGAATCGCCAGGGGATCGGCGCGCGCGTGACGCTCGAGACGGAGAAGGGGCGCCAGGTGCGGGAAGTGAAGGCGGGGGACAGTTACCTCTCTTCGAGTGACCCGCGCGTGCACTTCGGACTCGGGACCGCAGCGTCGATCGTGCGCGTCGTCATCCGGTGGCCCTCCGGAATCGTCCAGGAGGTTCGGGACGCGAAGCCCGGGCGATATCAGACGATCGAGGAGCCCGTCGAAGCTCGATAGACGCGTTCGAGAGACGGACTCTTTCCTCTCCCCGTGCTCGGAGAGACAGTCAGGGTGAGGGGGCATCTCCCTTTCGCTCGACTCGGTCTGGTCGCGTTTCGCAGTCAGGGCCGGAGGATCGCCTTGACCACCGCGAACTTCTCCATATCTTCGAGAGCCCGGGCCGCTTCGCCGAGTGCGTACTCCCGCGTGATGAGCTCGCGCCATCGGAAACGTTCTTTGTGCCGCGCCATCATCGCGAGCGACCGGTACAGGTGCGTGAACTCGTACCCCCAGCAGCCGAGGATCGTCGCGTGGCGGCGGTTGACGTGACGATGCGGGTTCACGAGGACGTCTCCGCCGTCGGTGTACTGACCCACGACGACGTAGCGGCCCGCATCGCGCAGCATGTCGAGTCCCTCCGGAACCGCCTTCGGATTCCCGGAAGCTTCGATCACCACGTCGGCTCCCCGTCCGCCGGTGCGCTCCCGCACCCACGCCGCGCGGACGGCCGGATCGGGGACCTCCCCGACGTCGAGGACGCCCGCGGCGCCGAGGCGCGCGGCCGCGTCGAGCCGCGCGCGCGGCGCTCCGATCACGTACACGGCGAGGGCGCCGGCCAGCTGCGCGAAGATCGCCGCGTTCAATCCCACCGGCCCGCTCCCCTGCACCACCACCGTGTCGCCGAGGGCGATGCCCGCGCGCTCGACCGCATGAAACCCGGTCGGCAGCCCGCACCCGCCCCCCATGAAGTCCTCCGGCGCGACGCCGTCGGGCAGCGCAAGCATCCGAACCCCGGGAAGGATCTCGATCCGCTCCGCCCACCCGCCGAGGAGCCCGTCGTCCGCGGACGTCGTGATGCCGTAGACCTTTCGGTGCGGGCAGCGGGTTCCGGCCTTCGCGACCAGACAGTGCCAGCACGCGCCGCAGGTCCCGAACACGTCGAAGAAGGTCACCACGGCGCCGGACGCGATCGGCCGCCCCTCGACGTCGAAGAGCCGTCCGCCGGTCTCAAGCACGCGCCCGCAGTTGATGTGGCCCGGGATGATGGGAAACGGCACCCCCGCCAGGCGGCCGTGGTGGAGGTGGACGTCGGTGCCGCAGACCTCGCTCGCGAGGGTTTGAAGCACCGCGCCGCCGGTCTGCGCCCGGGGAGCGGGGTAGCGGCGCGATTCGAGCGGGAGACCCGGCCCGGGCATCACGACGGCGCTAACGGTTTCGGTCATCTCTCTTTCTTTTTCGGGCATTTCCCCTCTCGTGAAGGGGCTGCCCCGGCCTGCCGGGGCAATATTCCGGTCACTTTAGCCTCTCGTCGGGTTCCTGGAGGGATGGGATTCGCCCCGGGGGCCCTCCCCGCGCTCGGGGAGAGGGGGAAGACTCGAAGAGGCGCCACAGCGTCCCGGCGACTACAATTCCGCGCCAGAAAACGGCTTGATCGGATGAGCACCCCGCCAGATCCGCCGGACCGGCGCATCGCCGGCGCGGAGCAACGAGTTCTTAAAAGGAGGTCGGCCATGACGCTCCATCGGGTCTCCGCCGCAGTCGCCCTCGGAGTCCTTCTCGCCCGCACCGCCCCCGCTCAGGAAGAGCACCGCCACCCCGCCGGTACCGAGTCGCTCGGAACCGTCCACTTCCCGGTCTCCTGCAACCCGGGCGTTCAAGGGGCGTTCACGCGAGCGGTCGCGCTGCTCCACTCCTTCGGCTACGAGGAAGCGCGCAATGCCTTTGCCGGCGTCGCCGAACGGGACCCGTCCTGCGGGATGGCGCAATGGGGAATCGCGATGACGTACTACCATCCGATCTGGGCGCCTCCCTCTCCGGGCGATCTCGCCTCGGGCCGCGGCGCGGCCGAGAAGGCCGCCGCGCTCGGCGCGAAGACGGATCGGGAGCGCGGTTACGTTGCCGCGATCGGCACTTTTTATCGCGACACCGACAAGGCCGATCATCGCGCGCGGGCGGGCGCCTATCAGGCGGCGCTGGAGGACCTTTCCCGGCGCTTCCCCGACGACCACGAGGCGAAGATCTTCTACGCCATGATGCTCGTCGCGACCGCGACCGCCGGCGATCCGACGCTCGCCCAGCAGAGGAGGGCCGGTGAGATCTTAAATGGCCTGCTCGCGTCGGAGCCGCAGCATCCGGGGCTCGTCCACTACCTGATCCACTCGTTCGACTACCCGCGTCTGGCCGACCAGGCACTCTCGGCGGCGCGGGCGTACGCGAAGATCGCCCCATCGTCGCCGCACGCTTTACACATGCCATCGCACATCTTCACGCGGCTCGGGCTCTGGCAGGAATCGATCGATTCGAACATCGCGTCGGCTGCCACCGCGCGAAGCCAGGTGGCGAAGAGCCATCCCGGAGCGGCCTCGTTCGACGCGCTTCACGCGATCGATTACCTCGAGTACGCATACCTCCAGGTGGACGATCAGGACCGCGCGAAGGCGATGCTCGAGGAGGCGGCCTCCGCGAAGACATTCGACGACGACAGCTTTGCGGCCGGCTACGCGCTGGCGGCGATCCCGGCCCGGTGGGCGCTGGAGCGGCGCGACTGGGCCGCTGCCGCCGCGCTCGCTCCGCCCCGGGTGGAGCTCTCGTGGCAGCGGTTTCCCTACGCGCCGGCGATTTCGTATTTCGCGCGCGCGATCGGCGCGGCTCGGGCCGGCAAGTCAGACGAGTCCCGGGCGGCACTGGCGAGACTCGACGAAATCCACGCCGGCCTGATCAAGACGCCGGTGCCCGGCGTCTACGACTGGACAGGCCAGGTCGAGTCGATGCGCCTCGCGGCCGCGGCGTGGCTCGCCATGAGCGAGGGCAGGAAGGAAGAGGCGGTCGAGCTCGCGCGCACCGCCGCTGCTCTCGACGACAGGACGGGCAAACACCCCGTGACGCCCGGAGCGATCCTTCCGGCGCGGGAGCTCCTCGCCGACATGCTCCTCGAGCTGGGCCGCCCGGCCGAGGCGCTGCGCGAATACGAGTCTTCGCTTCGGTCGGCTCCCAGTCGCTTCAACGGCCTCTATGGCGCGGCGCGGGCCGCGGAGCTCTCCGGAGACAAGAGCAAGGCGCGTGGGCTCTACGGACAGCTCGTCGCCGGCTGCGGCGCTCGGTCGAATCGCAAGGAGGTCCGGGAGGCGCGCGAGTACCTCGGGAAGGCGAGCTAGTTCAGGCCACTTCCCTCGCCCCGCCCGCGGCAAGAGTTCAGGTCGGATGGTGCAAGGTGGTGTTTCAGGCGGGGCGCGCTCGACGCGCCAGAAGAGAGTCGGAGGCACGGGGCCCTCCCACTCGCCCCGCGCTCGTGGGAGGGGGACAGGTGACGGAGCCTCTCCCTCTCGCGACGAGCCCTGTCAGGCTTGACGTGCCGCCCCTCACCCCGGCCCTCTCCCCCGGCGCGGCGCGCGGGGAGAGGGAGCGGAGCTAGAACCCGGCGGGGGCCTGAATCGTCACGGGATCGCCCACGAACAGCGTCGGGACCCCCTGTTCGACCGCCATCTTGTTGTACGACGCGACGTCATTCCGCAGCGCGCCGAACTGCCCGAGATATCCCTCCGCCTCCTTGCGGATCGACGCGAGCTCCTTCCGAGCGACATCCCGCGGCGCCTCTCCGTATGCGCCCGTCAGGAACCCCAGCCGCGACGCCTTCGCCTGGAAGTCGGAATGGAAGTGCAGCGTGTCCGACGGCGTGTCCCGCTGGACGTCGCGGTTGTAGACCCTGTCCTTCAGCTCCTTCACCTTCCTGTTCAGATCCTTCGCGGCCTTCAGCACCGCGTCGTACTTCTTCGACTTCGCGGGCTCGACGTCCTCGCCCCCGCCCACGACCTTCGGCAGCGCCGTCAGCGACGTCTCCCATCCGTCGAGTTGATTCAACATCTCGTTCACCGCCGTCGCCGTGTTACGCCCCTCGACCGCCGCCTTCGACCGCGCCTTCAGGACCTCCGCATCCACCTTCATCCTCGGGTCCGCCCCGACCACGACCTCCCGCGTCAGCGTCTCCCCCGCCGCCGTCACCGCGACCCTGTACGTCCCGGGCGGAACGTCCGGCCCGCGGTTCGGATCGAAGAAGTCGGACGGCGGCGCCTCCTTGCCGAACGAGACTTTCTTCGCCCCCTCGTACCGCAGCCCCCAGACGTGCCGGTTCATCCCGGCCTTCGCGGGCCCGTACTCCGTCGCGACGGGATTCCCGGCGGCGTCGGTGACCACGATCTTCACCGGCTCGCGTTTCAGTTTTTTCTGTTCCTCGGTCTGCTTGATCTCGCTCTTCAACCAGTAGTCGATCACCGCCCCGTTCGGCGGATTGGGAGCGTTCCACGAGCCGACGCCAAACCCGCCGCGGTTCCAGATCTGCCACTGCGAAGCGGCCGGCACGGGGAACACGTGCAGGTTCTTCCCCTGCACCCCGGCGTCCATCTCTTCGATCGGCCCGATGTTGTCGAAGACGTACATCCCGCGCCCGTGCGACGCGACCACGAGGTCGCGCGTCGCCTTGACGAACTTCAAATCCCACACGGGCACCATCGGGAACTCGACCGGAAACTTCTTCCACGTCGCGCCGGCATCGGGCGAGAAGTGAAGCCCGTTGTCCGTCCCGACCACCAGGAACCCCTTCTTGTTCGGGTCCTCCCGCACCACGTACGCCGTTCCGTCGTCCGGCAGTCCCTTCGCGATGGCCGTCCAGCTCTTCCCGAAATCCGTCGTCCGATAGACATACGGCCGCCGGTTCCCGAGCATGTGGCCGTCGTAAACGAGCTGCGCCGTGCCGGCATCGAAAGGCGACGCGTCGATCTGGTACACGCGCGCCCATTCCGGCGCCCCCTTTGGCGACACGTTCGTCCACGTGCCGCCGCCATCGCGCGTCACGTGCACCATCCCGTCATCCGAGCCCGCCCACATCACCTTCGGGTCGGGCGTCGAGATCACGAGCGAGAGGAGCGAGTCGTACGTCTCCGCTCCCGAGAGGTCGAGATGGATCGGTCCGCCCGACGCCTTCTGCTTGCCCTTGTCGTTGCGGGTCAGATCCCCGCTGATCGCCGCCCAGTGCAGACCGCCGTCGATCGATTTGAAGACGACGTTGCCGCCGATGTAGACCTCCTCCGCGTTGGTGGCGGACACGGCGATCGGCGACGTCCAGTTGAACCGGTACTTGAGCTCCGACGGCGCCATCTCTCCCACACCCGCCAGATACGGCCGGATGCTGCGCGAGAGCTTCGTCTTCCGGTCGAATCGCGAGATGTTCCCGTTCTGAGAATCGCCGTAGATGATGTTCGGATCCGACGGCGCGGGCACGATCCACTCGCCGTCGCCGCCCACCACCGCGTACCAGTCCCCATCGGTAATTCCGCCTCGCGTCAATGAGTTCGAGCTGCCGCACCAGCCGTTGTTGTCCTGGAGCCCGCCGCAGATCGAATAGGGCAGGTCGGCGCTCACGGCGACCTGGTAGAACTGCCCGAGCGGCAGGTTCTCGAACGGCCGCCAGGTCTTTCCGCCATCGGTCGAGACGAGCGCGCCGCCGTCGTTGCCCTGGATGATCCGCTCCGGGTCCTTCGGATCGATCCAGAGCGCGTGGTAATCGGGATGGATCCGGCGGTTATTCGTCTGGAAGGTCTTGCCGCCGTCGATCGAAGTGACGAGGTTGAACGAGCCGAAGTAGAGCTTGTTCTCGTCGGCCGGCGAAACCGCGATCACCGAGAAATACCAGGGGCGCACGTCGATCGTGCGATTCTCGGTCAGGCGCTCCCACTTCTCGCCGAGGTCCTTCGACTCGTAGAGGATCCCCTTCTTCGCGTGGATGAGCGCGTAGACGTGGTCCGGATTGGACGGCGCGATCGCGAGCGAGACCCGCCCGAGCGTTCCCTCCGGCATGTCCCTTTCGAGCCGGCGCCACTTCGATCCGCCGTCGGTCGACTTCCACACGCCCGAGCCCGGCCCGCCGCCGACGAACTCCCACGGGTACCGGCGGAACTGCCACGTGCCGGCGAGTAAGACCATCGGATTGTTCGGCTGCATCACGAGGTCGGAAGCGCCGGTCTGATCGTCGACGTAGAGCACCTTCTTCCAGGTCGCGCCGCCGTCCGTCGTGCGGAAGACGCCGCGCGTCGCGTTGGGCTTCCAGATGTTGCCGAGGACC
>JBBSGZ010000071.1:0-20050 GCA_038253555.1 Thermoanaerobaculia bacterium
CGTCCAGGTAATCGAAAACGAGAGAAAGTGAAAACTCTTTTTCGCCACAGTTGGCCCCTAACGCCCGATCGTCACGTGCCGAGGGGTTTCAGTACCCCCGAGATCTCGGTTTTTAGCATTACTCGGACAGACTCCTAGCAGTGACGGGTCGGTGTTTGCGGACGTGGTCGTTCGCCCGCGAGAGGCGCCGCTCCCGCCGGCCTGCTAGCATCGCGGGGATGCGG
The DNA here is from genome assembly GCA_038253555.1 of Thermoanaerobaculia bacterium. GTDB lineage: Bacteria > Acidobacteriota > Thermoanaerobaculia > UBA5066 > Gp7-AA6 > JALYUA01. Next base: position 225 of record JBBSGZ010000071.1, read on the forward strand.
ATCTCCATGCCTGCCGCCGTGCTCGCCGGCGGCGCGTCGCGACGGATGGGATCTCCCAAAGGCGCTCTGCCGTACGGGACCGGGACTCTGGCGGAGCATCAGACGGCCCGGCTGGCCGAAGTCTTTTCCCCGGTCTGGCTCGTGGTGCGCGAGGCGCCATCTTTTGCGTTCGCCCCCGCCCGGCTGCTTTTCGACGGGGATCGGGAGAGGTGCGCCCTGTCCGGGCTCCTTCGCGCGCTCGAAGAGGCGGAAGACCGCGTCTTCGTTCTCGCCGTCGACCTTCCCCTCCTGCCTCTTTCCGTCGCGAGCGCAATGGCGGCCGCGAGCCTCGCGAGCGAAGCGCCGGCGGTGCTGCCGGAAGTCGCGGGCGCTCTCGAGCCTCTTGCCGCGATCTGGCGCCGCGCCGCACTCCCGGCCGCCGCCAGAAGAGCGCGAGAAGGCCGGCGCTCCCTGCGAGGGCTGGCGGAGGAAATCGGCGCGGAGCGATTTCCCGAAGCGTCCTGGCGCGCACTCGATCCCTCGGGAAATGCTTTCTCGAATTTGAACACGGTGCAGGACTGGGTCCTCGCCAGGGAGCGCGCGTGAGAAAACCCGCACCACTGGCAGAAGGGCCGTCGGCATGAGCGATCCCGAGGCGCCCTCGGGCGGCGGGGGGGCCGGCGGACCGAAGCGGCCGCGCCGCCCTCGATCGACGGGACCCCTGCGGGGAAGCCTGCTGCATCTGGACGCTCGGGGACGCGCCCGCATGGTCGACGTCGGCGCCAAGCCGACGACTCGCCGGACCGCGACCGCGCGGGGAACCGTGCGCATGAATGCCGCGGCCTACCGCGCGCTTGCCGACGGGCGGCTCTCGAAGGGCGACGCTCTGGCGGTCGCGCGGCTCGCCGGGATTCTCGCCGCCAAGAAAACCGCGGAGATCGTGCCGCTCGCGCATCCCATTGCGCTCGACTCCGTCTCTGTCGAATGCGAGCTCGATCCGCGGTCGTCGAGCGTGAAGGTGAGCGCGACCACGTCCACGGCTGCGCGGACCGGCGTCGAGATGGAGGCTTTGACCGCCGTCGCGGGGGCGTGCCTCGCCATCTACGACATGGCGAAGGCCCTCGACCGGTCGATCACGATCGCGGAGATTTTTCTGGTCGAGAAGCGGGGGGGCCGGACGGGGACTTACCGGAGAAAGCGGGGGACGTGACGAGAGCGGGCGGGGGATCCAGGCGCCGGCCGGCTTCGCTCAGCGGCTCGCCAGAACCTTCGCGTCGCGCTCGCCGGCGATGCGCCAGCCCTGCGGAGTCCTGACCCACGTCATCTCCTGGAGAACTTCTCCGCGCTTTTCTCCACGGGCGCCACTGACGGCGTAGCGTTTCCGGAATCGAACGGTGGCGGTCCTGCCGTCGGGGGAAGGGTCGATCTCCGGCTCTTCCGCGTCGATGGAGACCGGCCCGCCCCGGAAGAGTCGGGCTTTCTCCCGCCGCACGAACTCGCGAGAGACATTCCGCGCAAGGTAAAACGTGCTCACCTGCGGCAGGTAGAAGCGCATGTGGCCGGAAAGGTCGCGGGTATTGGTGGAAGCGATCCAGGCGTCCAGCGCGCCCCTCAAACCCTCGGCGCCGGGAGAGGAACCCTGAGGTGGCTCGCGGCGATTCGGCGAGACGGCGCGCTCCCGACCCGCGACCGCGGGTGCCGGAGAAGCGGTCGAATTGCCTGGCCGCGACGCTGCGGGAGCATTGCGTCGGGCGGGAGATCCCGAAGATGAGGAAGGAAGCGCGCTTACGACATCGCCCGGCGACTCGACCGCCGGCACCCGGACGGCGGGCGGGACTGCCGGCCCCGGCGGCGCTGCCATCGGCTGGCTGGTTCGCGGATTTGCCGTCGGCCCCGCGGCAACTGTTGCTCCCTGTCTGGGGGGCGTCGCTTCGATCACCAGCCAGAACGCGCCGAGCACCGCGGCGGCGATGATGGCCACCACTCCCCAGATGAGGCCGGCACGGGGCCCCCCGCCCGATTTTTCGAACTCAGCCGTGTTCTCAGGCACGCTGCCGATCGTCACTTCCCCCACGCCCGAGTCAGAGCCGTCTTCCCCCTGGGGCGTCCGGATCTCCGCCTGTCGGGAGACTCGGGCCGGCTCCGGCTGCGCGGGCGAGGGGATCCGTATCGGAGTGACGGCGGAGACGCGCGGAGGCGGCCGAAGTTCTGGCGAAATCGGGATCTGACGCGCGGCAGGCCCCGGCTTGTCCCGCATGCCCGAGGAAGCCGCTCCAGGCGTGGTTGATGACCACGGCGCCGCCGGAGCGATGAACGGCCGTCCCGCCGGAGGCCGAGAATGGAAGGGGGAAGTGGCTCCCGATCCAGGGGGGCGCAGCCGCCCGGGACCGGGGAGGTGCCCGCCGTCGAGGCGGCCGACCTGGGAAGTCGAAGGCCAGGGCGTCAGACCTCGCGACGAGGGCGGGGGAGGCGGCGCAGGACTGGCGGACTCCGACTCGGGAGGGTCTTCCAGGAACATGGGACGGGGCCCGACTCCATCGTCTCGTGGCTCCGGGGCCTCGGGCCGCGTGATGCCGAAGCTGTAACGGGGCCGCAGGATCGGTATCTCCGCCGTGATCGCCGTGTCGCGCGGGGGCGAAGGCTCGGGCTTCGTCCCTGGCTGAAGCTCGGGTGCCGGCGTCGTCGGAGCCGCTTCCACCGGCGTGACGGCGTCTGAAACGGCGTCGATGACCGGCGTGTCGGGCAGCGTGGGAAGGACTTCGGCCTCGGATCCGACGGCGTCCAGAAGCGGCAGGGGCGGAGTCGGTGTGGCCATCTCCGAGAGCACGGGCGGGGGCGTCTCCTCCCGGATCGCGGGAGGACGCTCTGCGGAAGGCGACAGGTCGAGCACCTCGTCCGGAGCCGGCCCGGAAAGCCCGGCCGGGGCGCTCGTCTCTTCGTCTTCGCGAAGCGGCTGTGCCGGCGGCGGGCCGGCGTCGGCCGGCGTCGGCGCCACTCCAGCTGCCGCCGGAGCGGGAGCCTCGAGAAGAGAGTCCGCGAGGCGCGGGCTGTCCGCCGGAAACTTCCCGTCGTTCGCCGCGTTTTCTGCGGGGGGCTGCGTAGCCGGGGCGGCGGACACGGCGGGCGGGTCCGGGATCTCTTCCGCCGAGGGGGCCTGCGGTGGAGCCTCGGCGTCGAGAAGGGGCGCAGGAAGCGGAAGGGGATGTTGCGCCGCGGGCGTCTGGAACGCGAATGCCGGCCGCGAGGGCGCCAGCGGCTGATGGAAGGCGAACGGCGGCGGGGGACTGCGCGGGGCCGCCACGAGGTCCGTCGCCTCGAGCGCGCGGATCCGCTCGACGATTTCGCCGAGCGAGCGTGGTCTCGCTTTGGGATTCGGGTGGAGGCACTGCATCACGAGCCAGCCGAGCGGTTCGGTCACATCCGGTCGGGCGCGTTGAATGGGAGGCGGAGTATTTCCCGGCAGCGCGTTCGCGAGCGACTTTCCCGAAAGCATCTCGTACAGGAGCGCCCCGATCGAAAAAATTTCCGAGCCGGCCTGGGAACTGGCATCGGCGGCCCCCGGAAGCCTCACGACTCGCACGACGATCTGTCCGGAATCACGCCGCCGCAGGCCGACTCGATCCGGCGAGAACTCCCCGGGCGGGATCCCGGAGCGCGCGAGAGCATCGGCCGCCTCCGCCACCTGGCGACCGACCGCCAGCGCGGAGGGAATCGGGAAACGGCCCTCCCGTTGCAGAGCATCGCGAAGGGTTTCGTCGCCCGGCGGCTCGAGCACGGCGTACGCTCCCCCGGACTCGAGCGAACCGAACTCCTCGACTCCGGCTATCGAAGTTTCCTGGAGGGTCGCGAGAGCGACCGATTCTTTTCGAAAGAGGTCGAACGAAAGGTCATCCTCGGGAACGGGGGCCCGGCGCACGAGGACGGTCGCTGTGACCCCCGTCTTGCGGCTTCTCCCGAGAAACACGCCGCCCGCCGGATGCGAGGTGAGGAGCCGTTCGAGGACCCACGTGTCTGATATTTCAGCCGCAACCGGCGGGCCCTCGATGAGCATCGGATGGCCGGGCTCGACGCACGCCGTGGCCGTCTCCGGAAAACAACGGCGGCAGGCGGGGCAGAGCTTCATAAATAAGGGCCGCACCGAAGGCACAATACCGGAGGAATCGGGCCCTGAGCGCAGGTTTGCAAGAACCCCGCCCGGGAAATCCGCTCCTTCTCCCCTTGGAGGAAAGCTCCCATGTCCGAAATAATGGACGAAGTGTCTCCTGCCATTCGAGTTTCTCTGCTGACCGTCTCCGACGGGGTGTCCGCCGGGGAGCGGGAGGATCGCGGCGGTCCCGCCTGCGAGCAGGCCCTGAGCGATTCGGGGATCGAACACACGATCGTCTCCCGCGAGGTCCTCCCGGACGACCGCGAACGGGTGGCGCACGCCATCCGAGGCCAGGCGGACCGGGACGAGGCGGATCTGGTGGTCGTAACCGGCGGGACGGGCGTCTCTCCCCGGGACCGGACACCCGAGGCGGTCCGCGACGTCATCGCGTTCGAGATCCCCGGACTGGCGGAGAAAATGCGCTCGGAGACGGGTGGGACTTTTGCTGCCGCGTACCTCTCGCGGCAGGTGGCGGGCGTCCGCCACCGCACGATCGTCATCGCGCTGCCCGGGTCGCCTCGCGGCGCCGCGGATTGTCTTCGCGCCATTGCCGGCCTGATTCCGCATGCCGTTGCGCTCGTCCGCGGAGAATCGCCGCCGCACCCGCAACACGCCGGCGTTCGCGCGTGAAAAGGGGAAGCGCTCCGGGGATCGACGGTCTTCTCGTAAACCCGGAGCCGATTGCCGGCCGGCGGATCGGCCTCGTCACGAACCCCTCGGGCGTGACCGCCGCGGGAGTCCCTTCCTGGAAGGCGTTGTTCGACCTCCGCGACACGCGGCTGACGAAGCTCTTCGGTCCGGAACACGGTGTGGACGGCGGCGCGATCTACATGGAAGCGGTGACCGGCGGCGTCCACCCGCCGACGGGCCTTCCCGCCGTCTCTCTCTACGGGTCGACTCCGGAAAGCCTGAAACCGAAAGCGGAAGACCTCCAGGGCATCGACGCGCTCGTCTTCGACGTCGCCGACGTCGGCAGCCGCTATTACACGTACGTCTGGACGATGATGCTCGCGATGGAGGCCGCCGCGCAGGCGCGCCTCCCGTTTGTCGTATGCGACCGGCCGAATCCGATCGGGGGCGCGATCGAGGGCGCGCCGCAGGAGACCGACATGCTGTCGTTCGTCGGACTGCACCCCATCTCGGTCCGGCACGGCATGACGGCGGGAGAGCTCGCCCTCCTGCTCCGATCCGAGAAGCGGCTGGACGTCGATCTGACGGTGGTTCCGGTAGAGGGGTGGTCGCGCGGCACGACCTTCGAAGCGACGGGCCTGCCGTGGGTCTCGCCTTCCCCCAATATCCCCTCTCCCGCCACGGCACTCGTTTACCCGGGGATGTGCCTTCTCGAGGGGACGAACATCTCCGAGGGCCGCGGGACCACCCGGCCGTTCGAAATTTTCGGCGCACCCTGGCTCAGCGCGGTTCCGTTCGCGGAGGCCCTGAACGGGCGGCGTCTCCCCGGCGTCTCCTTCCTGCCGATTCACTTCCGGCCGATGTTCGACAAGCACGCGGGGCGGACCTGCGGGGGAGCGATGTTACACGTCACGGACGGGGCGGCTTTCCGGTCGTTTGAGACGGGCCTCTCGATCGTCGAAACCGCGAGCCGGATGGCGCCGGACGAGTTCGCGTGGCGGACGGAGCCGTACGAGTTCGACCTCCGTCCCGCGATCGATCTTCTAACGGGCTCTCCGAGCTTCCGGGCGGCAATCGACCGCCGATCGGACATTGCGGGCGAGATCGCGCGGCACGATGAGGGCGCGAGGGCGTTCGCCATCCGGCGGGAGCCGTGGCTGCTCTATCCCGACTCCCGGCCGGCGGCAGTCGCGTTCGTCGGCGGCCACGACGCCGGCAAGACGACCGTCCTCGTCGACCTCGTTCCGAGGCTCCAGGCGAGAGGCTTCGTCATCGGAACTCTCAAGCACACGTCGAAGGACGCGGAAGACGACATCCCGGGGAAGGATTCCCACCGCCACGCGTCCTCGGGGGCCGCCGTCTCCGCGTTCGTGACGCCGGAGCGCACGACGGCCCGGCGTTTCGGCGGAGAGGAACCGATTGCGGAGCTGCTCACGCGGGAGTTCGCGCACTGCGACCTCGTCTTAGTCGAGGGGTACAAGTCACTGCCGCTCCCGCGGGTCGAGGTGACCCGGCGCGGCGCCTCTCGCCCGGCGGTCGTCTGCCCCGCGATCCGCATCTGCGACGGCGATGCCGGGGAGGATGGCGTCCCGACCTTCGCTTTCGGCGAGGGCGCTGCGATCGCCGACGCGGTGCTCGCCCTCGCGGGGCTCTCGCGGCGCGCCCGGCTGTCACGTTGAGGTCGGCGTCGGGCCGAGCGTTCTCGAGAGGTCTCATCGTCTTCGACCTCGACGGGACTCTTCTGGACGGATACGCCGCGATAGGCGACGCGCTGTCTCACGCGATGGCGCATTTCGGACTGGTACCTCCGACCCCGGCGGTCCTGCGCGCGATGGTGGGCGAAGGGCTCGACCGGCTCCTGGAAAAGGCCGTCGGGCCGGATCGCGCGGAGGAAGGCCTGCGGATCTTTCGCGCGCGTTATCCCGACGTTGCCGTACGGCTGTCGCATCTTCTTCCCGACGTCCCCGCGGTCTTAGAAGAGCTTGCCGGCGGCGGCTGGCGAATGGCGGTCGCGTCGAACAAGCCGGCCGTTTTCTCCCGGCAGATTCTGGAGGCGAAGGGCGTGGCACGCCATTTTCTCGAAATCGCGGGGCCCGATGCGTCTACTCCGCCCAAGCCGCATCCGCAGATGCTCTCTCGGATTCTCGCGACCGCCGGCGTCCCCGCATCCGAAGCTTTTGTCGTGGGCGACATGGAGATCGACGCCGCCCTCGCTCGCGCCGCGGGATGCCGGGTCGCGCTCGTGCCCGGCGGATCGCGTTCGACCCTCGAGCTCGCTGCGGTCGACGCCGACGTGCTGCTCGGAGCTTTGCGGGAGCTGCCCGCGTGGCTCCACGAGGAGTGGGCGAAGGGGGAAGACCGAGGGGCGGATCCTTAGCGCCGATGGTCCGCCCGGGCGCGCCATAGAATCCGCAGGATGAGCCGAGTCGTCGTCGCCGAAAAAGTGGCGTCTGCCGGGCTGGACCTGCTCCGGCAGGCGGGCCACGAAGTCGTCGATTGCGTCGGCGCGCCGCGCGAACGCCTTTTGGCGGAGCTCGCCACCGCGGACGCGCTGCTGGTTCGAAGCGCGACGAAGGTCGACGCCGCTCTTTTCGCCGCGGCGCCCGGCCTGACCGTGGTCGGCCGCGCGGGGGTCGGAGTCGACAACGTGGACGTGCCGGCCGCGACCGCGCGCGGGGTGCTGATCTTGAATGCGCCTACGGCCAACGTGGTCTCGGCGACCGAGCACACCTTCGCGCTCCTTTTCGCTCTGCTGCGCCGGGTGCCCGCGGCGGCCGCCACGATGGCGGAGGGCCGCTGGGAAAAGTCGAAGTTCGTCGGCTCCGAGCTCGCGGGAAAGACGCTTGGCATCGTCGGTCTCGGCCAGGTCGGCGCGCGCGTCGCCGCGCGCGCGCGCGCCTTCGAGGCCCGCGTCGTGGCGTTCGATCCCTTCCTGCCGGAGGCGCGGGCGCGGGAGATCGGAGTGCCCCTCCTGCCGCTCGACGAGCTCCTGGCGATCTCGGACATCGTCTCGCTGCACGCGACCGCCGGCGAGAAGGGAAAACCGCTCATCGGTGCCGCGGAGATGGCGCGCATGCGGCCGGGAGCCATCCTCGTCAACGTCGCCCGAGGCAGCCTCGTGGATCGGGCCGCTCTCTACGAAGCGCTGGTCTCCGGGCGGCTCTCCGGGGCCGCCCTCGACGTCTTCGATCCCGAGCCTCCGGCGGCAGACGATCCGCTTCTGAGACTTCCCAGTGTCGTGGCCACGCCGCATCTGGGCGCCTCGACGATGGAAGCGCAGGAACGCGTGTCCCTGCAGACCGTCGAGGCGCTCCTGGAAGCGCTGTCCGGAGCCTCGTACGTTCCGGCCGTGAACCTGCCGTTCCGCGGACCGGCGGATCCCTCCGGTGCGGCCGTGTGGATGCGCCTCGCGGAAAGGGTCTCCCGGTTCGTGGCGGCGCTCTCAGGAAGCCGCATCTCCGGCGTCTCCGTCGAGACGTGGGGGCTTCCGGCGGACCTTCTCCGGCCCGTCGCCGTCGCCGCGGTGAAGGGCGCTCTGCAGGGACACGCGCCCGAGACGGTCAACTACGTCAACGCCTTTCACGCGGCGCAGGGCCGCGGGGTTTCCGTGTCCGAAACGCGGCACGAGGGGCCTGGAACGTACGCGCGCTCGATCCGCATCTGTCTTTCGGAGGGTTCCGGGACGGGGACCACCGCCGACGCCACCCTCTTCTCGGAGACCGACGCGCGCGTCGTCGCCGTCGACGGCCTCCCGCTCGAGTTCCGCCCGGAGGGCACGGTGGTGTACCTGCGCAATCGCGATGTCCCGGGGGTCGTCGGAAGCGTCGGGACGATTCTCGGCGACGGAGGCGTGAACATCGCGGACTTTTCTCTCGCGCGAGGCGAGGGCGGACGCGCGGCGGCCGTGCTCGCCGTCGATACTCCGCCGTCGCGCGAGGTGCTGGACCGGCTGCGCGCCGCCCCCGCCGTGGAGGACGTGCGAGTGGTGAGCTGGTGAGCCGTCTTCGCGTCCTGATCCTCTTCGGCGGAAAATCGGTGGAACGAGAGGTCTCGCGGATCTCCGCGCGCACGATCGCGGGAGCGCTCGACCCCGCCCGCTACGAGGCGATCCCGCTCGCCGTCGGCGCGGGCGGGAAGTTTCTCTCGGCCCCGGACTCGGCGCGGCTGCTCGCGGAAGCGAAGATTCCGGACCGTTTTTTGAGCGCCGAACGCGCGTCAGCGGAATCCGGCGCCGTCATTCCGGCGGAGGTCCAGCCGGGACGCGTCGATCTGGTGTTTCCGATCATCCACGGCGCTTCGGGGGAAGACGGCGCGCTGCAGGGGTTTCTCGAGATCCTGGGCCTGCCCTACGTCGGCGCCGGCGTCGCCGCATCCGCCGCCGGCATGGACAAGGCGTTGTTCAAGGCCCTTCTCCGGGATGCGGGCATCCCGGTGACGAGGGGTGTGACCGTCCGGGCGCCGGAAGAATGTCGTGAGAGCCCGTTTCCGCTGCCCGTCTTCGTGAAGCCGGTCAACGGAGGCTCGTCGGTCGGCGTGACGAAGGTCAAGCGCCCGGAAGATCTCCCCGCCGCCATCGCGCTCGCGCTCCGTTACGACGACCGCGCTCTCGTGGAGGAGGGGATTGACGCCCGCGAGATCGAGTGCGCGGTCCTCGGCAACGAGGAGCCGCGAGCCTCCGTTCCGGGAGAGGTGATCCCGGGGCGCGAGTTCTACGATTACGACGACAAGTACCGGGAAGAAAACGCCAGGTTCGTGATCCCGGCGGATCTTCCCGGGGGCGTCGCGGAGGAGGTCCGCCGCCTGGCGCTCGCCGTGTTCCGGACGGCGGGGGTCTCGGGGATGGCGCGCGTCGATTTCTTTGTCGAACGCGGAACGGACCGCGTGCTCGTCAACGAAATCAACACCCTCCCCGGATTCACAGCCATTTCGATGTACCCGAAGCTGTGGGAGGCGAGCGGGCTCCCGCTCCCTCAACTGCTCGACGAACTGATCCGGCTCGCCCTGGAACGCCACGCCCGCCGCGCACAGCTGTCGCACGAACCTCCCGCAGAGCTCGAGTAAGGACGGCCCGCACCGGAGGATTCCCCGCTCCGACCTCTCCCCGAGCCCGGAGTGACGTCACCAGCGGCAGTGGGGAATCCGCGCCGCCTGCCTGCGGGCCCCCACACCCCAACCCTCTCCCCGAGCGCGGGGAGAGGGAGGGGGCGCGATCCACCTTAGTGGCGAGCGGGAGCGAACGCAGTGAGCGGAAGCGACGGTTGGCGACGGTCAGTTCCACAGCCGCTCGTACCACCGGCGGGTATCGAGTTCGGCCGCGGTGACTCCCATGCTCCGGCGCACCTCGTCGGGGCTCCAGCCGGTCAGGGCGATCACGTTTCTTGCCTCGTTTTCCCGCCGCGACCGCAGGGACTCCCGGTAGTCGCCGGCGTCGCAGGAGACCGTTCCGGCGTAGGGGTGGTGCATCACGTAGCGCGCCTGAAAATTCTGCCGGTCGGCGGTTTCCTGGAAGGCGAGGTCTTCGGGAAAGTGCGCGGCGTCGTAGCGGACGTGCAGCCGCGTCAGGAAGACCTCGGAAGAGCCCGAGCCACCGGCCGTGGTCGCTTCGGGAAGCCAGAAAACCCCGAGGCCGCGCAGCTCGGCCGTGGATAGCGGTTCCGCCGCACAGGGGTCGCACCACGCCATGTCCCAGGCGTACTCGGTGAACACCGAAGCGGACCCCTCGCGCTTGACCTGGCGGGAAAAGAGCGCCCGGTAAAAATCCGCGAAACGGTCTTTGACGAACAGCGGGACGTCCATGTCGGAGGGGAGCCGCACGGTGCGGTAGTTCGTCGCTTCGACGCGGCCTTTGCGGGTGAGCGTGTAGACGAAGAGCTCCTGCGGACCTCGCGCATTGACTATGCCCAGGCGGATCGGAAGCACGAACTTCGGAGACTCGTAGGCGACCTGAATCGGACGCAGCGTCGAGAAGCCGAGGCGCGACTTCTCGCCGAGGTTCACTTTCGCGACGAAGAACCGCATGTTCTGCCGGACGTAGCTGTCGAGAACTTCGGCGGCGCCCGCCGGGATGCGGTACCCGTTCGACTGCAGCCACTTTGCGAGTCCGCTGGAGTCTTTCGCGGAGAGGATCAGGATGTCGTACTCGCCCACGGTGTACTGCGCCTCTATGGTGACTCCCAGGCTCTTGTCCTTCTCCTTCGCGGCGGCCGCCTGCGGCAGCATGGCGCCGTTGGCGGACATCTTCCGCATCTCCTCCAGGCGGCCGCAGGGGTCCGGGTCACGGTACTCGACGAGGCGCGGGGAGGAGTAGGCGTCCAGCCGCACCAGCAGCCTGGGGTCGCCGATGTGGATCTGCTCTTTTTCGATCGGCGTGGGAACGGGGATGACGACCGCGAACTCCTTCGGATCTCCCTGGAAGTCGCTGCCCATCGTCAGGACCGTCCGGGTCCCTTCGCGAACGAGGGCGACCTGCGACGAGCGGTTATAGAGCTTCGCGTCCGCCCTGGCCACGTAGAAGCCGCAGAAGGCGCGAGCGGGCCGCGAGGGAACCAGGGCGAAGAGACAGAGCGTGAGGCTGAAGACGGAGAAGCGGCGCATGGAAATCTCCTTTCATGCGAAAGCGGACGACGCGAGCGGAGCCGGGGGCGGGCCAGAGCAGATCGAGCAACGGGACCAAGAGGGACATGAGGGCGAGAGACCAGATTGCGCCGTCAGGGCGAAACAGCCGGAACTGGACGTAGGCGGCCCCGAGCGCGACCAGGGCGCCGAAGAGGATGCGCCCCGTCCGCGAATCGGGCGTCGTCTTTGGATCGGAGATCATGAAGAAGGCGAAGAGCAGCAGCGCGCCGCTCTCCAGCCGATGCAGCGGAATCGTGAGCGGCTCGTGAAGCGCTGCCGACCGGGCGAATACGAGAAGGAGATACGTCGCGAGGAACGCGAGCGTGACGTCGCCGCGGGCGGCGCGCTGCACGACGAAGCGTCCGGCGCAGGCGATGAAGAACGCGAAGAACGCGGCGTTGCCCCACTGACCGGGCGAGACCCAGGCGCGGCTCGACATCGCGAGGACGGCCGTCAGCGCGATGTTGGTCGGGTTGAAGAGGTGCTTGCCATTCCAGCGGAGAAGGAATTTGCTCGAGATCGCCAGGGCGGCCGCGGCGGCCGCGATCGCCAGAGAACTGGTGCGCAGGAGAAGGCAGAGGGAGAGGGCGGAAATGAGGGCGCTCCACGGGTCGAAAAGGGGCAGTCGGAAGGCGTGGGTGCATGCGAGTTGGGGCGAGGAGCGCTATCGAGACCAGAACCCACGCGCGGATCAGGGAGACGTCGAACGAAAGCACCGTCATGCCGTACGCCAGGAGGAGCGAAAGGGAGGCGATCTGAAAAAGGCGCGGGTCCTTTTTCGAGAGCGGAGTGATCGGGAGCATGCGGGATGGGACACCGCGCGCGGCGGTAAGTTCCGTCTTCCGGGCGTCCCGCCGTTAGACTCCCGGCGATGACGGATCCGAAAGTCCAGATCGGCCTCCTCGAAACGCCCGCCGAGGCGGAGATCTGCGCGCGGATGATGGCGGAGAGCGAACCCTGGCGCACCCTCCGCCGGAACCAGGGACAGTGTCGGGCGCGGCTTCGCGACGACACGAAGGAGCGATTCGTCGCGCGGCGCGGCGAGGCCGTCGCGGGGTTCCTGATCCTGGACATGAAGGGGGCGTTTCCCGGCTACATTCAGACGGTCTGCGTCGCGCCCGAGAGGCGCGGTGCGGGGATCGGCTCGGCGCTGGTGCGCCACGCGGAAGAGAGGGTCTTCCGGGAATCGCGCAACGTCTTCCTCTGCGTCTCGTCGTTCAACCCGAACGCGCGCCGGCTCTACGAACGGCTCGGCTACGAGGGGATCGGAGAGCTGCGCGATTATCTGGTGCGCGGACACTCGGAGCTTCTGATGCGCAAGACGACGGGGCCCCTCTGGGAATAGCCCTCCTCGGGCCGCTCCCGGCACCCGGCTGACTTTCCCGCCCGACCGCAGAGGGATCTTCCGGCAGGGCGGCCGATCCGGGACAGCAAAGCGGCCCCGCCGCCGCCCCGGCGGAGGGCTGACCACAGCCGGGACCGATAGCTGATAGCTTTTCTCCCATGCGATCCCGCATCGGCCCGTACGAGGTGGTCGGACACCTCGGCGCGGGCGGAATGGGCGAGGTTTATCGCGCGCGCGACCCGCGGCTCGGGCGCGAGGTCGCGATCAAGGTCCTTCCGGCGGAATCCCTGCAGGACCGGGATCGGCTCCGCCGTTTCGTCGCGGAAGCGAAGGCCGCCTCGGCCCTGAACCACCCGAACATCCTGACGGTCCACGACATCGGGGAGGACGAGAACGGGCCGTACATGGTCACCGAGCTCGTGGAAGGCCGGACCCTCCGCGCGCTGATGGAAGAGGGCCCCATCCCTCTCGACCGCGCTCTCGATCTTATGGCGCAGGCGCTCGATGGCATCGCCAAGGCGCACGAAGCTGGGATCGTGCACCGCGACCTCAAACCCGAGAACCTGATGGTGACCTCTGACGGGTTCGTCAAAGTGCTCGACTTCGGACTCGCCAAGCTCCTGCGCCGGGATGAAGCGGGCCCCGCGGACCAGAGCGCGACCGCGACCGGGGTGATCGTCGGTACCGCCGGTTATCTGGCCCCCGAGCAGCTGCGCGGCTCTTCTGCCGACGGCCGCTCGGACCTCTTTGCCGCCGGAGTCGTGTTCTACGAGGCGGCGACCGGCGTACATCCTTTCCGGCATGATTCGGTCGCGGATACTTTCAGCGCCGTACTGCGGGACGACCCCGCGCCGCTCTCGGCGAGACTCCCGGCTGCGCCCCCCGAGCTTTCCTCCGTCATCGGACGCGCGCTCGCCAAGAAGCCCGAGGACCGGCCCGGCTCGGCCCGGGAAATGGCGCGGGAGCTTCGCGAAGTCCGACTTCGATACGAGTCCGGGGAGCGGCCCACGCACGTTTTCGAGCCGCCCCCTTCGCGGCGCCGGTTCCCCGGAGCGCTCGCGGTGGCGGCCGCGATCGGCGCCGTCCTCGCCGGCGCCCTGATGTGGCGAAACGCGGCCGCGCCCGCGGTTTCCTCCGTTCGGATGCCCGCGGGTCAACTCGCCGTGGCGGTGCTTCCGGTGGAAGACTCCTCCGGAGATGCCGCGCTCGGCCGGGCGGGTGTCGGGCGGGTGCTCGGCGACGCGCTCTCGCAGATCCTCTCCGACATCCCGAAGGTATACGTGGTCTCGCCGATCCGCGTCGCCGACGCCTTCCGTTCGGGCGGCCTGACCCTCGCGAGCGTTTCCGCCGATCCCTCGTCTGCTGCGCGGCTCTCGGCCCGGGCCGGGGCAAACGCCATGCTCGCGGGGCGCCTCTCGCGCGTGGGAGCGACCTACGTGCTCGACGCGGAGCTCACACGATTGCCCGATACCCTCGTGGCTCATTTTCAGGCCGTCGCGGAGAGCGCCGACAGAATCCTGCCGGAGCTGACGGCGGGCATCAGTCGGAGGATCCGCGAGAAGCTCGGCGCAGCGGGGACGGTGCCCGCCGTCGACCGGGTCGCGACCTCGTCCCTCGACGCGTACACGCACTTCCTGCGGGGCCGCGAGTCGACCGTGGAGGGAGACTGGAAGGCCGCGATTCCGGAGCTCGAACGGGCGCTCGAAGCGGACCCGCAGATGGCGCTCGCATGGTCCGAGCTCTCCTGCGCGTATTCGTTCGCCGGGGACGAGGCGAAATCGAAGGCGGCCCAGAGGAAAGCGGAAGAGTTCCAGGACCGCGTCAACCGCAAGGAGCGGTTCTGGATCGAGCAGAGCGCCGCGTGGGTGAATACCGGCAGCGGAGCGGCGCACCGCAAGGTGATCGAGAGTTTCATCCGCGAGTATCCCGACGACCGCGACGGGTACTTCTATGCGGGTCTGGGGGCCGAGTATCTCGACAAGGACTGCGCCGCGGCGATGGCGCAGTTCGAGAAGGCGTATGCGCTGACGCCGAACTACTACCCGATCACGAAAGCGATCGTGGACTGCGAGCTCGAGGGCGGCCGAAAGCCCCGCGCGATCCGGGCCTTGAAGAGGTACCTGAACGTGCCCATGATCGGTGCCCACGGCCGCCAGCAGGCCGAGTGGCGCCTCGCGGAGCTTACGAAATGATCGCCGCCCCGGGAATTCGGAGGGCCGGCCCGGGCGACGTTCTCTCGCTGACGGCTCTTCTCCGCGCGTCTGTTCTCGGGCTCGGCAACGCCGAGTACTCGCCGCGACAGCTCGAGAGCGCGCTCACCCACGTTTTCGGGGTGGACACGAGGCTGATCGCGGACGGGACCTACTTCGTCGTCGAGGAGGGCGCGAAACCGGCGGCCTGCGGCGGTTGGAGCCGGCGGCGGACGCTTTACGGCGGGGATCAGTCCGCCGGCCGCTCCGACGACCGGCTGGATCCCGCGATCGAGCCGGCGCGGATCAGAGCGTTCTTCGTGCACCCGGACCACGCGCGCCGCGGTCTGGGACGCCGGCTTCTCGATTTCTGCGAGGACGCCGCCCGCCGCGAAGGATTCCAGAGCATGGAGCTCATGGCCACGCTGTCCGGAGTGCCGCTGTACGAACGGTGCGGGTATGCGCGCGTCGAGGCGGTAGATCTGGAGCTGCCGGACGGAGTCCATTTCCCGCTCGTGCGAATGTCGAGGTCCCTTCCGGCGGTCCCCGGCGCGCAGGAGAGAGGGCCGGAGTAAAGGATCGGCTCCCCGGCCGCCGTCCTCAGTCGCCGGTCAAAATGCGCGCCACGTTCGGGGAGAGCGGGAGACGCTTAGCGCTGCGGCTCCCGGGGAGGCCCCACCTCGATCTGGCCCGCCCGGACGCGCGTCGCGAGGCGCGGCTGGGGGAAGGCCGAGGGCCCCTGGACGACGTCGCCCGACGCGAGATCGAAGGTCGAGCCGTGCCAGGGGCAGACGATGCACGCGCCTTCGAGCTTGCCCTCGGAGAGCGGCCCCCCGAGATGCGCGCAGGTCTCCGCGAGCGCGTGCACGCGCCCGTTCCGCCGGACCAGCAGGAGGGGCGTGCCCTTGTACTCGAATCGCTTCAACTCGCCCTCGGCCAGATCCGCGTCGGGAATCACCGCCGTGAACTTCTCGGGCAGCTCCCGCCCGGAGCTGTGGTCGACGCCGATCTGTTCGTGGGAGACGAGCTCGCCTCCGATGTAGGCAGAAACGGAGGCGGTCGCAAACCCGGCGAGCGCGAGGATCTTGCCGGCGGTCCGGGCGCCCCGGCGGCGGGAGACGTACGATGCGGCGAAGAGAAGCGTCGCCCCGCTGTTCATGAGGGCGTGCGCCATCCCGGTGCGCCGGGGGCGAGCGTCCGTGTCGGACCAGTCCGTCAGGCCGGTGACGGCGGCGCCCGCGGCTCCCGCGAGGCCGAGAAGCAGGCTCGCGTCGGAGGCGCGGCGAAGCCCCTGACTTCTCCCGTCCCCGTCCATGGCGTCGAGCAGCACGGTCACGGTCCAGGCGCCGATGGGAATGTCGGTGAGCACGGGATGGAGCGGATGCCCGAGCCAGGTCCCGTTCAAAGCGTTCTTCACCTGGCGGCGCGCCGGCCCGAGCGCCTCGAAGGCGCCCTGGACCGCCGGCTGGACCACGTCGGCAATCCCGTCCAGCCACTTCTGTTCCGCGAGCAGGTCGTAGAAATCGCGCAGTTTCATAGAAACCTCGCCTGAGCAAGCGGGATGCCGACGCGACGGTCTCTCACCACCGGCAACGAAGCGGCTCTCGGGCGCCGGCACGCCGTAAAGGAGACCAATTGGCGAAATGGCTTTTCGGATGGCCCCCGTCGCCGCTCACTCAGGCTCCGAACGTCTTCGACGGCATCCCCGGATAGCCGCCGATCGGGACGCCGCCCTTCTTTCCCGACTCCTTCATCAGGACGGGAGAGGCGGGAAGGCGGTCGAGGACCGGGAGGCCCGTCGATGCGTAGCGCCCGAACTGCAGCACGCCGGTCGGGCACGACTGCACGCACGCGGAGCAGCGCACGCACTGCGGGTCCTCCATCGGCAGCCCCTTGTTCGCGAAGTTCATGACGTCGATGCCCTGGTGGCACACCGACGTGCAGACGTTGCAGGAGATGCACTTGCTCTTCTCCGGGAAGATCCGGAACTGCGTGAACCTCGCGTAGATGTGCATCAGCGCCGCAAGGGGACAGGCGAAGCGGCACCACACGCGGCCGGAGAACCAGAAGTAGAAGCCGACCCCGACGATGCCGGCGAGGGTGATGTCGACCACGTGGTAGTAGTTCAGCTGAAGCCCCAGCACCGACCAGCTGGAAAGCAGGCCGGAGAAGAGCTTCCCGGCGGCGCCGCCCACGCGGGTGTCCGGCACGGTCCATGAAATCGCCCGGGCGAAGAAAAGCACGAAGGCGACGCCGAGAATCGCCTGGCCGACCATGTTCATCCGGTTCCAGAAGGGGCCGTGCGGCATTTTCTGCCGCTGCGTGTCGCCCATCGTCTCCGCGAGCGCCCCGCACGAGCAGATCCAGCCGCAGTACGCGCCCTTGCCCCACCGGCGGACGATCAGCGGGATGATGACGAACGTCTGAAGGAACGCGATCCCGAGCCACCACGACATCGGTTTCGAAGAAAAGACGTTCCAGATGAAAAGTGGCCACGCGAGGATGAAGCCGAACGCGCGCCAGTACTCGCGGCCCTGCCCGTAGCTCGCGGACGGGAACAGGTGGTCCGCGAAAGTCTTCCCGAATCCGTGGTCGAACGCGCCGTTGTGCCCGAGCCACGGCAGGAGGAGATAGGGGAGCAGGAAAAGCGGAATCCACTGGACCAGGGTGAGCGTGATCGTCTGGCGAGTCACGTAGGGCGTCTTGCGGCGCTGAATGCGGCGGATTCCGAAGAGAAGCACGCAGAGGCAGTAGGCGAAGGAATAGTAGAAGCCGGGCTCGGTCAAGGAGAGCGTGAACGTGCCGAGAAACGTGTCCGGCCGCTTCGCCGCCGACGCGATCGACCCGCCCGCCTTCTCGAAGAGCCCCGGAACGTTGTAGGGAAAGAGCCCGTGCTTCTGGAAGTACTGGTTGACGTTGCCGCCCGATTTCCAGTTGTAGACGAAGAGACAGGCGAGCAGGAACGCGGCGAATCCCGAAACGATGCCGGCGCGCCACTCGCCGCGGATCGGAATGCCCGACCGGCGGAAGAATTCGAGGGGCGCCTCCCGTCCGAGCATCGTGAAGACGACGTCGTTGTCGAGCACCTCTTCCTTGCTGGCCTCGTCTCTCAGGGCGATCTTTACCTCTTCGACCCGCGCGACCGTCGTCGCCATCGCGAGGCGGATCGAACCCGGCGCGTGCTCGTCGCCCTTCACGCGCGTGAAGGCGCCGGTGGCGGTGGTGACTCGCTCGGAGCTCGGGTGCTCGATTTCCATCGGGGCGGAGGGGTTCTTCTCGAGCGCCTGGATCTTGGAAACGTTCTCGGGCTTCGGCCGCGCGAACTCCTTCTTGCGGTAGGAGAGCGTCACGTGCGCGCCCGCATTCGCGAGGGCGATCGAGGTCTCGAGCGCCGAGTCGCCCCCGCCCACCACGAGCGCGTTCTTCCCCCCGAATTCCTTCGGGTCGTACAGCCGGTTGAAGACCTTGCCGAGGTTCTCTCCCGGGACGCCGAGCCGCCGGTGGTTGCCGCTCCTTCCGATCGCGACGATGGCCCGCCGCGCCCTGGTGACGGTCTTCGCCTTGTCGCCCTGCTGGAGCATCAGGAGCCCGCCTTTGCGCTCGATCCGCTCGATGCGCGCGACGGTCACCTCGATGCCGGCCTCGCGCCGCTTCGCCTCCATCGACGCGAGGAGCTCTTCCTTGGGATGGACCTCGCTCGCAAACTGAAGCTCGCCGGCGGGTGTCATGTCCGTCGGGTAGGTGTAGATCGGTTTGCCCTTGGGGAAGTTCGCGACGGTCGAGAAAATCTCCGTCGCCTCGAACACGCGGAAGGAGAGGCCGTTCTTCTTCGCTTCGAGCGCGGCCGCGATGCCGGAGACGCCGCCGCCGACGATGGCGACATCCAGAACGTCCGCATCTCCGCCCCGGCTTCCCGCAAAGTCCGGCTCCGCCACGATCGCCTGCACGGCCCGGGCTCCGGTGTCCGACGAGAACTTGAGCAGCGGCACGCCGGTCAGGTCGCCGACGATGCGCACGCCGGGAACGGCCGTAGTCCCGTCTTCCCGGGCGTCCGGAAGCCGCTCGACCGTCCCCGCCGGCCAGCGGGTGTGCAACCAGTGCGTGTATCTCCCGATCGGACCCATGGCGCCTCCTGGATGGCGAAGATACGGGCGTCCCGGGCCTCTGGATTCCGCCCGAGCCATCTGGTTTCGGAGGGATTGTAGCCTCGAGGCGTGAGGGTGAGGCATGAGGGGTGAGGCGCAGGAAAAAACAAAAAGCGGAAGAAACGGAAGGTTTTCCGAATTCACGCCTAACGCCTAACGCCTAACGCCTAACGCCTAACGCCTAACGCCTGACGCCTGACGCCTGACGCCTGACCCTGATGCCCGAGCTTCCCGACATCGTCGCTTACCTTCACGCCCTCCGGAGCCGGGTGGTCGGGAAAAGACTCCTCTCGGTCCGCCTCGGAAGCCCGTTTCTCCTGCGGTCCGTGGCGCCGCCGATCTCGGAGGCCGACGGGCGGACGGTCACGGGTCTGCGGCGGATCGGGAAGAGGATCGTGTTCGAGCTCGAGGGCGATCTCTTCCTCGTGCTGCACCTGATGGTGGCGGGCCGTCTTCACTGGAGGGGAGCGGGCTCTGCTCTCCGCGGGAAGACGTCGCTCGCCGCGTTCGACTTCGAGGATGGAACGCTCCTGCTGACCGAATCGAGCAGCAAGAAGCGCGCTTCCCTCCACGTGGCCGCCGGACAGGAAGCGCTCGCCGCGTTCTCGCGCGGGGGAATCGAGCCGCTCGAAGCGGGAGAGGAAGCGTTCGCGGCGGCTCTGCGGCGCGAGAACCACACCTTGAAGCGGGCGCTGACCGATCCGCGCCTTTTCTCCGGGATTGGCAACGCGTACTCCGACGAGATCCTGCATCGGGCGCGCCTCTCGCCGGTGAAG
>JBBSGZ010000072.1:0-19590 GCA_038253555.1 Thermoanaerobaculia bacterium
CGACAAACGCCTCACGCTGGCCCATGATGGATACCTCGCTCCATGGCATCGGATCGGCCCTCCTGAGCCCAATCTTCCGCCCGTAAAGGTGTCCACCATGTCCCCGAACACCTGTCCACCATCTGTCCGGGCTGAACAGGGGAGAGGGTTGGGGTGAGGGGCCATCACGACCGCTCGCTTTCACTCCCCCGCGGCGGAAGCCACGTCGTAGATCACGCGGTTCCCTACGAGGCGCGCGAAGTCCGGGAGCGCGCGACGCCGCGCTTCCCGTT
Source organism: Thermoanaerobaculia bacterium (assembly GCA_038253555.1). GTDB lineage: Bacteria > Acidobacteriota > Thermoanaerobaculia > UBA5066 > Gp7-AA6 > JALYUA01. The sequence continues at coordinate 273 of JBBSGZ010000072.1, forward strand.
CCGACAGGATCTCGAAGACCTCCCATCCCCGCGCGAGAAGAGAGTCGGCGATGAGGGAACGGTGGCATCGCCACGGGAGAGCTTCCGCGCAGAGGATCGCGGTATAGGAGCCGCGCGCCAGCGCTTCCAGGCAGAGAAGTGCCGTTTGGAACTCTGGCGTGTCCATGTAGTCCGCGTACCCGCGGAACGCTTCGACGCGCCAGGCGGTGTGCGGCGAATCGGCGCGCGCCCTGCGGCGCCCGCCGAGGTCCGGCATTCCGGCGTAGGCGACTCCGGCGGCCGGCAGGCTCTGCGCGAGCGCCGGACCGTCGAAGTGCGGCCATTTCCGGGAGGTGGGGAACCTCCGGACATCCACGACCTGTCGGACCCGGTGCGCCGAAAGCAGGGCCAGGAACGCATCGAGGGACCGGTTGGAGTGTCCGACCGTGGCGATCGCCGGGGGAGGATCGGACGCGGAGATTTTCAGACTCTCTCGAGCTCCCTCTAGGGCAGCACGGCGACGGCGAGCGCGCCGGGGCCGCCGTGCGCGCCCAGAGCGGGGCCGCACTCGACGATCATCACGTCCGACTCGGGGTATCGCTCACGAATTTCCCGCGAGACCGCATCGGCGAGGCTCGGCGCGTCGCAGTGGGCGACGCCGAACCGGCGCGCGGCCGTGCCGGAGTCCGCCGCCTCGAACAGGAGAGCCATCATGCGGGCGCGCGCCGCCGCGAACCCGCGCGCTTTCACCGCCGGCACCACCTTCCCCTCCGGCGTGATCGTCAAGACCGGCAGAAGCCCGAGCAGCTTGCCGATCCAGCCTCGGACCGGCGAGACCCGGCCGCCGCGCACCAGATGCTCGAGCGTGGGAACGGCGATGAAGAGGCGCGTTCGCTCCACGGCATCGCGCGCGATCCGGACGACCTCCGCCGCGGTCTTGCCGGCGTTCGCCGCTTCCGCGGCCGCGCGGACGATCAAGCCGAAGCCGACGGACACGTTGCGGCTGTCGACGTGCTCGATCGAGGCGTTCTGGATGGCCCGTCCTCCGACGATCGCGGCCTGGAAAGTTCCGGAGACCGCCGCGGACAGGTTGATGGAAACGAGAGAGGCGGCGTGCGTCGCGGCGTTCTGAAACACCTGCGTGAAGTCGGCGGGCGGGGGCTGTGACGTCTTCGGCGCCACGTCCGTCACGGAGAATCGAGCGTAGAACTCGGACGGCGTGATGGTCACCTTGTCGAGGTAGTTCTCCGAGCCGAAGTAGACGCGCACGGGAACGACGCCGACGCCGAGATCCTCCATGAGTGTCGGCGGGAGATCGCACGTGGAGTCGGTGACCACGCCGACGCGGGACGCGCGATTCTGGTCAAATCGCGTCTCGTGCTGCGCGTGCATGTCCTCGATCTTCGTCTGCGCCACCTCTCCCAGGCGAGCCATCACCCCGAAGAGACGCTCCGGTTCATTGGTATGGACGTGAACGCGCACCCGCATGGCGCCTCCCGCCACCACGATCGAGTCTCCGAGAAGCGCGGCCTCCCGCCTCAGCGCATCGCGGTCGATGCGGTCGCCCTCCAGAAGCACTTCGGTGCAGTATCGAAAGAGGATCGATTCCGAGGTCCTGTCGAACACTGCCGCCTTCACTTCTTCGGCCGGAGCATCGATGACCCCGCGCCGCGCCGCCTCGCGCAGGTATCGGACGATGCCTTCGATCAGGTAGACGAAGGCCTGCCCGCCGGCATCCACGACGCCCGCTTTCGCGAGGGCCTTCATCTGCTTCGGCGTGTTCTCGAGAGCTCGTTTGGCCTCAGCGAGCGAGCCCGGCAGAAGCTGCCCGAAATCGCGGACCTCGCGCGCGTGCCGGGCGACATACGCCGCCCAGTCGCGGATCACGGTCAGGATCGTCCCCTCGACGGGCCGCGCGATTGCGCCATACGCCGAGTCGGAAGCCCGGACGACCGCGGCTCCGAAATCGTCGGCAGAAATCCGTGGTCGGTCCGGAAGGCCTTCGGAGAAGCCGCAGAAGAACTGCGCCAGAATGGCGCCCGAGTTTCCGCGCGCGCCTCCGAGGGCCTCGTCCGCGAGGGCGCGTGACATCTCGCGGATGTGCTGCTGGCGCACGCGCGAGATCCCCGCCGCGATTTTCTGGAGAGTGGAGGCCATGTTCGTGCCGGTGTCCCCGTCCGGCACCGGGAAGACGTTGATCTTGTTGAGAAGCTCCGCGCGATCCGCGACGAAGCGCGCTCCCGCCATCACCGCCCGCGACAGGCGGCGCCCGTCGAGATACCGAATCGCCATTACGGCTGGATCGGGGCGGGGGCGCCGCGCGCGGCAGCCGACGGCTCGGCCGCGTTCCGATACTCCTCGACGATCGCCGGCAGGCGCTCCAGGTACAGCAGAACGACGCCACAGCCCATGCACGCCCACGGATACACGCGCTCGACGCCAAGGTCGAAGAACCTGCGCTTCCACGGTTTTTTCCAGAAGTAGAACGTGTACCCGGAATTGTTGCTCCGGGACCGCACGAGCATTCCCCCGTTGCAGAGGGGACATTTCCGCTGGAAGTCCGTCATGCCGGAAGGCAAGGATATCCGAGGTCCCGGAGCCGTGAAGGTGAGGGGGTCAGGGGTCAGGCGTACGGGGACCTCGTGTGCGCCTGACCTCTCACGCCTCACGGTTTACGTCTCCGGCCTCCACCGGAGGATGAGGTTGCGGGCCGCGCCCACCTCGTCGACCCGCTTCACGGGCGTCGTGTGCGGGGCCTTCAGCACGATCTCCGGGTCCTCCTCGACTTCGCGGGCGATCGCGCGCATGGCGGCGACAAACGCGTCCAGCCCCGTCCGGCCCTCGGTCTCCGTGGGCTCGATCATCAGCGCCCCGTGGACGATCAACGGGAATGAGATGGTCGGCGGATGAAAGCCGTAGTCCATGAGCCGCTTACCGATGTCTCCGTTGTGCACGCCCTTCTCGGCCTGCCGCTTGTCGGAGAAAACGACCTCGTGCATGGAGGGCGCGTCATATTTGAGGTGATAGACGCCGGTGAGTCCCGCGCGGACGTAGTTCGCATTCAGCACCGCGCCGCGGGCGACTTCCCCGATCCGATTCCCGTACGAAGAAATGTAGGCGAGCGCGCGCACGAACATCCCGTAGTTGCCGAGAAACGTCCGGAGCCGGCCAATCGACTCCGGGCGGTCGAGATCCAGAAAGAAGGTCCCATCGTCGCGGCGCTCGATCGTGGGCCGGGGCAGGTGGGGGACGAGGCTCTCGACGACCCCCACGGGCCCCGACCCCGGGCCGCCGCCGCCGTGAGGCGTCGAGAACGTCTTGTGGAGGTTCATGTGCATCACGTCGATTCCCATGGCGCCCGGCCGCGCCACGCCGACGAAGGAGTTGAAGTTCGCCCCATCGCAATAGAGGTATCCCCCCTTTGCGTGGATGATCTTCGCGATCTCGAGAATACGGTCCTCGAAGATGCCGAGCGTGTTCGGCACGGTGAGCATCAGGGCCGCCACGTCCTCCGTCATGGCGGCTTCGAGAACGTCGAGATCCAGCGTCCCGCGCGCGTTCGACTTCAACTCCCGCACCTTGTACCCCGCGAAGTGCGCCGACGCCGGGTTCGTGCCGTGCGCGGAGTCCGGGATCAGAACGATCGTGCGGGGATTGCCGGCCTTCGCGAGCGCCGCGCGCACCATGAGGATGCCGGCCAGCTCCCCCTGCGCGCCCGCCGCAGGCTGCAGCGTTACGCGCGCAAGTCCCGTCAGCTCCTTCAAGGCCTGCTCGAGCCGCCATGCCAGCTCGAGCGTTCCCGAACAGACCTCTTCCGGAGCCAGGGGGTGCGAGGCCGCGAACCCGGGAAGGCGCGCCATCTCTTCGTTGATGCGCGGGTTGTGTTTCATCGTGCACGACCCGAGCGGGTATGTGTTCTCGTCGATCGAGAAGTTCAGGCGGGACAGACGCGTGAAATGGCGGGCCACTTCGACCTCGGTGATCTCCGTCTCCCCCTCGATCTCCCCTCGCAGGAACCCGGCCGGAATCGCGAAGACCTCCGGCACGTCGAGAGGCGGAAGGGAGTAGCCCACCTTCCCCGCTCCCGACCGCTCGAAAACGAGAGGCTCGTGGCGAGGCTCCGGGTGCAGCCGATCGCGCGGCGGCGCCGCCCCGGCGGCCTTCGGGTCCTCGATCTCTACGCTCACGAGGCCTCCCCGAGGGCTTCCGCGAGCAGGTCCATCTCCTCGCGCGTGTTCATCTCCGTGACCGCCACCAGAAAACGACGGGCATCCGCCGCTTCGCGGCTCCATCGCGAGAGCGCGACGCCCGCGAGAATCCGGCGGCGGGCGAGCCGCGACAAAAGGGCCGCCGCGGGGCCGGGCCCCTCGACGACGAATTCGTTGAACGTGGCCGCGGAATCCGGCAGGCGATAGCCCGGCACGCGGGCGATGAGCCCCTTTAAGTACTCGGCTTTCGCGTGAGATTGGGTGGCGACTTCGCGAAGGCCTTTTTTACCGAGCAGCGACATGTGTATGTTGCTGGCGAGCGCCATCAGGCCCTGGTTCGTGCAGATATTCGAGGTCGCCTTCTCCCGGCGGATGTGCTGCTCCCGGGTCGAAAGGGTCAGAGCGAATGCCCGGCGCCCCTCGGCGTCGGACGTCTGTCCCACCAGCCGCCCCGGAATCTGCCGCTGGTGCGCGGTCCGGCACGAGAGGAATCCGAGCAGCGGCCCGCCGTTGTGCATCGGCACGCCGAGCGACTGCGCCTCGCCGCAGACGATGTCGGCGCCCGCTTCGCCCGGAGGCGTGAGGAGGGCCAGGGAGGCGGCCTCCGCGACGACCCCGACAAACAGGGCCCCGCGGGTCCGCGCCGCTTCCGAGCACGCGCTCCAGTCCTCGATGACGCCACGGAAGTTCGGGGACTGCACCGCCACCGCGAACGTCGTCTCGTCCACCAGGTCCGGGAGCGCGGCGGCGTCCGTTTTCCCATCCGCAGAGAGCGGAGCCTCGATGACATCGAGCCCGAGGTTCTGAAAATACGTCCGCACCGTTTCGCGGTACTCGGGATGGATTCCGCGCGACAGCACCGCGCGACGCCGTCCGCGGACCAGCCGGTCCGCCATCAAGAGAGCTTCTACCAGCGCGGACGCGCCCTCGTAGAGAGACGCGTTCGCCACATCCATCCCGGTCAGGAGGCAGATGTGCGTCTGGAATTCAAAGATCGACTGGAGCGTGCCCTGGGAGACCTCGGGCTGGTAGGGCGTGTAGGAAGTCAGCCACTCGGCGCGGTAGAGCATCTGGTCCGCGACCGCCGACACGTAATGGTTGTAGAGGCCCGCGCCCAGAAAAAAGGCGGAGTCTTTCGCGTTGGCATTCTTCGAGGAGAGCGACCCGAAGAAACGGCGGATCTCGATCTCCGACATGGGCGGCGGGAGATCTGGCGCCTGCCGCACTGAAGCGGGGATCGAGGCGAAGAGGTCGTCCACCGACGACACTCCAATGGCGGCGAGCATCGCCTCGCGGTCGGCGTCCGACGTCGGGAGAAACTTCACTTCTGTTTTTCTTCGGCCTCGACGTACTCGGCGTACTGGTCGGCGCTCATCAGCTTGCGGATATCGTCATCCGTCGTCACCTTGAGCTTGATCAGCCACCCGTCCCCGAACGGGTCGTCGTTGACGATGCCCGGCTCCGCCACCGCCGCGCGATTGACCTCGATGATCTCGCCCGAGATCGGAATGAAAAGCTCGGAGACCGCTTTGACGGACTCGACGGTGCCGAACTCGTCGTCCGCGTTATAGAGGTGACCGACTTCCGGAAGCTCGAGATACACGATCTCGCCCAGCTCCTTCTGCGCATGCTCGGTGATGCCGATCGTTCCGATGTCGCCCTCGATCCGGACCCACTCGTGGCTTTGCGTGTAGTGAAGTTCCTCCGGGTTCACGGGGTCGCCTCCTTCTTCCTCTTGTAGAACGGGGTCGGAGCCACGCGTGCCTTCGCCGCGCGTCCCCGGATGTCTGTTTCGAACTCCGTTCCGACCGCCGTATCCGCGGCGGGCAGAAGGGCGAGGCCGATCGGTATCTTGAGCGTCGGGGAATGGGTGCCGGACGTGACGACACCCGGACCGTGGGGCGCGGCCGCGGCGTATCCGTGCCGGGCAATCCCACGGTCCACCATCTCGAAGCCCGCGAGCTTCCGGGTCACTCCGGCCGCCTTCTGCCGCGCGAGCGCGTCGCGTCCGACGAAGTCTCCCTTCTGCATCTTGACGATCCAGCCGAGGTCCGCCTCCCAGGGCGTGACGGTCTCGTCAATGTCGTTTCCGTAGAGAGCCATCTTCGCTTCCAACCTCAGGGTGTCGCGCGCTCCGAGCCCGCACGGGAGAACTCCCTCGGCCCGGCCCATCTCGAGCAAGGCGCGCATGACCGGCTCCGCCGCGTCGGGGGCCAGGTAGATCTCGAAACCGTCCTCGCCGGTATAGCCGGTGCGGGAGACGAGGGCCGGGAAGCCTTCGACACGCATCATCCGGAAGCCGTAGTAGGGAAGGTCCGTCGGATCTTCTCCGGCGGCGCGCGCGAGAATCGATCCCGAAAGGGGCCCCTGGAGAGCGAGCAGCGACCAGGCGTCGCTGGCGTCCTGGACCTCCGCGTCGCCGCCGATCGACGAGCTGGCCCACGCGAAGTCCTTCGCCCGGTTTGACGCGTTCACCACGACTAAGAAATCGCCCGCACCGCGCCGGTACACGAGCAGGTCGTCGATGAACGTGCCCCGCTCCGTCAGAAACGCCGAGTAGTGGCACCGCCCGTCCGCGAGCCTCGAGACATCGTTTGGAGTGAGCCTCTGGAGCGCCGCCTCCGCGCCGGGCCCCCGCACTTCGAGCTCGCCCATGTGAGACACGTCGAAGATCCCGGCGCGCTCCCGGACGGCCCGGTGTTCTTCGAGTATCCCGGAGTACTGGACCGGCATCTCCCACCCGCCGAAATCGATGAGCTTCGCCCCGAGCTCCCGATGCAGAGAGAAAAGCGGCGTGCGCTTCAGAGCGGCGGCCTCTGCGGGCGCGGACATGAGGAGCGGAAATTAGCACAGTGAGGGGGAGGAGAGCGCGAATGTCGAAGCCGGGAAAGGCGAAGGGCGAAGGGCGGAACGGCGAACGGCGTCCCCCGCCACGAAGGTCCGGGCAATTCCATAGAATCGGACGATCGCTAGGGAGCACAGATGCGTCCACGGCTGCCGATCCCCGGTCCGGATGCCAATTCGAGGGTTTCTGCCCCGCTGTTTTTTTGCATCGGACGTGCCCGGTATCCTTCGGCTTTCGCCCCCCGCCCTTCGCCTTTCGCCTTTCCCGCATGACCGACGATGACTCCTCGGCGGACAAGGCGCGCGATGCGGCCCGTCGCTGCGAGGGAGCGGGCCTCCTCGCCGAAGCCGAGATGTTGTACCGGCTCGCCGTCCGGCTGGAACTCGAAGACCGGGCCGCCTCCGCCGCGTCGCTCGCCCGGGTGCTGATCGCGTCGGGAGCGGCCGAGGCCGCGCGCCCGTTCGCGGGCGAGGGCAACGACCCGGTACTGCTGGCCACCCTCGCTCTCGAGCGGCATGACTTCTCGCAGGCGCGCAGCCTCTTAGACGGTGCGCGCGCCCGGGACCCCTACGATCCGCGGAGCGCGTCCGCGCGTGGACGCCTCTCGTTCCTCGAAAAAAAATTCAAGAGCGCCGTGGAGGACCTGATCGAGGCCTCCCTCCTGCGGCCGGACGGACTCCCCGACGCGGCCGACGCCCGCTTCCTGCGCGCCGCGCGCGCGCTCGCTCCCACGGAGATCGGCGGGTGGACCGAGGAGGCCGCCGCGGCCCGGCGGCGGCTGGAGACCCTCGCGCAAAAGCGCGCCCCGGGGCTCGCATGGCCGGACCGGGGCGCCGCCCTCGTTCGCACGCTGATCGTCCGCGGCTGGCGCTCGGAGGGGCTTCTCGAACGGGCGCAAAGGCTCTCTCAGATGCCGGGGCTCTCGGGAATCGACGACCACGCCCTGCTCGATGCCGCCGGAGGCGGCGAGCTCCGCCGCCTGCCGCCGGGAGGGTTCGCGTATCGAACCGGCGATTCCTCCTCGGAGGCGTTTCTCGTCCTGACCGGTTCGATCCAGCTCGTCCGCGAGACTCCTGTAGGGCCCCAGCCGATGGGGAACGTGGAAGCCTCGGACTTCTTCGGCGAAGAAGCGCTCGCCGCGCTGCCCCGCACCGCGGACGCTCGCAGCGCGGCCGGAGCCACTCTCCTCGGCTTCACGCCGGAGTTCCTCTTCGAATCTCCTGTCCGCGCCCCGTGGCTCCGCCACCTGAGAGTGCGGCTCGCGCGCCGCCTCGCCGCGCTGAACGCATTTTTCCAGGGGTTCTTTCCGGCGGGCGCCGCTCCGCCCGTCTCCTCCGTCCTCTCGCCCGGAGAGGCCGCCTCGCTCTCGGCGGAGGAGAAGGCGAAGTTCCTCGGCAGCGGCGGGCTCTCGGAATCGGACCGCTATCTCTTCGGCGCCTTCGCGGAGGAGCGGCGTTACCCCGCCGGCGCGCTCCTCTTCCGTGAGGGCGATCCCGGCGAGGCCCTTTACGCGGTGGCTCGCGGGCGCGTTCGAATCTCACGCCATATTGCAGGCGGGGAGGAGGCGCTCGCCATCCTCGGCCCGGGCGAGATCTTCGGTGAAATGGCGGTCCTCGATCCGGCGTCGTCCGGCCGCTCGGCGGACGCCCGCGCGCATGAAGAGGCGGTTCTTCTGGAGCTCCGGCGCGACCGCTTCGAGGGCCTCGAAAGGTCGGACCCGGAAGGCTGCGCGGATCTCTCCGCCCTCCTGTGTCGTCTCGCGGCCCGCCGCTGCGTCGAAACCGCGGAGCGTCTGGCCCGGTGGAGGATCATGGCCGGCCCGGACCAGTTCTGAGCTCCCGTTCCGATTTTTCGGTCTTTCCGTTTTTTCCCGCGGAACTGACGGCGGAACGTCAGGACCGGTTACTCCTTCTTCAGCTCCAACTTCACTTCCGCCCGCTCGCTGTCGGCATTTCCAGCGACAAGGACCCGGACCGTCTTCGACTTTCTTCCGGGCGCGGAGATCACGAGGTCGTGGACCATCGGCCCGTGGAGCTTCAAAGGCGAATCCGGGCCAAACGACGACGCCGGCCCGAGCGTCCGGCTCCCCTCCGTGACCGTCGCGTCCGGCGGGTCCACCTTGAAGACCACGGGACCGACGGTGCGCTCGGAGGGAGAGGAGAGCTTGGCGTAAGGCTGGCGGGACTCCCGCTTCAGCTCGTCTCCGACGTCCGCCGTGTCGTCCCCCGCGCTCGCGGAGACGACGACCTCGACGTTTAAGTCGCGATAACCCGGCAGCTCGAAGCGCACGCGGTGGCGGCCCGGTTTCGTGAACTCGAGCTTGCGCCCGCCTCCGCGGTCGTCCCAGTCGTCCGCGATGCCGACGTACTTCCCGTCGACGTACATCCTCGCCTGGTCGGGGCTCACCCCGAACTTCACGAACCGCTTCGTCCGATACGTGTTGTCGACGCTCCCGGACGAGGTAGATTCCGAGTCGCTCGCGTTGCGCGGCTCCGACGGCTCCGGAGGAGGCGCGGCCGCCACCCGGGACTCTGTCGGGGTGACACGGGGCGGACGCGTCGATGCGAGCCCCGTGTAACGCGGAGCGCCAACGACCGCGTCGGCCGCCGTCGCCGGGCCGCGTGTCGGAAGCGGGCCGATCGTCGGAGGGATCGAAAGGGTCGGCTCCGCCGCGGCGATGACAGGCGAGGGCGATGGCGCCGGTGCCGCTCCGGCGCCGCCGAACACGGGCGCCGCGCCGGGAGGCACCGAAGTCGGCTCACCCGCGGAATTCGTCGAAACGGCGTTCGATCGCCTCCAGCTCCAGACGAAAAACCCGAGAGCGATCAGGACGGCCGCGATGCCGAAGAGATACAGCGCGCCTGCCGAGCGGCCGGAGGGACCGGACCGCCCCTGGGCGGCGGGGGCAGATTCGCCGAAAGCGGCGACTCCCGAGGCGGCGAGCGTGGACGCCGGATGAGCGGGAGCGACCGGCGGGCGGGGCGCCCCGGAGGCCGCCGTCGTCGCGGACACGAGAGGAGCGGGCGGCGGCGCGGGCGGCAGCGGAACGGTCGTGGCCGGAGGAGCCAGGGTGATCGTCTGCTCCCCTTCTTCGAGCTGGTCGGCGACCCGCCTCACCTCGCGGAGGAAGTCCGCGGCGTCGACGGGTCGCCGATCCGGAGACTTGGCGAGAAGGCGCGAAAAAACGTCGCGCGACGAGGGGGGCAGGTCCGCCCGGATTTCCAGAGGATCGCGCGGCTCCGTGTGAAGAATCTGGTAGACGAGCGTCGTGATCGAGTCGCCCGGGAACGGGCGGCGGCCCGTCAGCAATTCGTAGAAGACGACCCCGAGAGAAAAGAAGTCGGATCGCCCATCGAGTTTTTCCCCTCTGATCTGCTCAGGCGACATGTACGCCGGACTGCCGATCATCTGGCCGGTGCGCGTCAAGTCGGCGGTCGCGGTCAGCAGCTTTCCGATGCCGAAATCCGCGACCTTGACGCGACGATCCCGTGTCAGGAGGATGTTCCCCGGCTTGACGTCGCGGTGAAGGACTCCGCGCTGGTGGGCGTGCTGAAGAGCGAGCGCCGCCTCCCGAACGACCTCGACCCGTTCCCGCAGCGTCAGCCCCGCCGGGGGGCTCGCCGGTGCACTCGCCCGGGGGTCGCCGCGCGGCGCCAGGAAATGCGTCAACGCGTCTCCGTCGACGTATTCCATGGCGATGTAGAGCAGCCCCTCCACCTGGCCCGCTTCGTAGATGGTGACGATGTTCGGGTGCTGGAGCCGGCCGGCGAGCTTTGCCTCGTTCAAAAAACGGGTCTCGAGCTCCGCGGACGAACTGCCCGTTCCCTGCGGCCGCACCGTCTTGATCGCGACGGGGCGCTCGATCTGCGGGTCGTGCCCGAGATAGACGATCCCCATCGCCCCCTCGCCGAGGAGGCCGGAGACTTCGAATCGGCCGATCCGGGAGCCCGGCGGAAGCGGGTTCATCCCTCGAGCTTCTCCTTCTCGCTTTCGCTCTTCTCGAAATCGCGCTCACGGCGGGCAAGAAGGGTTTTCGCCTCATCCGCGCGCTCGGGAGGCACCATCACCCGGCTCATGCCGAAGGCGCCCAGATTCTCCGGCCAGGGCGATCCGCCGGCCGGGCCCTCGACCTCGCAGGGGATGTCCTCGGACTTCAAGAGCCCGGCGATCAGCGAGGCCTCCTCATCCTGACCGGTGGATGCGACCTCAACCCATTCTTCTTCGTCGTTTCTCGCCATGATTTCCTTTGTGCCTTTCTTTCCGTCCTCGTCAGTTCTCTATGTTCCGTTTCGGGGAGACCCGCAGGCGCGTGTGGCCGGGTGGGAGCACCCGCCCGACGACGCGGGCGGCGGGCGTGCCCGATTCCCGGCATTTCGCCGTATAGGCCTCGGCATCGCCGGCCGCGATCGACACGAGCAACCCGCCGGAGGTCTGGGCGTCGCAGAGGAGGAGAAGGTCCTCATCGGTCACCCCGTCTTCGAGCTCTGTCCGGGGACGAAGGTTCCGGAGGTTGACGCGGGACCCATCCGGAGCGATGCCGCGCGCAGCGAGGTCTCTGGCCCGGCTCAGCAGCGGGATTTCGCCGACGAAGAACTCTCCCGTGACGCCGGAGGCCTCCATCATCTCCCAGCCGTGCCCGAGCAGGCCGTACCCGGTGATGTCCGTGGCGGCATGCACGTCGAGGCCCGTCATCGCTTCGGCCGCCCCGCGGTTCAAGGCAGTCATGACGGCGATCGCTTCCTCGAGCCCGCCGTCCGAAAGCACCGGGCGGCGGAAGAAGCGGGTCACGCGGCCCGCGCCGAGCGCGTCGGCCCTTCCGGCCGAAATCGTGATTCCCACGCCGAGCGGTTTCGTCAGCACTAGGAGGTCTCCCGGCCGGGCGCCGGCGTTGGTCACGATGGCGGACTCCGCCGCGAGACCCGTCACGCAGAGACCGTAGAGAGGGATGTCGTGATCGATCGAGTGACCGCCTCCGATCACGGCGCCCGCCTCTCCGACTTTCTCCGCGCCGCCGCGGAGGATCGCCTCGAGGACTTCGGTCGACAGCTCGCTCGTCGGAAAAGCGGCCAGCGCGAGGGCGAGCACCGGCCGCGCCCCCATCGCATAGACGTCCGACAGCGCGTTGGCGGCGGCGATCTGGCCGAACGTCCACGGATCGTCCACGACGGGGGTGAAAAAGTCGACGGTCTGGACCATCACCTGTCCTCCCCCGAGGCGGTAGACGGCCGCGTCATCCGCATGGCGGTTTCCCACCAGGAGGTTGGGATCCACCGGATTGGGGAGCTTCGCGAGAAGCGCGGAAAGGTCGAACTGACCGATCTTGCAGGCTCAACCCGCGCTCGACGCGAACGTCGAAAGCGCCGGATGAAGCGATGGGCGATGTGTCACGACCCGATTATATGGAGCACGGCGGGCGCCCGCTCTCGACCTTGATTTCCCGCTTCCGCCGCGCGTTCCGGCGGCAGGCTGCCATTCCGGAAGACTAGCGAAACCGCCGCTTCGCCCCGTCCATCGCGGTCGCCAGGCCGAGGCTGATTCCGGCGGAGAGAAGCTGCCGGGCATGATGGCGCCCCAGGTAAATCCCCGCCGCCATCGCGGCGCAGACGGAAAGCAGGGGCTGGTCGCGAATGACGCGCTTCCAGTCCGACGGAAGGGCCCGCTCGATGGGTTCAACGCGCGTCATCAACACCCCGGAAGAGACAAAGGGGCTGGGGCGAGAGGCCGCGCTCCGCACCCCGGCCGGTTTCGCCGATCAGTCGTCGCCGCGGAGCAGGAACCCGAAGAGAAGTCCGACACCGAGCGAGATCGCGACCGAAGTGCCCGGGTTTTCGCGGATGTACTTGCGGGCGTCCGTCCAGAGGTACCCGTAATCCTTTTCGAGGCGTTTGCTCGTCGACTTCATGTTCTTCCGGAAGTCCTCCCCCGCGTCGCCGAATTGGTCACGGGCGCGCGTGTAGGACTCGCCGAGAACGTCTTTTGTCTGGTCGATCTTCTCCTCGACGAAGTCGCGGGCGCGGTCAAACGGTGTGTCTTTTGCCATCCCTCACCTCCAAAAAATGACGAATTTCAATCATATACCCTAGGGCCGGTGTCTCTCTCCTGCAAATCCCCCGCCGTTCTCCGAGGCCGCGCGCCTTCGCGGAGGGGCAAATCGGGACCGCGCTTCCGAGCCGACTAGACATCCGTGCCGCGCAGGATGACCGCCATGGAGCGCGCCCGGGAGCGATGGCCCCGCCTTCCCCCCCGCCTGTTGAAATCGCTCGTCCTCGTCAAAGAGACCGCCGGAGAGACGGTGCGCGGCTTCCGCGCGGATCGTGGGGCGGATCTCGCGAGCTCGCTCGCGTTCGCGACGCTTTTGACCGCGGTGCCGCTGCTCGCCACCTTTTCCCTCGTGCTCGCCGCCTTTTTTCGGGAGAACGTGAGCGGGATCTTGGACGCGGTCAACGCCATCCTGCCGTACCACACCGCCCGCGTGACGGGCAGCCTGAGGGAATTCGTGTCCGAGTCCACGACGATCTCCGGGATCGGGCTCGTGATTCTGGTCCTGGCGTCGCTGCGCCTGATTTCGACGATCGAGCGCATCGTCAACGCCGTCTGGGGAGCTCCGAGCCGCCGCGACTGGCTCTCCCGGATTTCCCTCTACCTCGTCGTCCTCTTCTCGTTGACCCTTCTTTTCGGAGGTTTCGGTCTCGGAATCCAGATGCTTCGCACCACGCCGGCGACGACCTCCCTCGCCAGGAACGTCGCCGTCTCCTTCTTCCCGTTCGCGATCGAAGTCGCCGGACTGACGCTTCTCTACCGCTTCCTCCCGAATGCGAGGGTGCACTGGTCCTCGGCCGCGATCGCGGGCGGCACGGGGGGGGCGCTTCTCGAGCTCCTGCGCGCCCTGTTCGGGATCTACGTCCGGACGCTTTCGTCGATCAACCTCATCACGGGGTCGCTGACGTTGATCCTGCTTTCGCTGATCTCCGTGTTTCTCGTCTGGGTGGTCATCCTGATCGGCGTCGAGCTCACGCACGTCCTCCAGACGCACTCGGCGAAGAAGCGTTCGATCGGGGGGATCCGCGCCGGCCGAGCCGAGAACGCGATCCGCATGCTCTTGAAGCTTTCGGGAGGCGGCGTCTTCGGAATCGACTCGCTGTACCGCGAACAGGAGGCAGATTCCCGAGAGGCTGAGCAGATTCTGGAGTGCCTGAAGGAGAACGGGCTCGTTCGGCCGGAGGGCTCCCGCGCCTTCTCCCTGGCCGTCGCGCCCGAAAAGCTCACCGTCGCCGAGATCGTCGACGCGGTGTCGCCGAATCTGTATTCCATCTCCCCGGAAGAGCAGGACAAGGTCGTGACCATCCTGGAACCGATCTTCGAGCGTCTCGACGCGGAGAGGCGATCGCTCCTTTCCGCCACGCTCGCTGACCTGAAGACCGTTTAAGGCGTTCTCGGTCGAGGCGGGCTCCCAAGGCCGGCGAAAGCGCTGCGGGACTTCTCGACCTCCCGGAGGTATTCGTCCCGCGAAATCGCCTCCGTTTCCTTCGTCCATCGGAGCTCCTCCCCCAGGAGCTGCTGAACGCGCGGCAGCGCGGCGACGCCCTGGTCCGGGGCCTGCCAGAAAAGATGCGTTCGCCGGATGAGCACGTCCGCCGCGCTGCGCGCGTCTTCGAACCGGGCGGCAAAAATCACCTCCGCTTCCAGATCGGGAAGGCCGCTCACGAGCGCGCTCGAGAGTCCATTCTCCGCGAGGACCGCAAGAAGGCCGCCCGCGCGCGTGCCGTAGCGGCGGGCGAGGTGCCGCGCCGCCGCTTCGGGGAGGGTCGCGGGCGCCTCCCGGACGAAGCGCTCGACGAACGCCTCCATCGACCCTTCCGGAGCGCCCGGGAACATCCGGTCGGCGGTGGCGCTCTTTCCGCTCGCGACTCCCCGGGCCCGGAGCTGTTCCGCGACGGCGTCGCCTGCGCGCCGCCCCATCCGGCGGTGAGTGGTGAGCTTCCCTCCGGTGACGACGACGCGGCCGGGAGAAACGTCCAGGGACTCCTCCCGGCTCATCGAGGTGACGTCCCTGCCCGGCTCGAACCGCAGGGGCCGCAGCCCCGCAAAAGCGGACATCACGTCCGTCCGCCCGGGCGCCCGGCCGGGGAAGGCCTCGCGGGCGCGGGCCAGCAGGTACTCGACGTCCGAAGGCGTCGCCCTCACTCCGTCCACCGACCCGGTGTAGTCGGCGTCGGTCGTGCCGATCAGCGTCACCGGCCCGCTCGGAATCACAAAAACGAGCCTTCCCCGCTCGGCCGGGATCGCGACGGCCCGGCGGACCGGCAGCACGGCAAATGGCACCGTGATGTGCGCGCCCTTCGAGAGCCGCACGGTCGGCGAAGCGCCCGGAACTTCCTGCCTGCGGAGCGCGTCGGTCCAGGGACCCGCCGCCTCGACGGTCACGCGCGCTCGGATCCGGAGCTCGCTTCGCGTCACGACGTCCCGCGCCGCCACTCCTTCGACCTCGCCCCCGGCTGTTCCGCGCAGAAAGGACTCGACGGAGACCCGCGAGACGACCACCGCGCCGAGCGCGCCCGCATCGAGCACGTTTTCGAGAGTCAGCCGCGCATCATCCGTCGAGGCGTCGGCGTAAAGCGCCCCCCCGATGAGGTTCGAGCCTTCGAGCAACGGCTCGGCCTCCACTGTGGCTCTGGCGGAAAGCCACCGGTGGCGGTGGCCGCGGCCGAAGGCCAGCGCGTCGTACAGCGTGAGGCCGGCCGCCAGGGTCGGAGGTGAGACCCAGTGGCCGTGCAGGATCGCGAAAAGGAATTCGAGCGGCGCCACGAGATGCGGCGCGAGGCGTAGAAGCCGCGCTTTCTCGGCCAGAGACTGGAAGACGAGCAGGAGATCGCCCTTCGCCAGGTATCGCAAACCCCCGTGCACTAGCTTCGAGGAGCGCCACGAAGTCCCCGATGCCCAATCCTCCCTCTCGACGAGCGCGACCGAAAGGCCGCGCGAGGCGAGATCGCGCGCGGTCGCCGCTCCGGTGATTCCGCCGCCGACCACGAGCGCGTCGAAGGTTCGGGACTCGAGCGCCGCAAGACGTTCCGCTCGGGGCGGGAGCGGAGCGCCGCCCCGGGCATTCCGCCCGCTCACGCCAGAGCGCTCCCCCGGGACATGGCTTTCAAGAGCGGGGGCGCCACAAACGTCGTGGCAAACACGGTCAGGACTACCGCGACGAAGACCCCGGCGGGAAGCGCGCCCGAAGCCCTTCCCACGGAGGCGAAGACGAGGCCCACCTCGCCGCGCGGAACCATCCCCGCCCCGATGAATGCGTGGCGCGAGCCGGGACCGGCAAAGAATCCCGCGGCAAATTTGCCCGCGAAGCCAATGACCGTCAGCCCGAGCGCGAGAAGAAGCGCGGGCCGGTTGGCGGCGTGGAACGGGTTCAGCAGAGTGACGTCCACCTGCGCTCCGACCGCGACGAAGAAGAGGGGCGCGAAGATGTCGACGACGGGCCGCAGAGCCAGGTCGATGTCGTGCCGGCGATTCGTCCGCGCCAGCACGAGGCCGGTCGCAAACGCGCCGACGATCTCGGCAGAGCCGGCCCGCCGCGCCGCCGCCGCCATGAGGAGAGCAAACCCGACGGACGCGGCCACCAGAACGCCCCGCACGTTGCCCCGGCCCACGAACCGGATGAGGCGCCGCCCGAGCGGAATCCCGGCGAGCAGCGCGACGGCGAAAAAACCGACAGCGAGGATGGCCGCGCGGAAGGCCGTACCCGGACCCACGGGTCCTTTTTCGGAAATCTGGCTGACGATCGCGAGCACGACGAGTCCGAGAACATCGTCGACCACGGCCGCGCCGAGAATGATCCGGCCCTCGCGGGTCTCGAGCACCTTCAGCTCCGAGAGAACGCGGGCCGTAATGCCGATCGACGTCGCGGTGAGCGCCGCTCCCACGAAGATGGCCGTGATCGCGGAATATGCCAGAGCGCGGGTCAGAAGGTATCCGCCGGCAAACGGCAGCGCCATCCCGGCGAGAGCGACCGCGATCGCGGGCCCGCCGACCCGCAGGAGCTCCTGAAGGTCCGTCCCCAGTCCGACTTCGAAGAGAAGGAGGATGACGCCGATCTCCGCGAGGAGGAGGAGAGCGCCGGAGAGCGGGACCCAGCCGAGAAGCGACGGACCGAGCAGGACCCCGGCGAGCAGCTCGCCGAGAACGGCCGGCTGCCCCAGCCGCTCTGCGAGCTCACCCAGGAGCTTCGCGCCGAGGAGCGCCGCGGCAAACGCGAGCAGAATGGCGGGAATGTCGACGGCCTGCTCCACGCAGCGATCCTATCGGGGAACGGGAGGGGTCTTGGGGGGGTTCCGACAGCCCGCCGCTCGTGCTATTCTGCCCGCCCTCTCGCAACAGTGTGGGGCTGTAGCTCAGTTTGGGAGAGCGCCTGAATCGCACTCAGGAGGTCGTCGGTTCGATCCCGATCAGCTCCACCAACTTAGACCCTACCCTCGAAAACCGGGCACGCAAACGGGAACGCAGCGGCGGCCTCGTTCGGTCGGACACCGCTGCCTGTTGAGCAGAAACGGATGGGGCGCTGGTAGAGAATGGCGGAGGCCGATCAGAGTGGACCGGCCTCCGCCGCAACCGCATTTCTGTCCTGTGTTATTGAGCGATCCGCCGCGACTGTTTCAGCGCGGCGAGTTGAGCCTCGAGCTCGTGAATCCTTTTCTCTGCCTCCTGCGTCATCGTGCCGCGAAGCGCGCTTTCTACGACCAAGTAGCAGCTGGACCAGGTTCCGACATCTTTGCCCACCTTATTGGGGTTGTTGGTGGCGCGGACGATATTCCCGACGACGGTGGTGAGCTGCGGGCCGACCTGCTGGAGCAATTCCGTGGGATTCGTCGACCAGCGTACGCCACGCCCTCTATTCTTGATGACTGCGCGTGTCGCACTCAGGATGGGATACTTGTAGGCTTCAGGGATCCGGTAGGGGACTTTCTTGTTCTTGAAGTAGAGCATTTCCGGGGCCGCGACTACAGCCGTCAACTTCCCGAATCGGCCGCGAATGCCCGCCTCCTCCTCGCGCCCTTCGCCGTACCACGTGGACCAGTTCTCGTGGATTTCATCCCAAACCCGGAGGATGTCCGGCAGCAGCGGGTAGAGCTTCCGCAGCCGGGGTTGATTCTTCTGGAAGTGATGGAGGCAGGCCCGCTTGTCCTTGTACGCGATGAGCGGCTGAGTCGTGCTGTTGAACGCCCCCGTGTCGAACGTGATCAGGTACGAGATGATGTCTCGGACGTCAATGGGTTTCGGGTCGCCGGACTGCAATTCCTCATATTCACTCCACGCGATGGAATCGAAGTACGGTTGTCCGCGAAGCACTTCCTTGAGCGGTTCGAACTCCTGACGGAGATTCGCCAGCGACTCGTCTCGGACCTGGTTCGACGTGTTTCTGGCCTCCACAACGTCACTGATCGTGTCGCGTTCGAAACCAGTCATGATCTCGATCCGGACGTAACGCGGCGCGGCTTCCGCCGGCATCTCCCGCGCCGACTCCCGCACGACACGATAGGTGTGGCCCCCGTCCAGAAGGCCGTGGATCTGAGGATCGCGCATGATGATGTCGATTCGCTTCTCTGCCGACGGCGTATCTTTGAAATCGACCTTCTCGGCCGCGATGACGAGCCCGCGGTTCATGAAGAGGAAGTCGTCGCCTTTCTCGTCGAACGAGCGCCGAATCGCATTGGGAACGCGGCCACGTAGCTTGGGGTCGCGCACATTGAGCTCGCGCCAATCGGTGAGGTCAGGAAGATGGCGTGCGTCGACGACCGCAAGGTAATTCCGGTACCCGTGGGCTCGCTCGTAGGGGGTCTCGATTCGGCGAAAGGAAAAGATGGGAATGGAGAACGTGACAGGCTTCATGTGAAGCTCCTTCCGGCGTCCAGCCACGCTGAACTGCCCTCGTCCTGAGGACCTACGGCCTGCAGGGCGAATACATCCCCGCGCGAAATTGCGCGGTGGACGGGTGAATTCTACACGATCTTCGTTCGCCTTGGAGGACCAGGCGCTCCCGGGCGCACGGGCGCGGGCGTACGGTCAGGCGCGTACTCGCGACTGACGGTTCGCGGTGGCCCGGTGCCCCGCGCCGCGCGGAGTTCCGGCGCCGGGTGACCGGCACCGGCTTGTACATAACGCCGGTTATGTAAACCGCGAAGCGGCGAGCCTCGGGGGCCGGATCAGGGGCGGGTCCGCTAATCCCGGCTTATCGGACAGCGGGATCTGCCCGCCGGGTGTCGGCGGGCGGGCCGGGGCGGGGGCCCCC